>NZ_JAMQAU010000029.1:0-22100 GCF_023701505.1 Pseudomonas sp. SR18 | reverse complement strand
GCCAGGCGTGGCTGCAGGGTGATTTCATAGCTGGCCTGGTCGTTGGAGCCGCACTGGCGCCTGAAGCCGGTGACCACGCCGCGCAGGGTACGCAGGGGCTTGATGGGGGGCGGCGTCAGCCCCAGCAAGGGCAGTTTTTGCGCCGGGGCGTGCAGGCTGAAGCGGGCGTGCTGGCCGAGCAGGGTTTCGGCGGCGAGGTCACGTTCGGTGCTGGTGAATTCGATGTGGTAGGCGAACGGTTCGCTTAGCCGTTCCTGGCTTTTGAAGGCCAGGACGTCGAGGTGGGCGTTGACGTTGCGAACGCTCAGGGTGTGGCGGCTGTGGTCAAAGAAAGTCAGCATGTTCACACCTGCGAGGCGACGGCCTGAACCGTGCCTGGAAGATCGTCGAAGTGCAGGCTGATACCGTCTTCGGCGCTATAACCGAAGCGCACACCCTGGGGGCGTTGCTGTGCTGCTCCACGCTCCAACAGTTGCTGGCTGAGTACCGGCAGGATTTGCTCGTTGAGCAGGCTGTCGATATTGCGTGCACCCGAATCAGGCAGCAGGCAGGCGGCAACCAGCGCGTCGTTCAGGGCGTCGTCGCTCCGGCACTCCAGGCCGTAGTGGCGTTGCAGGCGTTTGGCAACCTGGGCCAGCTTGATGGCGACGATGCGCTTGAGCGCATCGGCTTGCAGCGGGCGATAGATGAGGGTCTGGAAGCGCGCCAGCAGCGCCGGCTGGAAGTGGTCGCTCAGGATCGGCCGCAGTCGTTCGTACAGCATGCTGTCCGGTGCGTCGGGTTGCGCCTGCACACAGCGGTGCAACAGCTCGCTGCCGAGGTTGGAGGTCATGAGAATGACGGTGTTGCGAAAGTCGATCTCACGGCCTTCGCCATCGCGCATGAAGCCGCGATCAAAGACCTGATAAAACAGATTGAGCACGTCGCGATGAGCCTTTTCCACTTCGTCGAGCAGCACGACGCTGTAGGGCCTTTGCCGCACCGCTTCGGTTAAAACCCCGCCTTGGCCATAACCGACGTAGCCGGGTGGCGAACCTTTGAGCTGGCTGACGGTGTGGGCTTCCTGGTACTCGGAAAAGTTGAGGGTGATCAGCGATTTTTCGCCACCGAACAGGCTATCGGCCAAGGCCAGGGCCGTTTCGGTCTTGCCCACGCCGCTGGTGCCGACCAGCAGGAACACACCCAGCGGCGCCTTGTCATCGGTGAGCCCGGTTTTGGCCGCCCGCAGGCGCTGCGCCATGGCGTTCAGTGCCGAAGCCTGCCCGATCACACGTTCTGCCAGTCGCTGTTCCAACATCAGCAGGTTGGCCTGTTCGTCCTTGAGCAGAATGCCCAGCGGCACGCCAGTCCAATCGGCAATCACGTGCGCAACGCTGCGCGCGTCCACATCCAGCGACAGCAGCGGTTGGCTGCCCTGGATCTCGCTCAACTGCTGCTGTAGTTGCTCGCAGGTCTCACGCTGCGGTGGCTGGGCCTGACGTGCATCAATCAGCTGTTGGGTGACGTCGAGTTCCTGTCGGTATTGCTGCTCCAGATCGAGGTACTGGCGTTGCAGCTCGGCGTGTTGTGCGGCGATCACTGCCAGGCGCGCATCAGCCTCCTGGCCGCCCATGCGCTGATCCTGCTCCAGCGCTTGCCGCTCCAGTTCCAGGGCCACTTGCCGGGCGCCCAGGTGGGCCAGCGCCTGCGGCTCGCAGTCCAGGCTCATGCGCACGCGGGCACTGGCGGTGTCCAGCAGGTCGACCGCTTTGTCGGGCAGTTGCCGGCCGGTCAGGTAGCGTCGCGACAGACTGACAGCCGCCTGCACCGCCGTATCCTGGATGTGCACACCGTGATGGTTGGCGTAACGCGCCTTCAGGCCTCGCAGCATCAGGCAAGCATTCGCGTCATCCGGCTCCTCAACCTTGACCCTTTGGAAGCGCCGTTCCAGGGCGGCGTCGCGCTCAAAATACTGTTTGTATTCGCTCCAGGTGGTCGCGGCGATGGTGCGCAATTCGCCACGGGCCAAAGCCGGCTTGAGCAGGTTGGCTGCGTCGGCCCCGCCGGCCTGGTTGCCGGCGCCGATCAGGGTATGGGCCTCGTCGATAAACAACAGCACAGGTCTTTCGGATTGCTGTACGGCGTCGATCACGTTTTTCAGGCGCTGTTCGAATTCGCCCTTGACCCCGGCCCCAGCTTGCAACAAGCCCAGGTCAAGGGTGCGCACACTGATCGACTTGAGGCTGTCCGGCACCCTGCCTTGGGCGATGCTCAAGGCCAGGCCTTCAACCAGTGCTGTTTTGCCGACACCAGGCTCGCCCACCAGAATGGGATTGTTCTTGCGCCGACGACTTAGGATGTCGATGACCTGCCGAATTTCGTCGTCGCGGCCAAATACCGGGTCGATCTTGCCTTGCGCCGCCTGGGCAGTGAGGTCGTGGGTGAATCTGTCCAGCACTGCCTGCAATGAACCCTCTTGGCTGACACGGGGTGGAGCTGTGGCGAGCTCGCCGCAGATGTCGGCGGCACTCCCCGACTGGGCAGGTGCTTGCAGTTGCGGACACTCCTCGGACGTGTGATCCAACAGTCCCGAGAGACGCTGCAACTGGACGTGGCTGAGGCTGAGCAAAGGCCAGGCGGACTCACACGCCAACAGGCCTGGTGTTTCCATCAGCGCGCTCAGAAGATGCACTGAGCGAAGGTTGTCGTTGTTATCGTCCAGCGAGGCCAGCACCCAGGCATCACGGATCAGTTGCTGCAATGGCTGCGACAACTGCGGTTTGCTCTGCACACTACGCGGCAGCTGATCAATATGTTCGAGCAACCCGTACCACAGCGCCTCCAGATTCCACTCGTAGCGACGGGCGATCACCGTCAGGTCACCTTCGCCCTGCCCCAGCAACTTGAGCAACCAGTGCTCAATGCTGATCTGCGCATGTGCCCGGTTCTGGCACAACGAAGCCGCTGCACTCAATGCCTGGGCGCAGTAGGGGTTGAGACGGCGAAGCAAGCGGGTGGAGTTGGGGGCCATACGGTTGCGTCCTTGTGCAAAGATTCATTAAGAAATGGCGTCTGGAATCGATGTGATTGGCTGAACGTCCGCGAGCAGGCGCTCAACCCAGCACACCGGGGCCAGCAGGCGAAAGCGCGCCTGCTGCTCCATACGTATCAAGCGCTTTGGCGTTCATTCCAGGAGTCGGAGTGGATGATGTTGCCGTCCTTGTAGGTCCAGGTGACCTTCTCGTAGCGCAACTCAATTTGTTCCAGATGGTTGTGTTTCTCTTTGCTCGGGTCTTTGACGTCGTGCATTTTCGGCGCGACTTTCACCACCTTGACGTTCTCCAGCTTGGTGATGAAGTACTCGACTTCCTGCCCGGCATCGTCGATGCGGTACCACTTGAACTCGGCACTCTTGAGGGTTTGCCCGGTGGTCACGGCCTTGTAGAGGTAGGGGCTGGACGCATCGATCTCCTTGGAGAACAGAAAGGGGGTATGAACCCGCGCGCCGGTCAGCTTTCCGGTGTTGTTGTCGGTGGGGATGTACAGGCTGTGATCCTGGGCGACCACCTCGATACTGCCCACACGCTTATCGACATTCACCGAGCCTTTGATTTCGGCACCACCATCGTCTTGCAGCCAGAGGTAAACGGGAATTGCCATGTGAAGCTCCTTTTCTCAGGAAGTTAAACGTCGCGGGATGCGACAGGGGGTTGTCTGTTCGGACCAGGGGTCGCGAGCTCGCAGGCCCCGGCCTCTGGTACCAGGCGGATATCGACGCGGCGATTGGCGGCACGCCCCGCCTCGGTGTCATTACTCGCTATCGGATAAGTGGCGCCGAAGCCCTGCACCGCAAAGCAATTGGCAGGAATACGCCCCATGCGCTGCATCCAGGCGTGCACGGCGGCGGCACGGGCGTGGGAAAGTCGAAGGTTTTTTTCGGAATCGCCGGTGGCATCGGTGTGTCCCGCGATAACGATCAGCCAACCTGGCTGAGCCTTGATATCGACCAGCGCTTTGATCAGGACGTGGGTCGAGCCGGCTTTGAGCTGGGCGCTGCCGGGAGCGAACAATGACAGGCTGTCCAGCCGTACTGAACTGGCGCTCCGCTCGGGTTTTGTAGCCGGTGGCGGCTCACTGTGGGCAGCCAACACCGCCTGGAGCGGTGCGCGCAACTGCTCGCCGCGATACAGGCCCAAGCCAAAGGCCAAGGGCACGCCGTGCCGGTAGTAAGCGTCCAGGCGCTGGGCGTGCTGCCGGAGTACGCCCAGCGCATTTTCACGCCAAAGAAACTCACGCTGATTACGCTGGGTCGGCACAGGTATAGCCGAATAGCGCCGCAGGTCATCACTGATCTGGCGCGCCAACAGGGTGTTCTGCCATGCCGAGCTGGCCAGAGCGATGACGAGCGCGCCGGTGAACAACCAGAGCGCAACGACGCTTGCGCGTTGCAGTGGGGTGCGTAGCGGTCGCAGCGCAAGGAGGTTGAGCAACGGATCGGGAAATGGCAACAGCACATCCGTCATGACCTGCCGGTTATCCGCCAGCGCCACCCTACTGTGCAACCATTGCTGCCAAAGGTTTTCGGGTACCGCCTGAGGCAGCGACGGCACCAGTTTGATCACCCACGTCGTTGCCAGGCAATTGCGCGAGTTTCGAGCGACGAGGTGTGGCCGCACCGCTTCATGCAACCAGGCCACAATGCTGTTGAGCTGTACGCTCGCGTGCATCCGCGCAGCCTGTAGGAGCCTGTCGGAGGTCTGCCGCTGCCATTCATCCGAACTGACACATGCACCGGCGTCATGGACGCGGACTTCGGCATGGCCGTTGTCCCAACAGAACCATGGCTCCTCGCCCTGCAAGGTTTGCAGGTAGCTTGCGAGCAATAGTGGCAGTGCGCTCCCACGCTTGCGAGCCAGGGCAAGCTGATCGCTGAAACCGCGCACCTTACCCGCGAGGATTGCACCGTCGCTGTGAACGCCTGGATTGACGATATACATCACACCCAGTTGCCCTGCCCACTCTGGACGCAGCGCCAACAGTGCGTCGGTGACAGCCGGCAGTTGCTCCACGTTCGGTACACGCACATAGCAACCCAAGGCCGTAACACGCAGGGCCAAGTGCTCGGCCGGGATCTCACCGAACAGATTGTTCAGGCTGTCTCCGCAGACCAGTACCACTGGGTGACGAAACGACGTCACAGGCAATGCCACGTTATCCGCCAACCTAAACGCCCCTGACAGGCGCTCGGCTCGGCGGTTCTGCGACACCCAGACCCAGGCGACACAACACACCGCGATCAACACCCCGAGCGCTCGCACCCACAGTTCAAGCGGAATGATGACCAGTAAAGCCAAGGCCAATAAGCCCGCCCACAGGTAAAGAATTCGATGCAGGTTGAAGGTCATCGTCCGCTCACCCCTGACCAGGCATAAGCGAAGCCATCGCATCGCTCAACAACTGATCCAAACCCCATCCCGTAGCCGCAAGCAACAAGCCCATCGCCAGGATCTGGATCAGCGGTGAGTGCAGCCAGGACAGGCACGCAGGCACGCCTGCGCGGGCCGCTTGCGTAACGAGGGTTTGCCTGACCTTGCGCGGAGTGACCTGCGCGTCAAGGGCAACCCGCAATTGCTCACGTTCAGGATCGTCCAGGTCACGGTAGCGCCCGCGAAAACCCAGCATCAATACCCGCTGGAATGCGGTCAGCACATGCCGATCAGGTGCCGGCCCGCGCAGCACTTCGCGTATGTCTTCATAAAGAAACTCACCCGCCTGGTGACGGTTGAAAAACTTGGCCTGCAGCGGTTCGCTGGCCCACGACGCCCGCGCATCATCGCTGGCGCAGGTCAGCACCGTCTCGTCGAGCAACGCACATTGCGCATGGCTGATGTGATCAATGCTGCGTTGACCAAGGCCCGCCAGCTTGAGCTGTTGGCGCACCTGCTCCACTTGCGCCGTGCAAAGCTGCTCCAACTCCCGACTGTTCTGCACCGAGGCTCCCTGGCGCAACTCAACCACCAACAGATAGGTGTCCTGCAGCAGCGCATCGATATCCACCGCAGCCGAATTGTGCTCTTCCAAAGACGTCACTTTCATGAGCGCAGCACCGCGAACAGTTCAAGCTTGACGTCGGCCAATGTGCTGGGGACGTAGAACGCGCAAACGCCTTCGTCCAGCATTGCCTGCCCACTGGGATGGCCGAGGTCCAGGGCGAAATATTGATTTTCCAGGCGTAATGGAATCGCCGCTGGCACATGGCTGAGCGACTGCAACGGCACCCCATCAAGCGCCGCATTGACCAGGTAGTTGACAGCGTCGGGCGTGCCGATCTTGCACAAGCGCGGGAACTGATCCTGCAACTGCGCCGCCGGTAGCCGACAACGCACTGACAAATAGAAGTCGGCACCGTTGCGTTCACGCAGGCGCGGGTCATTGAGCGTGACTTGCCAGCGATTGGCCCCACGCGCCTCCAGTAGCAAGGCAACGACCCGCGACGGCAGGCTGGCCTCCAGCAGCAGGGAAATGCTGTGCATCAAGGGTGGGAATACGGCCTCCAGATGCGCGTGTCGATAAGCCGGGATTTCATCGACATCGTGCTCCAGTGAAAACGTCAGCAGGCCGCCCGCCAGCTTGATCAGCACTTGATAGACATGCTCTGGATGACGCGCCGCAAATGCACGCAGATCCGCCAGCACCGGCTGATAGGTGTTCAGCGCATTAAGCAGCCAGAACAGCGAGACATCGGCCACCGCAAAGTCGGCCATGCGCTGATTGCTTTCGCGCCGCATGCCCATGAGCCGTTGCCGCTTGGCGGCTAACTGGGTCAACAGGTTGTCCAGTTGATTCACCAGCCCAGGATGCGCGGCGAAGCTGAGCAATGGCGGCACGAAACCGAGGTCGAGGCTCCAGGCCCCTTTCCCGTCTCGCACCAGACGTGCGACCGGACACGTTACGTAATCCGGGTTATCGTCACTGTGAAGGCGCAGGCTCAGCGCGTGTTCCAGCACACCAATCGACTGGGCCTCGTCTGCGTAGATATCCTGAACCTGGCGCCAGTCCTGACGATAACGAGTGGGCCGATCGACTCTGCTGCCTTCAAACACGCAGTTGTTGCCGTTGGCTTGCTCCAATGGCAGCGCCAGTAGCACGGTCACTTCCTGAACCTCGTCGGTGAGCAGCGCCGCCAGTTCCAACGCGGGAGGCAGCCGATCCATGCATTCGGTGTCGACCCATGTGCCATCCGGCATTCGCACTTGCAACAGAGCGGCCTTGAGCTTGCCCAGTCGCAACGCATCCAGGTCGAACTCCACAGCCTGAACGCCCCAGGGATGTACCCAGGTCAGTAGAGCGAGCTGGTTATTGGTCCAAGCCTCGTAGCGTGTCTGCTGCTGAAATTGCTGCGGCGACAGCAATGCTCCGGCGGCCCATAAAGGGCGATCGATCTTCATGGCATCGTTTCCCTACGATTGAATCAGGCCTTGGCCTTGGGCATCTGCGAAACCAGCGACAGGTTCACGTCCATGCCCTCGACCTGGAAGTGCGGCACGGCGTACAACTTGACGCGGAAGAAGCCCGGATTGTCATCAATGTCTTCGACCGTCACCTTGGCATCGCGCAGTGGATGCGAGGCCTGCAGGTCATCGCCGGGGTCTGTCATTTCGGTCACCAGCCCGCCAATCCATTTGTTCAGCTCAAGCTCCAGCAGACGTCGGTCCTTGGTAGTACCGATGTTTTCGCGCTGGATCAGCTTCAGGTAATGGGCGATGCGTGAGAGCAGAAAGATGTAAGGCAAGCGTGCGTTGATTCGACTGTTGGCGGTGGCGTCGGCCGTGTCGTACAGCGCCGGTTTCTGCGCGGAATTGGCCGAAAAGAAACATGCATAGTCGCGGTTCTTGTAGTACGAGAGCGGAATGAAGCCGAGGTTCGCGAATTCGAACTCACGGGTTTCCGGGATCATGACTTCGGAAGGAATCTTGACCTGATTACCGGTGCCCAGGTCGTACAGATGGATCGGCAGCTCCGTCACCGCGCCGCCCGATTGCGGCCCACGAATCTGCACGCACCAGCCATTGGTGATGAAGCTTTTGACCATGTTGGCCGCAAAGGCAAATGAGGCATTGGTCCACAGGTATTTACCGTGATCCGGACCCTTGACGCTTTCGATGTAGTTGAAATTACGTACTGGAATGGTGTCGGGGCCATAGGGCAAGCGCCCGAGGACGCGTGGCATGGTCAGACCGATGTAACGTGCATCGTCACTGTCGCGGAACGCCTTCCACTTGATGTATTCAGCGCGGTCAAAGTAGTTGCCGATGTCCTTGATCGCGGCAACTTCTTCCATGGACTCTTTGCCGAAGAAGGCTGGGCCGACCGCGCCCACAAATGGCATGTGCGCGGCGGCGGACACCTTCGAAATGTTGCGCAGCAGGGCGATATCCTGAGGGCTTCGGTCAAACTCGTAGTTGGAGATAGCTGCTGCAATCGGCTCACCGCCGGGAGTGTCGTACTCCTGGGTATAGGTGTGCAGATACAAGCCGCTCTGGGCGATTTCCGGCGCATCCTCGAAGTCCTGCACGAGGTGATCCTTACTGATATCCAACAGTTCGATGCGCACGTTCTGACGGAAATCCGTCTGATCAATCAGCGACTTCACGCCACGCCAAGTCGACTCGACACGTTGGAAATCCGGATGATGCATGACTGCGTCGAGTTGACGGCTGATCTGCATGTCCAGGGAGGCGATGTGTTCGTCCAGCAGGACTCTATCCAGACGCTCTACTTTCTGCGGTGATTGTTTAAGCAACTTTAAAAACACGCTGACCGCTGCGGTCACCCGCTCATCGGCTGATACCTCAGACAGCGCGTCGGCGTTTTGAAACGCTTCTATACCACCCATCGTTACTATCGGGTTTAGATTGATCTTGCTAAACAGCGCACCGTAAATACCACCGCACGCTTCAGTTAACACAGTAGCGCTGCGCGATTGTTCGCTGGAACCTTCTACAGTCATAACGGCACTTCCCTTTAAAAAGCATGAATTAAATCAACGATCTTCCACAGGCGCCAAGGCAGCCAGCTCCGCCCTTAGTTCGTCACTGAGCGCATCATCTTTGAGAATACGCTCTAACTCGTGGCGAAAGGTCACGTTATCCAGCAAGTTGGATTTGAGATCGCGCAACAGGTTGCGCATAGCCAACAAGGCCCGTAGTTGCGGAATCTGCCTCGCTACTTGCTCGGGCTCAAAGTCTTTCATACAGTGAAAGTTCAGTTCGACAGACGTATCAGATGCCTCGTCGCTCAACGTATCGGGAACGGCGAGCTTCAGGCTGGGCGAGAAGTCCGCCAAGACGCTGTCGAGGTTGTTTTTATTGATGTTGACCTTGCCTCGCTCTGACAGCGGACGTTGCTCCTGGCCGTTGCTGTAGTCACCCATCAGCATCAGTTTAAGTGGCAGTTCAATCTTCTTCTGCGCACCACCGGTATGCAGGTCAAGCTTGATATTGATCCTGGCTTTGGGTACTTCATTTTGAAAGCTGCTTAAAGTCATAACTCCATCCGTAAGTCGCCTTTTCAACAGCGCAGTTAGCCATTGAAAAAATAAAGACCGAAATCCATAGAGAGAAAATGGATTCCTTACTGGAAAAGCCAACGCACTACCCGGCCGCCGGCAAACTCCTTCTACTTAGAATGAAGTATTGCCTTTTATATTTACCACCCCCAAATCACGGGCAAGAGCTTTCCGAGGCGCTTTGCGGAAACTTCCCACAAATTGCCCAGATCGGCCCTCTCGCAATCAACGTTTAATATTTAACTACGAACACAAGAAAGATCCGTCAGAGCTTCAAACTATTTGTAGGCAATCACTGTAGGAGGTTTTATTAAAATAACAAAAAGCGGACACTCTCTTACCGTTATAGGCGCTGTGTTTATAACGTAAGAGGCAATCAAGGAGGAACAGTTAAACCGCCCAATCAGGAGGAAACACTTCCGTACCGTCAAGCAGACACCGAGGCGGAAGCGGCGGCAGGTGCAGAGTACTGCCCGCCACCGCTGGTCAATATCGTAAAAATTGAAATTTACGCGTGCGCAGTCACACCTCCCGCGCCTTCACCTTCAAATGCCGCGCATACCAAGGCCGCTTCGGCACCCGCTTGAACAAGCCTTTGAGCGCATCGTCATCAGCGCCAAATGTAATCCTCAACGCGAGCTTCATGGTCTCCGGGTCCATTTCCATCGACTTGCCCATCTGCAAGCCCGGTGTGGTGCTGCAGCCATGGGTGTCCGGGCCGAGCCACGGGTCGCCGACTTCGACCCAGCGGCCGGGTGCGAACCAAGCCACGCCGTTGACCTCCAGCCGGCTGACTTCGCCTGGATTGAAGCGCTCGTGGGCGCGGAACCAGTCTTCGATGCGGTCGTCGATCCAGCCGTGGAAGTGCCAGAACACCGGGTTTACGTGGGAGGAAAAAGGGTCGCCAAGGAAGTCGTTTTCAGCGGCATACCAGCGTGCGGAAAAGTCTGCTGGGTCACGGGCAAAGGGTACTGGCGCGCCGTTGGAGGGGTCGCGGGGCACCGAGGCCCAGCGCATGTGCAGCCAGTCGTGCAGGCCCAGTTCCATTTGCGAGCCCAACTGCCCAAGCGTGAATTTGGCCAGGTAACGTGGGTCGCGGTATTGGGACTCCCAGACCTGGAAGTTGCTGTGGTAGGTCTCTTCGGACTTGATGTCGCTGACCCACTGGGTGTATTCGCTGTCGTCCGGGGCTGACCAGGTGGGCGGCAGCGCGAAGCCATCGTGGTTGTCGAAGTAGCGCACAAAGCCCAGGCGATCACGTTCCAGCGCCGGTTGCGGCTCGGGGAAGGCGGGCCACGAGGGCAAATCCTGCATGGCACGGGCGGTGCCGAGCATGTGCCGGTGCATGAAGAAGAAGTCGATACCCGAGCCGTTGCGGTCTTTGCGTTTGCCACGGGCATCGCGCTCCTGGCCACGGGGCCCGGGTTGCCAGCCGATGCCGCGCAGGGCGTCGCGCTTTTCTTCGGAGAGTTTGTGCCATTGGTCGCGCGTAGCGTGCCACAACTGGTGGAACAGGCGGTGTTCGGGGGCAATCAGCCACGCGAGCAGCGTCGGGTTATGGCCGATGCGCTGGCGGGCTTCGGGAAACAGTTGTTTGTGGGCGACAAAACGGTTGTCGCGCTCAGTCAGCGCCAAGGGGCGATCAAGGTCGAGGATCTGCCCGCTGAGGGTGCCGCTGCCGGCGTTGCCGAAGTCGGCCCAGACTTCATCGAGGGTCATCTTGAATTCATAGGCGGGCCGGCCATCGGCCGCGTCGCGGTCGATCAGGCGCCAGTAGAGCAAGGCGCCCTCGCCCGTCAGCAAATCGCCCAATACGCGATAACGTGGTTCGCCTTCGGCACGCAGGTTCGCAGCAGTGTCGAGGTAGCCGCGCAGGCCTCGGCCACGGGGTGCGATGTCGAGCAGCAGCTCCAGACCTTGCAGCGGCAGGCCCTTGAGGCCCGCGTCGCGGCCTTCCAGGCGCAGGCTCCAGACACCGCGCAAGGTATTGGCCAAGTGTTGGCCGGCAGTGTCAGCCAGATCCACCGTGGCTTCGCCGGGGGTGATGGGGAATTCTTCACGCGTCCACTCGCGATGGGCATAGAAGGCGGCCGGCACAGCGGCGCCGGTGAGCGCGAGGCCTGCGATGAACCCACGTCGAGAGATGGTCATTGTCTACCTTAGGAAACGGCTTGATCAGAGCTAGAACGTTTGCTGACAGGGGAAATTTACCGCTGCCGCCTCGCCCGCCTAAATTTCCCCGCGCATTGCTCGTTCCTCCCTGATAGCGAAGGCCTCAACTGACTGAGATGGCAATGACAAAATCACGTTCGAAAAAGGCGCTGTACATCGGCCTGCCCCTGGCCCTGGCGGTCGGCGCTGGCTTGCTGGCCTGGGATCACTGGGTCAGGGGCAATGCCGGCTACCCGCTGGAGGTGATCAAGCAGGCCAATGAAATGCAGGACCGCCTGCTGTCATTCGACAGCCATATCACCGTGCCGGTGGATTTCGGCACCGCCGGCAAGGAAGCGGACAAGGACGGCAGTGATCAATTCGACCTGGTCAAGGCCAGTCGTGGCCGCTTGTCCGGCGCCGCGTTGACCATCTTCGGCTGGCCAGAGATCTGGAACGGCCCCAACGCACCACACAAGCCCACCGAAGGGTTTGTAGAAGCGGCACGCCATGAACAGGAAGTGCGCTACAAGATCATCAGCGCCATGGTGCGCGACTTCCCCAACCAGGTCGCCATTGCCTACACCCCGGATGACTTCCGGCGCCTGCATGGCGAGGGCAAGTTTGCGATCTTTATGAGCATGCTCAACGCCTACCCTCTGGGCAACGACCTGAACCAACTGGACCTGTGGGCCGCGCGCGGCATGCGCATGTTCGGCTTCAGTTATGTGGGCAATAACGCCTGGTCGGACTCCTCGCGCCCGCTGCCGTTTTTCAATGACAGCCCGGATGCCCTGGACGGCCTGTCGGACATTGGCAAGCAAGCCGTGCATCGCCTCAACGACCTGGGTGTGATCATTGATGTGTCGCAGATGTCCACCAAGGCCCTGGAGCAGGTGGCACAGCTGAGCCGTACGCCGATGGTGGCTTCTCACTCGGCACCGCGAGCATCGGTGGATATTCCGCGCAACCTCAGCGACAAGGAGTTGCAGCTGATCAAGCACAGCGGCGGCGTGGTGCAGATCGTGGCCTTCTCCGCCTACCTGCGCCCGCTGAGCCAGCCGACCCAGGACAAGCTCAACGCCCTGCGCGCCCGCTTCGACCTGCCGCCCCTGCCCAACCTGGCCATGGCACTGATGCCCGGCGACCCCATCATCGCGGCTTGGCCCGAGCAGCGGTTCGGCGAGTACGCCAGCGCGCTGTACGGCATCCTCGAAGAAGAACCCAAGGCAACCCTCAAGGACCTGGGTAACGCGATCGACTACACCGTGCGCAAGATCGGTATCGACCATGTCGGCCTGTCTTCGGACTTCAACGACGGCGGCGGCATCGACGGCTGGAACAACGTGGGCGAAATCCGCAACGTCACCGCCGAGCTGATCCAGCGCGGCTACTCCGAAGCCGATATCGCCAAGCTGTGGGGAGGCAACTTCCTGCGGGTGTGGGACCAGGTACAAAAATCCGCCAAGCCATTGGCCAACCGCTAACCACCTGGAAGCCAGTCCATGACCGACCGCCGTACGTTCCTCAAGCAGGCCGGGGTATTTGCCGCCAGCCTGCCGCTTGGCGCTGCCATCCTGCCTCACGCACAGGCAGCCCCCACGCAAGACCCATGGACGGGATTCAAGCAACTGTTCAACCAGGACCCGGATTACCTGCATTTCTCCAATTTCCTGGTGGCCTCGCACCCCAAGCCGGTACGCGAGGCCATCGAGCGCTACCGTGCGCAGATCGACCGCAACCCAGGGCTGGCCATGGACTGGGACCTGCAGGAAACCTGGAAGCGCGAAGGCCAGGTGCGCGAATGGGCCGGTCACTACCTGAAGGCCACACCCCCGCAGATCGCCCTGACTGGCAGCACCTCCGAAGGGCTGGCGATGATTTATGGCGGGATCAAGGTGCGGCCCGACCAGGAAATCCTGACCACCGTTCACGAGCATTACGCTACCCAGAACGTGCTGGATTATCGCGTCCTCAATCAAGGCACCCAGGTCCGTCGCATCACGCTGTTCGACAATGCCAACCAAGTGTCCGCCGACGAAGTGCTGGGCAATATCCAGCGCGCCATCCGCCCCAACACCCGCGTGCTGGGGATGACCTGGGTGCAGTCCGGCAGCGGCGTGAAGCTGCCCATCGGCGAAATCGGCAAGTGGGTGGACGAGCACAACCGCGACCGCGACGAGCAGGACCGCCTCCTCTATGTGGTGGACGGCGTGCACGGCTTCGGCGTGGAAAACCTCGATTTTCCCGACATGCACTGCGACTTCTTCATCGCCGGCACCCATAAATGGATGTTCGGCCCACGCGGCACCGGCCTGGTGTGCGCCCGCGACCCCGAGAACAAATACGTGACACCCATGGTGCCGACCTTCTCCGAGGACAAGGATTTCGCCACCAGCATGACGCCGGGCGGTTACCACGCCTTTGAGCATCGCTGGGCGGCGGACGAGGCCTTCAAGCTGCACTTGCAGTTGGGCAAGGCGCACGTGCAGGCGCGCATCCAGGCGCTGAATACCGAATTGAAAGACCAGTTGCTGGCACAACCCCAAGTCGAACTGGTCACCCCGCGCAGCACCGAGCTGTCCGCGGGCTTCACCTTCTTCCGGGTCAAGGGCCAGGACAGCGACGCGGTGGTGGCCCATATGATGAAACACCGCGTGGTGATCGATGCAGTGGAGCGTGATGTCGGCCCCGTGATCCGCACCTCGCCCGGTCTGCTTAACAACGCCGACGAAATCCAGCGGTTCATGACCCTGCTGCGCCAGCGGGTGTGACGCTTACTTTTCCCTTTGAACGAGATGCCCACATGATTCCATTCCGACCCAAACCCTTGAGCGCCCTGGCGCTGATGGCCCTGTGCAGCGCAATGCTGCCGGGCCTGGCCCAGGCCGCCGCGCCACAACCGGGCAAGGTGTTCAAGGACTGCAAGGACTGCCCGGAAATGGTCGTACTGCCCGCCGGCACCTTCACCATGGGAACGCCTGAAGATGAAGTCGGCCGCGAGCCGGATGAAGGCCCGATGCATGACGTGACCTTCGCCAAACCGTTCGCCATGAGCCGCTTCCATGTCACCGCCGGTGAATGGGACAGCTATGTGCGCCAGAGCGGTGTGAAGATCGCCAACGGCGACGAGCGCCCCGGCCGCGAATGCATCGCCAGCAAGCCGCGTTACCCGCAAGGCCCGCGCCAGCCGGCAGTGTGCATGGACATGGACGACATCAAAGCCTACGTCGCCTGGCTGTCGAAAAAGACCGGCCAGAAGTACCACATGGTCAGCGAAGCCCAACGTGAATACGCCGCCCGCGCCGGCTCCACCGGGCCGTTCCCGTTCCCCTTCGATGAAGGCAAGGGCTACAGCATCGCCCAGCACGCCAACACCTATGGACCGGCAGACGGCTACAGCTACTCCTCGCCCGTGGGCAGCTACCCGCCGAACGCGTTCGGCATGTACGACATGCACGGCAACGTCTACGAGCGCGTCGCGGACTGCGAACACACCAACTACATCGGTGCCCCGACTGACGGTAGCGCCTGGGTGGAACCGAACTGCGAGTCCTATCAGATTCGCGGCAATGACTGGGGCGAAGCACCCGTGTTTTCGCGCTCGGGCAACCGCAACACCATCTACCCGCAGACGCGGGGGGACTGGATCGGTTTCAGGGTGGTGCGTGATCTCTGATAACGCACGCTGAAACCGGCATAAAAAAAACCGCCTGGCATGTGCCAGGCGGTTTTTTTATGTCTGGAGGAAGCTGGCGCGAGCGCCCGCTTCCGGTGGGTCAGTGAATCAGAAGGCGTACTTGGCGTTGATCATTGCGTTGCGCGGTTCGCCGTAAGAGCCCGAGTTGAACGTGCCCATGCCGTCGTAATACTTCTGGTCAAACAGGTTGTTGACGTTCAGCCCCACACTCAGGTGGTCATCCACTTGGTATTTGGCCAACAAGCCAACTACGGCGAACGGATCCTGAGTAGCCTTGTAGTAAGGGCCGGAATAATTGATTTGCGATGCAGCGTACATCTCACTCTGCCAGGTGACGTTGCCGCCAACCGTCAACTTGTTCCATTCACCCGGCAAGCGATAAGTAGTGCCGAACTTGAACTGGTTGATCGGCTGGTTGGTCTGTACCCGACCGCCGTCCTTGTCGTGGGACTCACGGTAGGTATAGCCACCAAACACGTTCCAGCCCCTGGCCACTTCACCCGAGATCTCGGTCTCGACGCCACGGGTGTTGGTACCACTGATGGCCTTGTACACAGCGCGCCCCGAAGAATCCGTGCCTGACTGCTCCGGCGTGTTCTTCTGATTAATCTCAAACACCGCGACGCTCGCGTTCAGCGCACCGTCGAAGAACTCACCCTTGAGACCGATCTCGTAGTTGTCGCCTTCAAGCGGCGCCAGCGAGGTGCCGGAGGCGGTTTTGTAGAACGTCTGCGGCAAGAAGATGCTGGTGTAGCTGGCGTACGCCGAATAGGTGTCGTTCAACTCATAAACAATGCCGGCATAAGGCGTGACAACCCCGGTCTTTTTGGTCTTGTCGGTCGCCTTGGTGCCATCGAGATAATTCTTGACCTCATCCTCCTGATTCCACCAGCTGAGCCGGGTCCCCAGAATGATGGTCAGCGGATCGAACGGTTTCAGGCGCAGCGCACCGTACATGCCGGTCTGCTGCAAGGTCGTGACGGTGCCGCCATCCTTTTGATACTCACGATTGCCGTACTCACGGCCGTCCCAGTTGAAAATGTTCGCCGAACCGTAGTCGCCGTCATCATTGTGACTGGCGTAGTTAGGGAAGTTCAGGTGAGTGCGCGAGGCGCTGGCACCGACCACCAACTCATGTTCTCGACCGCCAAGGTTGAACGGGCCGGAAGCATAAGTATCGAGCGTATCCTGGGTCTGGTAGCTGTCCAGGCGGTAAATAAATACGCCCGTGCCTTCACCGGTCACTGGGTCAGGGTAGCCGCCACTTGCCGATGCGCCCTGGCCTTTACGGTAGGAGTATTGATGGCTGTAAGCAGTCTTCAGGCTCCAGTCATTGTCCAGCTTGTGATCAAGCATGGCGGTGAAGTTGTAGCTGGTATTGTCCATGTAACTCGAACGCGAGGCCGGGTTGAATGAACGGGAGAAGTTGGTTTGCTTGCCGTTGCTGAAAAATAGCGGGATATGCCCGTAGCTGGTGCCGTCGGCATTGTTATTCTGATAGTCGAGGCTAGTGCGCAGCGTTGTGCTGTCGTTCAAGTCGATATCCAACGCGCCGTACATAACGCGCTTTTCCTGACTGTACCAGTCAATGAACGAATTTTGCTTCTGATAAGCCGCCACGAAACGTCCACGCACATTGCCGGTTTCCGTCAGCGGGCCAGCGACGTCGACTTCGGAACGGTAGCGGTCCCACGCCCCCGCTTCTCCGGAAACGTAAGCCTGGAAGTCCTTGGTTGGACGCTTGCGCACCAGGTTGATGGTGGCAGACGGAGTGCCTGCACCACTCATCAGGCCGGTAGCGCCGCGCACGACTTCGACACGGTCATAGATGGCCATGTCCGAGATTGAGCCTACATATTGCTGCGACTCGTTGGCCACCTGTGACGGAATGCCGTCGTACTGGAAGTTCTGGATCGCAAAACCACGGGAGTAAAACGTGTAACGCTCACTGTCGCGGTGATTGATGCTGATACCGGGCGTGAAAGCCATCACTTCGTTGAGCGTCGAAAGATGCTGATCATCCATCAACTGGCGGGTAATCACGCTGACCGACTGCGGCGTTTCACGCAACGACAATGGGAGCTTGGTTGCCGTGCTGGTGGCCCCTGTAGTGTACGAACCGGTATTTTCGGTCGTCGCCCCAAGCCCCTCGGCACTGATGGTGGTTGCCCCAAGGTTCAGCGCAGAACCGCTGGTGGGCGTCATCACGATGTAGTTGCCGTTCGCTTCGCGACTGGCCTGCAAGCCACTGCCCGACAACAGTCGAGACAGGCCTTCATCCACGCCGAACTGCCCTCTCAGCCCTGGGGTGGAGCGCTGGCTGGCGAGCGCCGGATCGTAGGAAATCGATACGCCGGCAGCCGAGCCGAATGCCATCAGCGCATCCGACAATTTACCGGCCGGGATCGCGAAGGCAACCTTGCCCGCTTCACTCTGGGCAAATGCAGCGCTCGGCATCAATGTGGCAGCAGCTGGCACAGCCAGCGCGGCACCCAGCATCATCAGACGCACGGTCTGCGGCAATTTCTTCAGCGCGTAATGCTTGGGCGTAGACAACCAAAGGAAATAAGGCATCGACAGCAATCCTTGAACAGTGAGGCGTGTGATTGGCAGAAATAGTGGCGTCTTTGAGCGCCTCTGGTTAATAAGACGGTTCAGGTAATGAAAACCAGACTCATTTACCTGCTTATTTTTCACCGCGCCTCCAAACGCACTCGACCAACAACCGCGAGGACTATTAATGCTCGGGCGCGCCAGCTCATCGAAATGAAAGCGTCCACGGGAGAGGAACGGCGTACCGGCCTACGGGTGCCGACCGAAGAACGCGGCCGCATCAAGCTATAACGTGGGACGGCAGGACAAATTTAGGCCCCGCGCCCAACGCAATAAGGCTAAATCGCGCCGCAGTCGAAACGTCTCCTACAAAAGCCCGCGAGCGATCAAATGGATCGCCGGGTCTCCACTCGCCCTTAGCACGTAGCCACGTCGCGACCGAGGTAGTTTCATGACCGCAAAACCGCGTAGCGCCCTCAGTGAACTCTTGAGCCTGCTCAAGCCGTATCGCTACACCGTCATCCTGTCGATTCTGTTCGGCATCCTCGGAGGCGTGAGCGTCACGGCCCTGCTTGCCACGGTCAACCAGGGCCTGCACAGCGAGTCCGGCCTCACCACCGCCGTGGTCCTGGCCTTCGCCGGCTTGTGCCTGCTCGCCCTGCTCAGCAGCATTGCCGCCGACATCGGCAGCAACTTCGTCGGGCAAAAAGTCATTGCCAGGCTGCGCAAGGACCTCGGCGCCAAGGTACTGTCAGCACCGATCGAACAGATCGAACGCTACCGCAGCCATCGCCTTATTCCGGTACTGACCCACGACGTCGACACCATCAGCGACTTCGCCTTCGCCTTTGCCCCGCTGGCCATTTCCATCACCGTTATCCTCGGCTGCCTGGGCTACCTGGCGAGCCTCTCGCTGCCGATCTTCATCATGACCCTGCTGGCCATCGGCATCGGCTCAGCCATCCAGTTCATCGCGCAAAGCAAAGGCATCAAAGGCTTCTACGCGGCGCGGGAAGCGGAAGACAACCTGCAAAAACACTACTCGGCCATCGCCGAGGGCGCCAAGGAACTGCGGATCCACCGCAAGCGCCGCCACGCCATGCTGACCCGCAATATCCAGGCCACCGCCGACCACATCTGCGACACCCACGTGCGCTCGATCAATATTTTCGTGATCGCCAAAAGCCTGGGTTCGATGCTGTTCTTCGTGGTCATCGGCCTGGCGCTGACCCTGCAATCGTTCTGGCCCAGCAACAACCCGGCGATGATGAGCGGCTTTGTCCTGGTACTGCTCTACATGAAAGGCCCGCTGGAGAACCTGATCGCCAACCTGCCGATTATCAGCCGCGCACAGATCGCCTTCCGCCGCATTGCCGACCTGTCCGAACGCTTCTCGTCGCCGGAACCGCACTTGCTGCTCGACGCCGATGAGAGCCGCATGCCGCCCATGAAGCATCTGGAGTTGCGCGACGTGCAGTACGCGTTCCCGCCCGTGGAAGGCAGCGCGCCCTTCAAGCTGGGCCCGGTGAACCTGACCATCGAGCCTGGGGAAATCCTGTTTATCGTCGGTGAAAACGGCTGCGGCAAGACCACCCTGATCAAGTTGCTGCTGGGCCTGTATACCCCGCAGCAAGGTGAGATCCGCCTCAACGGCACAACGGTGGACGCCCACGGCCTGGACGATTACCGGCAAATGTTCACCACCATTTTTGCCGACTACTACCTGTTCGACGAACTGGTGCAAAGCGACAAGGCCCTGCCGGACGACGCCAACCAGTACCTGGAGCGCATGGAAATCGCGCACAAGGTCAGCATTCGCGATGGCGCGTTCACCACCACCGACCTCTCCACCGGGCAGCGCAAGCGCCTGGCGCTGATCAACGCCTGGCTCGACGAGCGTCCAGTGCTGGTCTTCGACGAATGGGCCGCCGACCAGGACCCGACTTTCCGCCGCGTGTTCTACACAGAGCTGCTGCCGGACCTCAAGCGCCTGGGCAAGACCATCATCGTGATCTCCCACGATGATCGTTACTTCGATATCGCCGACCAATTGGTGCGCATGGAAGCCGGGCGCGTCATCACCGAAAAAGCTTTCGCCTGACCTCACCCTCCGGCGAGCGCCCTGCCGCTCGCCGCTTGCCCGCCAAGTCCCACGTCACACCTAAATCTCGTCGGCCACGCTTCGTCTTTCTGACAACGCATATTTACGCAGCCGATGGCGACGAGACCAAACATGAACCCACTGAATCAACTCCCCGACGACGACTTGCTGGCTTTGTTGATGGCCGACGACGTCGGTTCAGAGAATTCCATCAAGGCTTCCCCCCATCGCGGCCCCACTCCCCTGTCCTTCGCCCAACAACGCCTGTGGTTCCTGCAACAGCTCTCGCCCGACAGCAGCGCCTACAACCTGCCCAACGCACTGCACCTGCGCGGCCCGCTGGATACACCGGCGCTCGGCGCAGCCTTGCAACAGGTCATCGACCGGCACGACGTGCTGAAAACCGCATTCCACACCGTTGATGATGAACCCCGACAAGTGCTCGACCCGCAAGCCCGCATCCACTTGCGCGAAGAGGACCTGTCCGGCCTGGCACCACACGCCCGTACCGCCGCCGTCACTGAGCGCCTGGCCGCCGAGGCCGGTGCGCCGTTTGACCTGGCGCGTGCGCCGCTGATTCGCGCCACCCTGATCAAACTTGAGCGCGATGACCACATCCTGCTGTTGAACATGCACCACATCGCCTCGGACGCCTGGTCCAACCCGATCCTGATGCACGACCTGATCCAGGCTTACCAACGCGCCTGCCAGGGCGACACGACGCCGTTGGCGCGACCTGCCATCCAGTACGCCGACTACGCCCGCTGGCAGCGCGAGGAGTACCCGAACACGCCTGAACAACAGCGCGCCGCCGAGTATTGGACGGATTACCTGGGACGCGAGGTTCCCACGCTGGACCTGCCTACCGAGTTCCCCCGCAATGCCGGACAACAGCACCGCGCCGGCAATCTCCAGCTGTCAGTGCCCTCAGCCCTGAGCCAACAGTTGCAAGGCTTCTGCCAGCAACAGGAGGTGACGCCGTTTATCGTGCTGCTGGGCACTTGGCAACTGCTGCTCAGCCGCTACAGCGGCCAGCAGGACTTCACTGTCGGCGTGCCAAATGCAGGCCGCAATCAGAGCGAGACCCAGGACCTGGTGGGGTTCTTCGTCAGCAGCCAGATCTACCGCACGCAACTCACCGACGACCTGACCACAGGCGAGTTTCTCCAAGCGTTGCGCCAGCAATCGCGGGCGGCCATGGAACATGCCGACTACCCGATTGAACTGATCATTGAGCACCTGCAACTGCAACGCAGCACACAGGCCAATCCGCTGTTCCAGACCCTGTTCAACTGGCGTGTGAGCCAGGAACAAACCGGCGCGCTGAAGCTGGGTGAGTTGAGCCTGACGTTCCTGCCGGTGGCGCAACATGAGGCCAAGTTCGACCTGTCGATGGACGTGGACTACGCGCCACAGCACATCACCGCGAGCATCGAGTACAGCACCGCATTGTTTGGAGCGGCGACGATTGAACGCCTGGGACGGCACTGGCTGCACTTGCTGCAAAGCCTCATTGCCGACCCGCAACAGCGGCTGGCCGACCTGGCGATGCTGGACCACGCCGAGCAGCAGCAGATCGTCAGCGCATGGAACGCCACCACCACCCACTACCCGCTCCACCACAGCGTCCAGCAATTGATCGAAGCCCAAGTGGCCGCCACGCCCGATGCGCCGGCATTGGTGTTCGGCGACCATCAACTGAGCTATCGCCAGCTCAACCAGCGCGCCAACCAACTCGCCCACAAGCTGATGGAACTGGGCGTCGGCACGGATGCACTGGTGGGCATTGCCACCGAGCGCAGCCTGGAGATGGTCATCGGCCTGCTCGCCGTGCTCAAGGCCGGCGGCGCCTATGTGCCGCTGGACCCCGAATACCCGCAAGACCGCCTGAGCTACATGATCGAAGACAGCGGCATTGGCTTGCTGCTGACCCAGCAACACCTGCTCACGCAGTTGCCGATCCCCGCCGCGCTGCCGGTGCTGGCCCTCGATCAACTGGACGTCAGCGGCTATGCCGACACCAACCCGCAAGTCGCCGTTGACGGCGA
>NZ_JAMQAU010000028.1:0-28940 GCF_023701505.1 Pseudomonas sp. SR18 | reverse complement strand
TGGCGGCCTTGAGCTTGAACTCACTCGAATAAGATTTACGCATATCCAAACACCTCAAATTTGGGCGCTATCATAGCGCCCGAATGAAGTGTCCAAAATCATTAGGCCAGTTCAGCTTGCCCCCGATAGCTATCTCACCGGCAACTCGATTCTTTCAGTTTCACCCGGTACCGTCGGCCAATCCCCAGCCGCCCAACGCTGCCGCGCCTGTTCAATCCTCAAAGGATCACTCGCCACAAAATTCCAATTGATCCGCCGTGGCCCATCCAACGGTGCACCGCCGAATACCATCAGGTGGCAATCGGACTCGGCAAAGAGCGTCATCTCCTGCCCGATCGGCAATACCACCAAGCTATGCACGTCCAGCGCCTCACCGTCCAATTGTGCCTCGCCATCCAGCACATACACCGCCCGCTCCTCATGCTCGTCCGGGATCAGCAGGGTAGTGGCCGTCTGCATCTGCACCTCGGCATACAACGTGGGCGACAGCACCGGCACCGGTGATTTCAGGCAAAACCCAGTGCCGGCGATCAGGCGAATCTGCACGCCCAGATTGTCACTCACCGGCAAGCTCGCCGCTGCATGGTGGCTGTAATGGCCGGGCCCGGTCTCATGATCCTTGGGCGACGCCAGCCACACTTGCAGTCCATGCAGGCTGAAACCACTGGCTTTGAGCGCCTGAGGTGTGCGCTCCACGTGGGCAATCGCGCTACCGGCGGTCATCCAGCTGACATCGCCGGCTTCTACCACCTGATCGGAACCCAGGCTGTCTTTATGCTGCAGCGCGCCCTCGAACAGGTAGGTGAGCGTGGACAGGCCGATATGCGGATGTTGGCGGATATTCATGCCGCTGCCTGCTGCGTAGCGGGTGTGCAACATGTGGTCGAAGAACACAAATGGGCCGACGCTGCGGCATTCTCGCGAGGGCAATGGACGCAGGATTGGCTGGCCTTCGACATCCTCGGGGCGAGGGCGGATCACGGTGAGGGTGGTCATGGTGCGTCCCAGTCTGAGCGGGTTAGATGCTGCTGAGCATAACCCGCCCGACGCGAGGTTGCCGCTATTGGCTGAAGGCGCCTTCGGACAACTGGGTCTCGATGCTGATTTCAGCAGTGGTCATCAGCTTGTGCACCGGGCATTTGTCTGCCACGCGATGCAGCTCATCGCGCTGCGCGTCGGTGAGTACACCTTTGAGGGTCAACTTGACGTTGAGTTTGTATTTGCCCTTTTGCTCTTCGGCAGCGTCGTGGGTGACTTCCACGGTCACGCCGGTCAGCGGGATGTCTTTTTTCTGGGCGTAGAGCCTGACGGTCAAGGCCTTGCACGATGCGAGCGCCGCATCGAAGTAGTCGTGGGGGGAGGGCGCCGAGTCGTCGCCACCCAGGCTCTTGGGCAGGTCGGTAAACAACTCGTGGTTGTTGATGTTGACGCTGTGGCGGAAGTTTTCAGCGTTCAGTGTGTTCACGGTAACAGGCATGGCAAACCTCACAGGGTGGCAGGATGAAGGTCATGCAGTTATAGAGCATGCTGGCACTTCAGTGTTCCGCGTTTTTGCGCGATGAACCCCGGCACAGGGCGCAAGGTCTACCCGTATTGGCCCTTATCGAGGTTTTACCGTGCCCTGGAACCGCCTGAGTCTCGCCCTGTTGTTCGCCGCCACTAGCCTTGCCGTGCAGGCGCGCGACTATGCCTACAGCGATGCACACCTGCATTACGTGGATTTTTTCCAGGAAACGGCGGGCATGGATAAATTGCTCAAGACGATGGCCGAGAATCGCATCGAACATGTGATGATTTCCGGCATCCCCGTGGCGAAGAAATGGCACGAAGACGAGCCCAAGCGTCCGCGCTACTACGCCGGAGACGACGCCGATGCCTATTGGTACAGCGCCACTGACGTGATCGTCGCGGCGGCTGTAAACAAGCTTACCCCTGAACAGCGCCCGCATTTTCATCCGTTTCTGAGCGGTTTCAACCCCAACGACAAGAACTCGGCTGCCCATATCCAACGCATGCTCGATCTTGATCCAGGGCTGTGGCAGGGCATTGGTGAGGTGTTCACCCGTCACGATGACCTCACCGCGCTGACCTCCGGCGACACTCCGCGCGCCAATAACGAAGCGATGACGCGCATCTACCATCTGGCCGCCGAAAATGACCTGCCGGTGATGCTGCACTCGAACATCACCTCCAAGCGCGAGCGCAACCCGTTGTACCTGGCTGAGGTTGAAGAGCCGCTGCGTAATCATCCGCACACCCGCTTTATCTGGGCCCATGCCGGCACCAGCAAGGAGATTCACCGGCATCAGGTCCAGATGGACTTCTTGCTGCCCACATTGAGCCGCATGCTGGAGGCCTACCCCAACCTGTACATCGACCTGTCGTGGAGCATGCTCACGCCGTACTTGCTGGACGACGCGGGCAAGCCCAGGCCCGAGTGGGTAAAGCTGGTGGAGCGCTTCCCGGAGCGCTTCATGCTGGGCTCGGACGTGGTAGGGCGTTTCAACAAGTTGGGTAAGGAAATGCGCCGCTTTGATCCCTTCCTCGACGCGCTTCCTGAGGATGTAGCCCACAAGGTGGCGAAGGATAATTTCCTGGCGATCCTGCCCAAAACCACTCGCGATGGCGCTGCCCGTTGATATCGCGTTTTGGTCTTACGCAAACGCCCTGAGGCGCCGATACCTTTCAAAGCAGCCAGCTGCAAATGGATGCAGCGCATTTGGAAGGAACCAAGGCATGAGTATCAGAAGTTTGAATATCGCCCCCCGCGCCGGTTTGGGGTTTGGCGTGCTGGCATTGATGGTATTTGCGCTGGGCGGCTTTGCGCTGCTGCAGATGGGCAATATGCGCCAGCAGTCGGATCAGGTGGAGAATAACTGGTTGCCGAGCGTGATGGCGGTGGGAGAGATAAGCCAGGACGTGCTGCGCATTCGTGCGCTGACCTTGCGCTTGCTGGTCAGTCGCGATCCCCAGGCCGTGGCACAGAACGAGCAGAAAATCA
Organism: Pseudomonas sp. SR18; assembly: GCF_023701505.1. NCBI lineage: Bacteria > Pseudomonadati > Pseudomonadota > Gammaproteobacteria > Pseudomonadales > Pseudomonadaceae > Pseudomonas > Pseudomonas sp. SR18. The sequence goes on along the minus strand of NZ_JAMQAU010000028.1, from coordinate 25,939 downwards.
CCGAGACCAAAGCCGCCCTGAATAGCGCCGAACAGCTGTATGAAGCGTTGATCGTGCTGCCGGAGGAGCGTGTGTTGTTTGACCGCTTCAAGGGCGAGCAACAGCACTACCTACAGCGCCAGGAACAGGTCGTGATGCTGTCCAAGGCCAATCGGCTGGAAGACGCGATTCAGGTGGTCAACGGCGAGATGAACCAGTTTGCCGATCAAATGGCGCTGACCCTGCGCGCCCTGGGCAGTCTGAACAAGGCCAGTGCCAACGAGGCTGCGAAGCAGGCGCAGAACGTGTTCAGCCAGTCGCGAACCTGGGTCATCGCCATGGTTGCCCTGGCCACGCTGGTTACCATTGGCCTGGCGGTCTGGCTGACCCGCAGTATCGTGCTGCCGCTGGCGCAGTCGCTCCAGGTTGCCCAGAACGTCGCCAGCGGCGATCTGACTGGGGAGATCATCGTGAGTGGCAAGGACGAGCCCGCGCGCTTACAGCGGGCGCTCAAGGGCATGCAAGACACCTTGCGTGACACCATTCGGCGTATCTCCGAGTCATCGAACCAGCTTGCATCGGCTTCCGAGGAGCTCAGTTGCGTCACCGAGGACGCCACCCGTGGTTTGCACCAGCAAAGCCAGGAAATCGAACAGGCCGCCACGGCGGTCAACCAGATGACGGCGGCGGTGGAGGAGGTGGCAAGCAATGCGGTGGCTACGTCCCAGGCGTCCCGCGAGTCGGACCGTATCGCCCAGCAAGGGCGTGAGCAGGTGCAGCAAACCGTCGTGTCAATCGAGGCGCTGGCTATCGATGTGACCGACAACGTGACCCAGGTCGAAGACTTGGCGCAGAAGGTGTATGGCATCAGCAAGGTGCTGGACGTGATTCGCTCGATTGCCGAGCAGACCAATCTACTGGCGCTGAATGCCGCCATTGAGGCCGCGCGGGCAGGTGATGCGGGGCGCGGTTTTGCCGTAGTCGCCGATGAGGTGCGGGCGCTGGCTCATCGTACTCAGCAGTCGACCCAGGAAATCGAGCAGATGATCAGTGGGATTCAGCAGGGCACGGAGCAGGCCGTCAGCTCAATGCAGCAGAGCAATACCCGGGCGCGTTCCACCCTGGACATCGCCAAGTCGGCGGGGACAGCGTTGGAGGCGATTGCCTCGGCGTTCACGCTGATCAATGAGCGCAACCTGGTGATCGCCAGTGCGTCGGAACAGCAGGCGGCGGTGGCGCGTGAAGTGGATCGTAACTTGATGAATATCCGTGATCTGGCGCATCAGACGTCTGCCGGGGCTAACCAGACGAGTGCGGCGAGCCAGGAGTTGTCGCGGTTGGCGGTGGATTTGAATTCGATGGTGGCGCGGTTTTCGGTGTAGGGCTGGGGCCGCTTCGCAGCCCAGCGCGGGGCAAGCCCGCTCACCACAGAGTTATGTATAAGCCTTGGAGAGTTGTGTAGATACCTATGCCTATCGGAGGCAAGCGCTCTCCCATATTGCCCAAAGAATGCGCACGAGTGTGGGAGGGGGCTTGCCCCCGATGCAGGCGACTCGGTCTCATTCAGTTGCCCATAAAAAAGCCCCGAACCAGTCGGGGCTTTTTCAGTGGATCAAGCTACAGGTCTTACTTGCCCTGCCAGCGTTTCAGCACCAGGGTGGCGTTAGTGCCACCGAAGCCGAAGCTGTTGCTCATCACGGTGTCGATCTTGGCGTTTTCAACGGTCTTGGTCAGGATCGGCATATCGGCGACGACCGGGTCGATCTCGTCGATGTTGGCCGAGCCGGCCATGAAGTTGCCTTCCATCATCAGCAGGCAGTAGATCGCTTCGTGAACGCCGGCGGCGCCCAGGGAGTGACCCGACAGGCTCTTGGTGGAGCTGATGGCCGGGGCCTTGTCGCCGAATACCGCGCGCACGCCTTCCATTTCCTTGGCGTCGCCGACCGGAGTCGAGGTGCCGTGGGTGTTCAGGTAGTCGATTGGGGTATCAACGGTGGACATGGCCATCTGCATGCAACGGATGGCACCTTCGCCGCTTGGCGCAACCATGTCGTAGCCGTCGGATGTCGCGCCGTAGCCGACGATTTCCGCGTAGATCTTGGCGCCACGGGCCAGAGCGTGTTCCAGCTCCTCGACCACCACCATGCCGCCGCCGCCGGCGATGACGAAACCGTCACGCTTGGCGTCGTAGGCGCGGGAGGCTTTTTCCGGGGTTTCGTTGTACTGGGTGGACAGTGCGCCCATGGCGTCGAACAGGAACGACTGGCTCCAATGCTCTTCTTCACCGCCGCCGGCGAACACGATGTCCTGCTTGCCCAGCTGGATCTGCTCTACCGCAGTACCAATGCAGTGAGCACTGGTGGCGCAGGCCGAGGAGATCGAGTAGTTGACGCCCTTGATGGCGAACGGCGTGGCGAGGCAGGCCGAAACGGTGCTGCCCATGGTCCGCGTTACACGGTACGGGCCAACGCGCTTCACGCCTTTTTCGCGCAGGATGTCCAGCGCTTCCATCTGGTTCAGGGTGGATGCGCCGCCCGAACCGGCGATCAGGCCGGTGCGTACGTTCGATACCTGGTCTTCGCTCAGGCCGGAGTCGGCAATGGCGTCTTTCATGGCCAGGTAGGCGTAGGCGGCAGCGTGGCCGACGAAGCGATAGATCTTGCGATCGATCAGCTCTTCGAGGGGCAGGTCGATGGAGCCGGAAACCTGGCTACGCAGACCCATTTCGGCATATTCCGGGTTGAAGCGGATGCCAGGGCGACTTGCACGCAGGTTAGCGGTGACGGTCTCTTTGTCATTGCCCAGGCAAGAAACGATGCCCAGACCAGTGATAACGACGCGGCGCATGCGGATAACCCTTAAAAGTTGTCAGTGGAAGTGAATACGCCGACCCGAAGGCCTTCGGCAGTATAGATCTCGCGACCGTCGACGCTCACCGAACCATCGGCGATGGCCAGGTTCAGCTTGCCCTTGAGGACGCGCTTGATCTGAATGTTGTAGGTGACTTTCTTGGCGGTCGGCAGGACCTGGCCAAAGAATTTCACTTCGCCCGAACCCAGGGCACGGCCGCGGCCCGGCAAGCCTTGCCAGCCGAGGAAGAAACCGACCAGTTGCCACATGGCATCAAGGCCCAGGCAACCTGGCATTACAGGGTCACCTTCGAAATGGCAGGCGAAGAACCACAGGTCCGGGGTGATATCCAGCTCGGCGACCAATTCACCTTTGCCGTACTTGCCACCCTCTTCGCTGATATGGGTGATGCGATCCACCATCAGCATGTTCGGGGCGGGCAGTTGCGCGTTACCTGGGCCGAACAGCTCACCGCGACTGCAGCGCAGCAGGTCTTCCCGAGTAAAGGCGTTTTGTTTGGTCATGCGAGCTCCTCAATAATCCCATGCGGCAGGGTAGGGCAAATCTTCCCGAACCGAATGAAGCGTTCATGCCTCATGTCGGCAGCCTACACATAGACTATTGCGTTGTAGTGAAAGTCACAGCGTTAGGCACTGAATGTACACTTGTTCACTGAAATTTTAAACCGGGCCCGTTTAAGGTGCCCGTTCGGGTGCCTAAGACTGCCGCACTTTCGTCTTTCACGCCAGTCGGACTTGGTTGATGGCGCAGCGCTACTGCACCCAACGCTGCAGGATTTGCTGCAAATCCGTGCGTTTGAACGGCTTCGCGAGGTAATCGTTCATGCCCGCCGCCAGGCAGGCTTCGCGGTCGCCCTGCAGCGCGTTGGCAGTGAGGGCGATGATCGGCAAGTCGGCACAGCCCGGCAAGTGGCGAATCTGCCTGGTGGCTTCGTAGCCATCGATCAGCGGCAGTCGGCAATCCATCAGGATCGCCGTGAAAATCAGGCTTTCGGCACTGCGGATCGCTTCGGCACCATCAGTGGCGAGGCTCACTTCAAACCCCAGGCTGCGCAGCATGGCTTCCACCACGGTGCGGTTGACGGGGTTGTCTTCCACCAGCAGCACATGACGGCCATCGCCGGCGCTGTGTTTGCCACCGGCATCCACAGCCACCGCGGGCAGGCTGTGTTGGTCGAGCGCCAGTGGAATTTCCAGGGTAAACACCGAACCACGGCCTTCTTCGCTCTGGGCGCGCAGGGTGCCGCCCATGCGTTCGGCCAGGGTGCGGGCGATGGGCAGCCCCAGGCCGGTGCCGCCGTAACGTCTTGAAATGGAACTGTCGGCCTGCTGGAACGCATCGAACATCAATTCCAGGCGCTCGGTGGAAATTCCGATGCCGCTGTCACGCACCGTGCAGGTGAACCACACCAGTTCATGGTCGAGCGTTTGCCAGTGGGGCTCAACGCTGATGCTGCCGTGCTCGGTGAACTTCAAGGCATTGCCGATCAGGTTCACTAGAATCTGGCGGATCCGCGTCGGATCGCCTTGTACCCGGAGTTCATCCATGCCTGGCGGGAGCGCCAGCCTGAGTTCCAACCCACGCTGCTGAGCATTGTGCTGAAACGCCTGGGCGCAACTGTTGATCAGGTCGGCCAGGTTGAACGAAATATGTTCCAGCTCCAGCGCCTCGCGTTCAATGCGCGAGAAGTCGAGGATATCGTTGATGACCTTGAGCAAGTGCTCGGTAGACTCGGAGGCCAGCGCCGCGTATTCGGTCTGCTCCTCGGTCATCTCGGTGGTTTCCAGCAGTTGCAGCATGCCCAGTACGCCGTTCATCGGCGTGCGCAGTTCGTGGCTCATCATGGCCAGGAAGTCCGACTTCGCATTGTTGGCGCGCTCGGCTTCTTCCCGGGTCTGGATCAACTGGGCCATGGCCTGTTGTTGTTCACGACTGGCCTGGTTGAGGCCTTCGGCCAAGTTGTTGATGTGTCGCGAAAGGTCGCCCAGCTCCGAATCATCGACAATCGGCAGCGGCGTCTTGTAGTCGCCTTGCTGGATCGCCTTGACCGCATGGCCCATGGCACTGATCGGTTGCGACAGGCTGGCGGCCAGGCGTCGGGCGAGCAGGAAGGTAAACAGCAAGGCGAACAGCGCCAGGATCCCGGCCTTGAACAGAATCTCCTGTTGGCGCTGGCTGAAGGCGTCATTGGACATGCCGACAATTACCCGTCCAAGGTAATCCGCGCGCGGCGCCTTGGATTCGCTGAGGTTGTCCTGGAAAAAGTCGTTGCCCAGCTGGATGTGTTGCAGGCGAATCGGCGCCTGGAACACTTTCACCGACAGCGAGCGGTCGTGTTTTTCCGATGCCTGCTCGACATACACCAGAATGTTTTCGCCGCTGTCCTGAATTTCCAGGAAGCGTACATGGGGCGTGGCCAGCGTCGCGCGCAGCAGGCTCTCAAGTACATCGTTGTTGCCCGAGATCACGCCGTATTCGGTAGCCGGGGCCAATTGGTTGGCGATCAACTGGCCCGTGTGGTCCAGTTCCTGGCGCAGGTCCTGGATACGCACGAAGGTGAAGAAGCTGATCAGCAGCAACGTCAGCAACAGCGCCGGACCGAGGGTGATGAGCTGGGTGCGGGTGTTGATGTCCCAACGACGGCGCAAGGTCATGGGCGTTTTTCTCCTTCGGCCAATCGGGCGGCGACGCTGGCTTCGTCTACCTGTTCAATGCCCAGTGAACGTGCGACTTGCGGGTTGCCCACGACTTTGAAGTGTTCGGGGTAGAGCGCGTGCGGCCAGCTGGTGGGTGGCTGGTCCAGCAGGCGGTCGAGTACTGCCAGCCAGTCGGCCTGGTCGCTGTAGGTGCTGGCCAGGCTACCGGCACGCACAAAACCGGCGTTCGGGCCCACCAGCGGCAATTGCTGGGCATAGCTGCTCAGCAGCAGGTTCTTGGCGGTCTTTGGGTTGTACAGCAGCGGATCGTCGAGGCCGAGCAGCACGTCACTGTCCCTGAGCAGGGCCTGCAGCGGGCGGCTGTCGTTGATGTTGTCCCAGAGCTGGGGCTTGATCTTCAGCTCCAGGGCCTCTGCATAGCGGCGCAGCTCGGGCAGCAGGAACTCACTCTCGGTGCTGTAGAGCACGCCGATGCGCTGCGCCTGAGGCAGGATGCTGGTGATCAGGCGCAGTTGGCGCTCCAGCGGCGGATCGCTCCACAACAGGCTGATCCGCGCATGCCGGGATGCCTGCGGACGCTGATGGGCTTGTAGCCGGCTGATGCGCAGCACCAGGGTTGGCGGGCCCTCGGGATCCTGCAGGCGCCAGTCCAGGCCGGGCAGGTCCAGCAGGATCAAGCGCGTGCTGGCAGGCAAGTGGCTGGGCGAGGGCAAGTCCTTGAGGGGCTTGAAGGTGACGTGGTCTTCGGGGCGTTGCTGGGCCAGGGCCTGGGTAAAGGTTTGTACCCCTGCACCGTCTTCGTCGGCGGTCAGCAGGATCTCGGCGCTCCACGCCGGTGCGGCCAGCCACAGGCAGGCCAGCAGCACGGCGCGTCGGCAGCCCTTATAGATAAAGAGGCAGGTCATCCGTGACGAGTCGCCCATGTCAGAACTCTAACTCCGCGCTGAAGTAGAGGACGTGGCGATGATCGTAAGTGTTGTCGGCCCAGGTGGTGGGCTGGTTGTCGAGACGTTGTTGCAGCATGCCGGCCAGCTCCACGTTGGCTTTGCCCAGGGCAATGCGCTTGGCCACCCGCAGGTCGACCCGTTCGAAGCGATATTGATTGAGTGCGTCGTCGCCATAGTAGAACAGCGCGCTCGACCAGCCCCGGCCCCATTCGCGCAACCAGCCGGCGGAGCCACTGTTGCGCGCCGTCTGGGCTTTGTCCCGTGGGTTGCTGGCGGTGGCGTCGACGTAAGCATAGGTCAGCCGCAAACGGTCGGCGTTGCTTACCCGCCAGTCGAACTGCGACTCGGCGCCGGTAAACCGCGAGCTGTTGGCGTTGCTGGCGATGTACTGGTTGTTGCGCAGGGGCGAGCTGATCATGTCGGTGATTTCGTCATAGAACAGTTTCACGTCCATGGTCAGCCCGATGTCGGCAAAGAACCCGTTGTAACCCAGTTCTCGCGAGCGCATCAGTTCTTTGTCGAGATTGCCCGGGCCACGGGTCTTCACGAAGTACTGCCCGGTGCTTTGCCCGTAGGCCGGGGAGCTGAGGTTGGTGACGCGGTAGCTCCAGTTGACGTTGTTCTCGAACATGTCCGGCGAACGGATCGCTTCGGAATACACCGCGCGCAGGCCGTGGCGCGGGTTGATCAGATAGTTGACCGCCACCCGTGGCGTCAGTGAGTGGCCGCTCAGGCGCGTGTCTTCGAACATGGCGCCGCCTTGCAGCAACCAATGCTCGCTGGCGCGCCATTCCAACTGGCCGAACAGGCGCCAAGTGGTGTCGTCCAGGGTGCCGTTGAAGTAGGTGTCGGAGTCGGCGCGGTCGTAGCGGTAGTTCATGCCGCTGACCAGGCGCAGGCTGTCGGACAGGCTGAGGGTGTCTTGGATTTCCAGGTCGTAACGGCTTTCGCGGGTGCTTTGGTTGATGTCACCGCACACGCTCTGGTTGGCGCCGTTGCGCCATTGATCCAACACCTGATTGGCCAAGGCTTGCTCGGCGGCACTGCCTGGCGGCGCGGAACCTTGGCTGTAGGTTTCCATGTGCCGGGCCAGCAATTCGGCGTAGTTGGGGTTGAGTTGCCACAACTGGGTCAGCTCGGGGCTGAACGAAACCTTGGCGTCGCAAGCCTTCCAGATTTGCTGGCGGTCCCACTGCTGCGCCGAACCTTGGACGTACAGGCTGTGTTCGGGGTTGAAGTCGATGTTCCAGCGAAGGGAGCCGGCGTAGTCCTTGGCCGTGACGTCGGAGTTATTACCGCCTTCGGTAATCCCGGCGAATACTGGTGTGTAGGTATACGGACGCTGATTGGTGCCTTCCTTGGCGTCCAGTTGCCAGTCGATGCTTTGCTGGGCGTTCAGCGTCTGACTCACTGCCAGGCTGAAGCGATTGAGTCGGCGGCTGTCACGGCGGTCGGCACCGGCAGCATCGCTGTCGAAACCATCGTCCTGTTGTCCGGACAGCGACAGGCGCAAATCACCGGTTTCCCAGCCGACGCCCTGGCTGGCATAGAAATCGTTGATCCCGCGTTCGCCGCGAATCACCTTGACCCTTGATCCGTGGCTGTTGGCCGGTGAGCGCGTAAGAATATTCACCACCGCCATCAGCGCATTGGCGCCGTAGCTGACGGTATTAGGGCCGCGGAACACTTCGATGCGCTCGATATCCTCCATGGCCACCGGAATGTCACTCCAGTCCACCGTGGCCAGGCCGGCGCGGTACACCGAGCGCCCGTCGATCAAGACCTGCATGCGTCGCGCATCGTTGGCGCTGGTGCCGTGGTAGTTCACCGCCGCCTGGTTGCCGGTGGTGTAGCCGACCATCATTCCCGGCACCAGGCGCAGCAGTTCGCTGATGTCCCGTGCGCCGCTGGCTTTGATCAGTTCGCTGTCGATCACGGTCATGCTGCCGGGCACGGCGGCGGCCGATTGCTTGAGGCGCGTGGCGGTCAAGACCTGCGGCAGCGGCTGGCTGTCAAGGAACAGATCGTCAGCCAGTACCGAGGTACTGCACAACAGCAGCAGCAATAGAGATGAGTGGGAAGGAGGGCCCAAAGACACGACACGGCCTTGATAATGACGGATAGCCGACCATGTTAACTGAGGCGGGGCCATTTGCCATTCGCCACACTTGCAATTACGTCACTCGTCCATGGCATTTTCCGACAGGCGCACGATTTGATTCGGGGGCTGGTCGCAAGCAGGTCGCCCCGTATAATGCCGCCATCGCCACTGGTATGGATTAACGGATTGCATATGACTGAACAGCGCCCTATTGCGGTCCTGGGAGGCGGAAGTTTTGGTACCGCCGTGGCAAACCTGCTGGCCGAGAACGGTCACGCAGTGCGCCAGTGGATGCGCGATCCCGAGCAGGCCGAGGCCATTCGCGTGCATCGGGAGAACCCTCGTTACCTCAAAGGCATCAAGATTCATCCGGCGGTCGAGCCGGTCACCGATCTGCTGGCCACCCTGACGGACTGCGACCTGTGTTTTGTCGCGCTGCCCTCCAGCGCCTTGCGCTCTGTGTTGGCGCCCCATGCCGAACGTCTGGCGGGCAAGATGCTGGTCAGCCTGACCAAGGGCATCGAGGCGCAGACCTTCAAGTTGATGAGTGAAATCCTTGAAGAAATTGCCCCTCAGGCACGCATCGGCGTGTTGTCCGGGCCGAACCTGGCGCGGGAAGTCGCCGAGCACGCGCTGACCGCCACCGTGGTCGCCAGCGAAGACGAAGCCCTGTGCGAGCGCGTCCAGGCGGTGCTGCATGGTCGTACTTTCCGTGTGTATGCCAGTAGCGATCGTTTCGGCGTCGAGTTGGGCGGTGCGCTCAAGAACGTCTACGCGATCATCGCCGGCATGGCGGTGGCCCTGGGAATGGGCGAAAACACCAAGAGCATGCTGATCACCCGCGCTTTGGCCGAGATGACGCGCTTTGCGGTGAATCAGGGTGCCAACCCGATGACCTTCCTCGGCCTCGCAGGCGTGGGCGACCTGATCGTCACGTGTTCTTCGCCGAAAAGCCGCAACTACCAAGTAGGTTTCGCCCTGGGCCAAGGCTTGAGCCTGGAAGACGCGGTGACGCGCCTGGGCGAAGTGGCCGAAGGCGTCAATACCCTCAAGGTGCTCAAGGCGAAGGCCCAGGAGGTGGGCGTATACATGCCGCTGGTCGCGGGGCTGCACGCGATCCTGTTCGAAGGGCGCACCTTGAACCAGGTCATCGAGTTGCTGATGCGCGCCGAGCCGAAAACCGATGTCGACTTTATTTCCACCAGTGGTTTCAACTGAGGAACGCGTCATGAACGATCCGAAAGCAGCTCCCAAGTACGAATCCATTGTCCTGCGCATCCTGTGGATGCTGGTGTTTGCCCTGGTGTGGCAAGTCGCGCAGTTCATTCTCGGCGCGCTGGTCGTGGTGCAATTGATCTATCGCTTGATCTACGGCGCACCGAACCTGGGCCTGATGAATTTTGGCGACAGTCTCAGCCAGTTCCTCGCCCAGATCGGCCGCTTCGGCAGCTTCCATAGCGAGCAGAAGCCTTGGCCCTTCGCCGACTGGCCAACCCCGCGCGCGCCCGAGGGCGAAGCCGCCCATAGCGTGCCCCCGGCGCCGCACCCAGTGCGCGATGAAGAGCCAAAACTGTGAAGTTGTGGATTCTGCGCCACGGCGAGGCCCAAGGGCATGCGCGTACGGATGCCGAACGCAATCTGACTGAGCATGGCCGTGGCGAAGTGTTGCGCAGTGCTGCGCATCTGATTGGCCAGCCGCTCAGCGCCATTATCGCCAGCCCCTACGTGCGGGCGCAGCAAACCGCGCAACTGGTACGCGAGGCGTTGGGGTTTGAACCAGAAATCCGCACGGTGCCGTGGCTGACGCCGGAGGGCAATCCACTGCAGGTGCTGGAAAAGCTCGACACGGATGACAACGTGCTGCTGGTCAGTCATCAACCCTTGGTCGGCAGCTTGATCAGCTTCTTGCAGCACGGCCACCCACGCCAGCCAGAACCGATGCACACCGCCAGCCTGGCGGAACTGGAGGGCGACTTCCCGCTGGCGGGGCTGATGAGCCTGGTGAGTGTGAAGAACCCGTAGGCTATATCGCTGCTTTATCCCTGCGGGGTGTAAACGGCTGTGCGGCGTCGATTTTGAAACGAGCGTTCCGATGCGGTTGTGTGGCAGGATTAGGGTCGTAATAAAACCAACAAGGACAATCGCATGAGCCTGTGGCGCAACCCACCGAATATAGAACAACTCAACGCCAGCCAGAAAAACACCATCGGTGAACTGCTGGATATCCGCTTTGAAAGCTTTGACGATGAATCCCTGACCGCCAGCATGGTGGTCGATCACCGTACCCATCAGCCTTACGGGCTGCTGCACGGCGGCGCTTCGGTGGTGCTGGCAGAAAGCGTTGGCTCCATGGCGGCTTACCTGTGCATCGACGGGAGCAAGTTCTATTGCGTAGGCCTGGAGATCAACGCCAATCACCTGCGGGGTGTGCGCAGCGGGCGAGTGACGGCGGTGGCCAAGGCGATCCATATCGGGCGCACCACGCAGGTGTGGGACATCCGTCTGACCACCGAAGATGGCAAGGCCAACTGCGTTTCCCGCTTGACCATGGCCGTGGTGCCGCTGGGCGAGAACCCGCCGCCGCGATAGGCGTGGCGTGAGTGTCACCATTCCTGGCAGTTACAGTCATTGCTGTGCTGCCCGGGCATGGTGACAATCAATCTCTGTTTTTATAGAGGGGCCGGTATGTCGCAGCACGTGTTTTTTGCCCACGCCAATGGCTTTCCTTCGGCCACCTACGGCAAGCTGTTTGCCGCCCTGGCCCCGGAATACACAGTGGCTCACCTGCCACAGCACGGTCACGACCCCAGGTTTCCGGTGGATGATAACTGGCAGAACCTGGTCGACGAGTTGATCCACCACCTGGAACAGCAGCCGGAACCGGTGTGGGGTGTGGGCCACTCCCTGGGCGGCGTGTTGCATTTGCACGCGGCCATGCGTTGCCCGCAGCTGTATCGCGGTGTGGTGATGCTCGACTCTCCGGTATTGACGCGTGCGGACCGCTGGGTGATCCGCGCCGCCAAGCGCTTCGGTTTTATCGACCGCCTGACCCCGGCCGGTCGCACCCTGGGCCGTCGTGAAGAGTTCACTGACCTCGACGCAGCGCGCAGCTATTTTGCCGGTAAGACCCTGTTCCGTGGCTTCGACCCGGAGTGCTTCGACGCTTACCTGCAACATGGTCTGTATCAAGCGGGCGACCGACTGCGCCTGCGCTTCGACCCGGCCACCGAAATCAGCATCTACCGTGGCGTGCCCCACACCAGCCCCGGTCAGGTGCGCCAGTTGAAGGTGCCGCTGGCGGTGGTGCGCGGTCGCCAGAGCCGGGTGGTGATGCGTCACCATGCCAGCGGGGTCGACCGTCTGCCCATGGGCGAAATGCTCACCATGCCCGGCGGCCACATGTTCCCCCTCGAACGCCCCCAGGACACTGCGACCTTGATCAAGACCCTGTTTGCCCGCTGGGAAGCCCGTGAGCGCAGTTGCGCATGAGCGCGCCGGTCGAAGAAGTGCGCCTGAGCCTGCCCCATATCGAATTGGCGGCCCACCTGTTTGGTCCCGAAGACGGTTTGCCGGTGATTGCCCTGCATGGCTGGCTGGACAACGCCAACAGTTTTGCGCGCCTGGCGCCCAAGCTCACGGGCTTGCGTATCGTGGCGCTGGACATGGCCGGCCATGGGCATTCGGCGCACCGTCCTACGGGTGCCGGTTATGCGTTGTGGGATTACGTCCACGATGTACTGCAAGTCGCTGAGCAACTGGGCTGGAAACGTTTTGCATTACTTGGCCACTCCCTCGGTGCCATCGTTTCTCTGGTGCTGGCCGGCGCCATGCCGGAGCGGGTGACTCACCTGGGATTGATCGACGGCGTGATCCCACCCACCGCCAGCGGCGAGAACGCTGCCGAGCGCCTGGGCATGGCCTTGCAGGCGCAATTGAACCTGCAGGACAAGCGTAAGCCGGTCTACAGCACCTTGGACCGAGCGGTCGAAGCGCGCATGAAAGGCTTGGTGGCCGTCAGCCGTGAAGCCGCCGAGCTGCTGGCCCAGCGCGGTTTGATGCCGGTGCCGGGTGGTTACACCTGGCGTTCGGACAGTCGCCTGACACTGGCTTCACCGATTCGTCTGACCGATGAGCAGGCGATGGCCTTCGTGCGGCGTGTGGGATGCCCTACGCAGTTGGTGGTCGCCGCTGACGGCATGTTGGCGAAACATCCTGAATTGCTTTCCCAGCTACCCTTTACGGTAACCACACTGCCAGGCGGCCATCATTTGCACTTGAATGATGAGCCGGGTGCGGTCCTTGTTGCAGACTGTTTCAATCGGTTCTTCTCCGCGCCTTGACTTGGGGCGGTCAACTGCCGAGGCTGGGCGGATTGAAAGGGAGTCAACCATGAATGTTTTCAACACCGCTGTGACCTCCAATGGCCAGGGCTCGTTGAGCTTATGAGCGTGCGTAACGGCTGTATCCGTATCCTCGGGCTGAGCCTGCTCAGCCCACTGGTGTTCGCCGCCGACGTACCGGGCAGCCAGGACCTGCCCGCCGTGGCCCGGCAGGTCGACGCACAAATCGTCGATTACCGCCCCGCTGAAGAAAAAGAACGCATCTACCCCATGGGCGCGATCCGCAAGATCAGCGGCCAACTGCGCTATGAAGGCCAGGCCATCGCCCGAGGCCAAGCCACGGCGATTACCTACGAACTGCCCGCCGAACACAGCTCCGACGCTGCATTTACCTCTACCCGCGAAGCCTTGCAGGCCAAGGGCGCGCAACTGTTGTTCTGGTGCAAGGCCCGCGACTGTGGTGAAAGCAGCCTGTGGGCCAACGAGATCTTCGGCAACGCCAAGCTGGTCGGCGCCGATGGCCAGCAGGAATACCTGCTGCTGCGTCTGGCGGCCCCGCAGGACAACTCCCTGGTGGCGCTGTACGGCATCACCCGAGGCAACCGCCGTGCCTATCTGCACGTAGAACAACTGGACGCCAGCGCCCCGCTGGGCGACCTGTTGCCCACCTCGGCCACCCTGTTGCGCGAGTTGAAGAGCACCGGCGAACTGGACCTTCCAGCGCTGGGCGCCGAGCCCAGTGACACCTGGCTGACGCTGATCTCCCGTGGCTTGAACCTCGACACTACCTTGCGTGTCAGCCTATCCGGGCCCACTGCCGAAGCCTGGCGCCAGGCACTGGTCGACAAAGGCGTGCGCGCTGCGCGCCTGGAAACCGGTACCGGTGAAACCAAAGGCCTGCACCTGCATCTGATACGCTGACCGCCTATAAGGCGAACGGACCCGAGCCGTTCGCCTAAGCTTACTTCCTACAGCCTTTTTTCCGAGATACCCCATGCTCAATAACGATCGCCTGCTGGTGCAAATCCTGCTGCTGGTGCTGTTTGGTGCCAGTTTCTGGGTGATGGCGCCGTTCTGGTCGGCGCTGTTCTGGGGCGCGGTGCTGGCGTTTGCCAGTTGGCCGTTGATGGTGCTGCTGACGCGCTGGCTGGGTGGCCGTGAATCCCTGGCCGCTGGCATCCTGACCCTGGGCTGGATGCTGTTGGTGGCGGTGCCGCTGGTGTGGCTGGGGTTCAACCTGGCGGACCATGTGCGTGATGCGGTGGCGTTGATCAAGGATATCCAGGTCGACGGGCTGCCCGAGGCGCCAACCTGGCTGGGCTCAATCCCCTTTTTGGGGGAGCGCCTGGTCGGAATGTGGAACAGCATCGACGAGCAGGGCGCCGCGCTGATGGTCAGCATCAAGCCGTACCTGGGCCAGGTGGGCAACTGGCTGTTGGCGCGCAGCGCGCAGATCGGCGGCGGTATTCTTGAGCTGACCCTGAGCCTGGTGTTCGTGTTCTTTTTCTATCGCGACGGGCCACGGTTAGCGATGTTCGTCCATCGGCTGCTCGAACGCTTGATCGGCGAGCGTGCCGGTTATTACATCGAATTGGTCGCGGGGACCGTGCAACGGGTCGTCAACGGCGTGATCGGCACCGCCGCTGCCCAGGCCGTGCTGGCGCTGATCGGCTTCTGGATTGCCGGAGTGCCTGGCGCGCTGGTGCTCGGCATCGTGACCTTCCTGCTCAGCCTGATTCCCATGGGGCCGCCGTTGGTGTGGATCCCGGCCACGGCGTGGCTGGCCTGGAAGGGCGATTACACCTACGCGGTGTTTCTGGGTGTGTGGGGGACGTTCATCATCAGTGGCGTGGACAACGTGCTCAAGCCGTACCTGATCAGCCGTGGCGGCAATCTGCCGCTGGTGATTGTGTTGCTCGGGGTGTTCGGCGGCTTGATCGCGTTTGGTTTTATCGGTCTGTTTATCGGCCCGACCCTGTTGGCCGTGGCGTACAGCCTGTTGATGGATTGGAGCGCAACCCAGGCTCAAGGGCGACGCGAAGACAAACCTCTCTAAGTCCTGGGCAGCCACATCACGGCGGTCAAACCGCCGCCTGGGGTTTCCTCCAGGCTCAGGCGACCGCCGAGGCGCTCAGCGGCGTCCTTGGAAATCGTCATGCCCAGGCCGACGCCACCGGAATTGCGGTTGCGTGAGCCTTCCAGGCGGAAGAAGGGCTCGAATACGGCTTCGCGCTGATCGGCCGCAATTCCCGGGCCGTGGTCGATCACGCGGATGATCAGGGCTTCACGGCTATCCTCCAGTTCAACCCGCGCCGTGCCGGCATAGCGCAAGGCGTTGTCGATCAAGTTGTTCAAGCACGAGCGCAGGGCCATCGGTTGCACCTGTAACGGCACGCAAGTGCCGGCGAACTGCACGTCGCAGCCCTGGTCCTGGGCGTTTTCACTCAGTGACTCCACCAGCGCCTGCACATCCAGCCAATGTCGGGTTTCGCTGGTGCGCTGCTCGTGCAGGTAGCTCAGGGTGGCATCAAGCATGCCGATCATGTCGTCCAGGTCCTGGCGCATCTGGCCCTGCAGCCTGGTGTCGTCGATCTGCTCCAGGCGGAGCTTGAGGCGTGACAGCGGAGTGCGCAGGTCGTGGGAGACGGCGCCGAGCATGCGTGCACGTTGGCTGACTTGTTCGCGGATACGGCGTTGCATCAGGTTGAAAGTCGATGCCGCTTTGCGCGCTTCCTGCGGCCCCGACTCATCCAGCGGCGGGCTGTCGAGGTCCAGGCTCAGGCGTTCGGCGGCTTCGCTCAGGCGCTGGATCGGTCGGCTCAGCAGCTTGGCGCCATACCAGGCGGCGATGATCAGGCAGATGAACTGGAACGTCAGTGGGACTACCGGGCCGCCAAACCACGGGCGACGATGTTCCTTATGCACCGGCATCAAAGTACCGTCCGGTTCCTCGACAAACGTTTCCTGAGGCGGCGGCGGGGGAGGGCCGTAATAACGGAACCAAGAAATCGCCAGTACATGTGCCAGCACAATCGCCACCAGCAACACGCCGAACAGCCGACCGAACAGCGTATTGAAGGGGGTACGCATCAGCCGATATCCCGCGCGTCAAACAGGTAGCCTTCGCCGCGCACGGTCTTGATCAACTGCGGCGCCTTGGGATCATCCCCCAGTTTCTGACGCAGGCGCGAGACCAGCAAATCGATGCTGCGATCAAACGCTTCAATGGACCGACCACGGGCGGCATCCAGCAACTGCTCGCGGCTCAACACCCGGCGCGGGCGCTCGATAAACACCCACAACAGACGGAACTCGGCGTTGGACAGCGGCACTACGAGGCCATCGTCCGCCACCAGTTGGCGCAGCACGCTGTTGAGGCGCCAGTTGTCGAAGCGGATATTGGCGCGCTGCTCGGTGCGGTCATCGCGTACGCGGCGCAGGATGGTCTGGATACGTGCCACCAGTTCGCGTGGTTCGAACGGCTTGGACATGTAGTCGTCGGCGCCCAGCTCCAGGCCGATGATGCGGTCGGTGGGCTCGCAGCGGGCGGTGAGCATCAGGATCGGAATATCCGAATCCGAGCGCAGCCAGCGGCACAGCGACAGGCCGTCCTCGCCCGGCAGCATCAGGTCGAGCACCACCACGTCAAAGGTTTCGGCTTGCATCGCCTGGCGCATTGCGGCGCCGTCGGTGACGCCAGTGGCGAGAATATTGAAGCGTGCCAGGTAGTCGATCAGCAGTTCGCGAATCGGCACATCGTCGTCGACGATCAGCGCACGGGTGTTCCAGCGCTTGTCATCGGCGGTCACCGCGCCTTTTTGCTCGTCGTTCACAGGGACAAAAGGGGTATGCATAATGCGATCATCTGCCTGGTTGTTGCGGTCAGCATAGGCGCCCAGCCCCATGGCTGGAAGTGCTGGTCGGAGGGTAGTGCGGGCGAGGCTAGCGGCGGGGCGTGTTGGGGGCATGTCGTGAATGTATCAGCTTTGAAACATTTGCCCGAAAGGCCCGTGAAATGGCGGTTGGTCAGTATTTACCGATCATCGGATCCCGCAACGCCGCTGCTTGCGCTACAATCCGCGCCGATTTCGACTTGCCTGAGAGCCCATTCCAATGTCCGTCTGCCAGACTCCTATCATCGTCGCCCTGGATTACCCCACCCGTGACGCCGCACTGAAGCTGGCTGACCAGTTGGACCCCGCGCTTTGCCGGGTCAAGGTCGGCAAGGAACTGTTCACCAGTTGCGCCGCAGAAATCGTCGGCACCCTGCGTGACAAAGGCTTCGAAGTGTTCCTCGACCTGAAATTCCACGATATCCCGAATACCACCGCCATGGCGGTCAAGGCCGCCGCCGAAATGGGCGTGTGGATGGTCAACGTGCACTGCTCCGGCGGCCTGCGCATGATGACGGCCTGCCGCGAAGTGCTGGAACAGCGCAGCGGCCCTAAACCGCTGCTGATCGGCGTGACCGTGCTGACCAGCATGGAGCGCGAAGACCTGGCCGGTATCGGCCTGGACATCGAGCCTCAGGAGCAGGTGCTGCGTCTGGCCGCGTTGGCCCAGAAGGCCGGCCTCGACGGCCTGGTGTGTTCGGCCCTGGAAGCCCAGGCGCTGAAAACCGCCCACCCGTCGCTGCAATTGGTGACCCCGGGGATCCGCCCGGCGGGCAGTGCCCAGGATGACCAGCGGCGTATCCTGACGCCACGCCAGGCACTGGATGCGGGTTCCGATTACCTGGTAATCGGCCGTCCGATCAGCCAGGCGGCGGATCCGGCCAAGGCGTTGGCGGCGGTTGTTGCCGAGATCGCCTGATCCCTGACGCTGTGAGAACCCCATGTGGGAGGGAGCTTGCCCCCGATGGCCCTGCGCATCGCAGGCAAGCCAGCTCCCACATTGGTTTTGCGCTGTATCAGCTGACCTTCAGAACCAACTTCCCAAAGTTCTCGCCGTTGAACAGCTTCATCAACGTCTCCGGGAACGTCTCCAGCCCCTCGACAATATCTTCCTTGCTCTTGAGCTTGCCCTGAGCCATCCAGCCGGCCATTTCCTGCCCGGCGGCGGCAAAATTCGCCGCGTGATCCATCACCACAAAGCCTTCCATCCGCGCGCGATTGACCAGCAGTGACAGGTAGTTCGCCGGGCCTTTCACCGCTTCCTTATTGTTGTACTGGCTGATGGCGCCACAGATCACCACGCGAGCCTTCAACGCCAGGCGGCTGAGTACTGCGTCCAGGATGTCGCCGCCGACGTTATCGAAATACACATCCACGCCCTTCGGGCATTCGCGCTTGAGAGCGGCGGGTACGTCTTCGTTCTTGTAATCGATGGCCGCGTCAAAACCCAATTCGTCCACCAGGAACCTGCACTTGTCGGCGCCACCGGCGATGCCGACCACGCGGCACCCTTTAAGCTTGGCGATCTGCCCGGCAATACTGCCTACGGCGCCGGCTGCGCCTGAGATCACCACGGTGTCACCCGACTTGGGCGCGCCGGTGTCCAGCAGCGCGAAGTAGGCCGTCATGCCGGTCATGCCCAGTGCAGAAAGGTAGCGGGGCAGCGGGGCAAGCTTAGGGTCGACGGTGTAGAAGCCGCGGGGCTCGCCGAGGAAATAATCCTGCACGCCCAAGGCACCGTTCACGTAGTCCCCGACCGCGAATTTCGGGTTGTTCGAAGCAATCACCTTGCCCACGCCGAGTGCGCGCATCACCTCGCCGATGCCGACGGGCGGAATGTAGGACTTACCCTCATTCATCCAGCCGCGCATGGCTGGGTCGAGGGACAAGTATTCATTGCGTACCAGCACTTGCCCGTCCTGGGGCGTGCCCACCGGCACTTCCTGATAGGTGAAGGTGTCCCGCGTCGCCGCGCCGACCGGGCGTTTGGCGAGCAGGAATTGGCGGTTGGTCTGGGCGGTCATGGCAGGGACTCTTTAAAAGTGGAGCATGAGTGATAGACCTTGAACGGCTTGGGGGCAAGGCTGGCTTTGGGTGCGAATGCTGCTCGATAGGCTGCGTTGATAGTGCGCCCGGTGTCGTTATCACTGGTGCGCATGCTGCCCTAACCGGGCTTTTGATAGTGCTGACGCGTCCGGCGTGCTGTTGGCTAGACTCGTCCCACGGCTATTTCTCCCATAGGACATCCCCCCATGAGCATGACGTTTTCTGGCCAGGTCGCCCTGGTGACCGGCGCCGCCGCCGGTATTGGTCGCGCTACCGCGCTGGCGTTCGCCGCCGAAGGCTTGAAGGTTGTGGTTGCCGACCTGGATGTGGCGGGCGGCGAGGGCACCGTCGCGCTGATCCACCAGGCCGGTGGCGAGGCACTGTTTGTGCGCTGCAACGTCACGCAGGAGACGGATGTTCAGCAGTTGATGGCGCAGACCGTCAGCGCTTATGGCCGCCTGGACTATGCCTTTAATAATGCCGGCATCGAGATTGAGAAGGGCAAGCTGGCTGACGGCAGCCTGGATGAGTTCGACGCCATCATGGGCGTCAACGTCAAAGGCGTATGGCTGTGCATGAAGTACCAGTTGCCGCTGCTGCTGGCACAGGGTGGCGGCGCTATCGTCAACACCGCGTCGGTCGCGGGGCTTGGCGCGGCGCCGAAGATGAGCATCTACGCGGCCTCCAAGCATGCGGTGATCGGCCTGACCAAATCGGCGGCCATCGAGTACGCCAAGAAGAAAATCCGCGTCAACGCCGTCTGCCCCGCAGTGATCGACACCGACATGTTCCGCCGTGCCTATGAAGCCGACCCCCGCAAGGCCGAATTCGCCGCCGCCATGCACCCGGTCGGACGTATCGGCAAGGTCGAGGAAATCGCCAGCGCCGTGCTTTACCTGTGCAGCGACGGAGCGGCGTTCACCACCGGCCACGCCTTGGCCGTGGACGGTGGCGCGACGGCGATCTAGGACCTTGCGTCGGCCCCCATTCGAAATAGGCTGGGGCGCTGTGGGGCGTTTCCAGAGCTGGCACAACGCCGCGACCGAATATGTGTCATTAGGTAAATAACCCAATAAAATCAATACTTTAATAAATTTATGCGCCCGGCAATCAACCGCTTCTGTGCTTAACTCTTTGGGTTGATAACAGACAGTTGAAGTGAGTGGCTCATGGATTTAGGGATCGATCGACAAGCCCTTGTACCGGTGGTGCAGCAAATCGTCAGTGCAGTGGCGCAATGGATTCGCAAGGACGGGATCAGCCCCGGCACGCGCTTGCCGTCCATCCGCCAGTTGGCCCTGGATAACCTGCTCAGCCAATCCAGCGTGATCGAAGCACTCGAACGGATGGTCGCGCAGGGGGTGCTGGCGCCCCGGCAGGGCTCGGGATTTGTGGTGGCCCAGCCGGGGGATTCCCACGAAGGCAATTGGTATGAGGGGGCGGAGCGCGAATGGGGCAGCTTTGCCGACAACCCGCTGGGCGAGTTGAAACTGGGCTGCGGCTGGTTACCCGATGCCTGGCGCGAGAGCGATGACATCAGTTATGCGATTCGTGAAGTCACCCGCACCGACACTGCAGGCCTGTTCAACTACAGCACGCCGTTGGGGCTGCCCGCGTTGCGTGAGCAACTGCTCAAGCGCCTGACGCAGATTCATATCGCTTCCAGCGTGGACCGCATCCTCACGACCGCAGGCGCGGGCCATGCCCAGGACTTGCTGATACGCACGCTGCTCAAGGCAGGCGATTGCGTGGTGGTGGAAACACCGGGGTACGGCAACCTCTATCAGCAACTGGTGTTCCAGGGCGTGCAACTGCTGGAGGTGCCGCGTATACAGGGCGGTCCCGATCTCTCGGTCCTGGAAGCCTTGCTGCAGCAACATCGGCCCAAGTGCCTGTTCATCCACAGCGTTCATCACAACCCTACGGGTACGAGTTTGTGCCGCGAGGTGGCCGAGCGCCTGCTGGAGCTGGCTCACCGCGAAAACTTCCTGATCATTGAGGAAGACGTCTACGGTGACCTGCAACATGCCAGTTGCGTGCGGCTCGCGGCGTTGCCCCATGATGATCGGGTGATCTACGTCGCGAGTTTCTCCAAGACCTTGAGCAGTGCGTTGCGCGTGGGGTATCTGAGTGCCAGTTCGGCGATCATCGCGCAACTGGCCAGCCTCAAGACCTTGACCGGGTTCGGCACCTCGCGGTTCGCCGAGGCAGTGGTGGCCACGCTGCTGGCCAATGGCACCTATCGTAAATGGGTACAGCGCCTGCGCAAGCGACTGGGTACCGAAATGAAGGCCACCCTGCAAGTGCTGGAAGACGAAGAATGGGAGGTGTTCGCGGTGCCCGCCGGGGGCATGTTCCTGTGGACGCGACCGGGAGAGGTGCAGCCTTCGCTGTTACAGATGTGTGCCCGGCGGCTAGGGGTGTTGTTGTCTCCTGGGGCGTTGTTCAGCCCGACGGCGCAGGCCAGCGAGTGGCTGCGCATCAATGTGGCCTATGCAACTGATCCGCGGGCCTTGGCGTTGTTCAGTGCCATGGGACCCGCCAGATCGACCTCGACCATTCTGAAAACGACGAGCGTGTAGCTTTTTGCCATTATTGTGGCGCCAGCGTCTTGTGTTCAGTGCCTTGTGGTTGCGAATCTCGCTGCATGTCAATCGGGCTTGATGGCATCTGCCATTGCAAGAGGATTCAAGTGCAATGATTTCAGGCGTGCAACGACGTTTCGCCAACCTCGGTATGGCGAAAAAACTGGGCTTGGGCTTTATGCTGGTGCTGCTGCTGACCGCGTTGGTGGCGGCCATTGGCGTGTGGTCCCTGCAGACCGTTGGCCAGCGTTTCGAAGGGCTCAAGGCCATGTCGTCGCTCAATAGCGGCTTGCTCAAGGTGCGTCTGATCGAGCAGGACTACGCGCTGCACGCCGACCCCAAGGCGGTCGACGCGCTGCATGAAAGCGTCGACGCCTTGGCCGCCCAGGCCGCCGCCCTCAAGGCCCAGTCTGCGGCGAACGTGCCGGTGATGACCGATGTCGAGCAGGCACTGGCCGCTTACCGCAAAGCGTTCGATGAGTTTGTCGAACTGACCCAGACCAAGGATCTGGCGCTGGAAATGGCCAGCTGGTCGGTGTCCAGCGTGGCGAATAACCTTGATGTGTTGCAGGCCGGCCTTGCGGACGATGGGGCTTATGGCCTCAAGCAAAGCCAGGGCAAGGAGGGCGCCGAGTTTATCGAGCAGGCCGGACAGGTCAGTCAGGTATCGCGCTTGATGTTGCAAGCCATGAACGAAGCCCATGTGCGCCTGGACCAGAGCCGCAAAGTGGACGCCGAGGACGCCGAGCAAGGCAAGATCGAGCAGGCCGACCAGGCCTTGGCTCAGGTCGAACAGCTGAAAACCTCGGTCAAGGACTCCGGATACCAGACAGTGCTCAATGAAGTCTCCGGGCATATTGCTGCGTTCAGCGAGAAACTGGGTGAGTACACCGGCCTGCTGGCGCAGGAAAAAGTAGTCTACAAACAACTGCATGACCGGGCGGCCCTGGTGGTCAGCCGGGTCAATCAGGCCTATGACGCCGAAGACCTGTCGATGCAGGCACAACTGAAAAAAAGCGCACTGTTGATCATCGGCTCGTCGGCCCTGGCCTTGCTGGTGGGGCTGATTGCTGCATGGGTGATTACCCGTTTGATCGTCGCGCCGCTGCGCAGTGTGATTGCGGTGGCGCAGCAGATTGCCGCTGGGGATCTGAGCGGGCGCATGGAGGTCAGTCGTCGTGATGAGATCGGCCAGTTGATGCTGGCCATGCAACAGATGGGCAACGGCCTGAGCCAGATGGTCAGCGGCCTGCAGGCCGGAATCGAGCAATTGGCCAGCTCGGCGCAGACGCTCTCCAGCGTCACCGAGCAAACCAATGTCGAGGTCAGCAGCCAGAAGGAAGAAACCGAGCAGGTGGCCACCGCGATGAACCAGATGACCGCCACGGTGCACGACGTGGCGCGCAACGCCGAAGAGGCCGCGCAAGCCGCGCAGACGGCGGATGACAAGGTCGACAGTGGGCAGCAAGTGGTGCGCCAGAGTCTGCAGCGCATCGAGTTGCTGGCCACTTCCAGCACCAGTGCCAGTGCGAGCATCGAGAGCCTCAGTGCCGAAATCCAGAACATCGGCACCGTGCTGGGCGTGATCAAAAGCGTGGCGGAACAGACCAACCTGCTGGCCCTGAACGCGGCGATCGAAGCCGCGCGCGCAGGTGAACAGGGCCGTGGTTTTGCGGTAGTGGCCGATGAGGTGCGGGCGCTCGCCAAGCGTACCCAGCAATCAACCGAAGAAATCGAGCGGTTGGTCAGCACTTTGCGCAGCGCGGCGCAATCCTCGGTGCAGCAGATCCAGCAAAGCGGCGAGCTGGTCAAACTGGCGGTCAGCGATGCCCTGGAAACCGAAAGTGCCCTGGGCAGTATCGCGGGCGCGGTGTCGTTGATCCAGCAGATGAACCAGCAGATCGCCGCTGCGGCCGAGGAGCAAAGCTCGGTGGCCGAAGAGATCAACCGCAGCGTCACCAGTATCCGGGCGAGTGCCGATCAGTCGGCGTTGAGCATGCAGGGCAACGCGGCGTCGAGCATCCAGCTGGCGCAGTTGGGGGCGGAGCTCAAGGGGATGGTGGGGCATTTCCGCCTTTGACCGCAGTGCAGAGGCTGCGATCAAAGGGGAGGGCGATCAGGCGTGGTTGGCGAGAAAGGTCAGCAGCGCTTCGTTGACGAAGTCCGGGTTTTCGCGGCTGGAGATATGCCCGGCGCCTGGAATCAACGTCAGGGCACAGCCAATCAGTTCGGCCATTTCCTTGGATTCGGTGGGTGGGCGGGGTTTGTCCTGCTCGCCGCACATCACCAGGGTGGTGTCAGCGTCCAGGTCCGACAGCTGTTCCAGCACGTCGTCGCGGCTGAAGATCAACCGACCCAAGGGCACGATGCTCTGCAGCAGGCGGTCTCGGGAAAAGGCTTGCAGCGACGCGCGAAAGTCCTGGTAGAGCGCTGATTTGCGGTCGATCTCCGGGCGGAAGAAGATCGGCGCGATCACATCCAGCAACGGCTCGGGAATCGCGCCGGCGTCTTCAATCATCTTGAACAGCGAGAAGTAATACTGGCGCGTAGCCTCGGGCTCTGCGCCGAGGTAGGTGTCCAGCAGCACCAGGCTATTGATGCGCTCGGGCGCCTTCAACGCCAGGCGCGCCCCCCACATACCGCCGACCGAGAGGCCCACCAGGTTGATCTGCGTAATATCCAAGTGATCCAGCAGGGCCAGGTTCTGGCGCGCGAGGTCGTCGAGGGAGCGAGTCTGCGTGGGTAGTTGGCCCGATTCACCGTGGCCCCAGAGTTCGGGCACGATCACACGGTACTGTTGCGACAGGGCTTCGATCTGCGGCGCCCACATGTCGCGGTCCCACAGGTAGCTGGAGCCGAGCAGGACGGCCGGGCCGGTGCCCTGGTCGAGATAATGCAGTGGTTGTCCATCAATGACGGCGATAGGCATAGCAGGCCTCTGACTTCACGGAGTGAGGGGCACTTTTTTACGCTAGTCGGCGGGTGGAGGATAGGTGCCAGGGTGATGGCACCTATTGTTTCGCGAGCATCAGTCGTAGATGACTTTCTTCTTCCACTCGGCGTCGGCTTCGACTTCTTTCATGCCTTCGGTCAATTCGCTGACTTCTTCTACCGCCTGTTGGCTGTTAGCCAGCACCGTGGAGTTGGCGCGGGCCAGTTGGCCTTCCAGTTGTTGCAACTGGGCGCTGTAGAGCACCGGCTCCGGCTGCTTGCGCAGGTACTGCACGCCACGTTCGAAAGCCAGTCGTGCCTGGCCTGGTTGGCCTTGCTGCAGCGCGTGCTGGCCGAGATTGTTGAAGAATTCGATGTGCAGCAGCACCAGGATATGGCGGATTTCCTTGATCCAGTGCTTGGCTTCGTTGGAGGGCAGGAAGCCATCCTGGGCCGCGCGCGTTACCTGGCCGTGCAGGGCTTCGAGCAGGAAACGCACGTCCTTGGCCTTGGCTTCGGTCTGGATCGGTGCCGGCGGGTTGTTTACCGGGATGGATTCGCCCTGGGCCACCAAGGTGTTCAGCTCGGTGATGCGCGCCTTGATCGGTGCACTGGTCTTGTTGAGATTCAACAACCGCTGGTTGACGTTGAGCTCCAGGCGGGTCAACAACAGTTTGAGCGCCGGCGTCATCAGTTGGCCTGGGAATGTTTCGGTGATCTCACCGCAACGGCGCAGGCGATCGTTAAGCTCGATCTGGGTGCGCTGCTTTTCCAGCTTGTTGTTTTCCACCACGTGGTTCATGTAGCCAATGGCGATCAGTATTGCGATCCCGGCTATTACCAGCAGGGTGATCATGAGTGGTGTCACCGGTGTGACCTCTTTATAGGGTTTGCAGTGGAGTGTAGTGACTGAGCCGGCTATCGGATAGGTCTGATCGACCAGTTGCCCAGGTAGTTTCTTCTATATAGATACGCGCTCCCTGCGTGAATGCACATTGCCATCATTTGCCAGGGCGAACTATAGCGTCTTGTCGGGTGCCAGAATATAGGCGTCAAGGTGCGGACAGGCAGAATGCCCGCAAGCGCCGGTAAACGCGGGCGAAGTCATTGATTTTAATAAATTTATCCTTGGGGGTTGACGACCTCCCAATCCATCCATAGAATGCGCGCCACTTAAAGCGTAAAGCACACAGCGAAACGCGATGAGTAGTGAATGTTGTACGTGTGTCCCCTTCGTCTAGTGGCCTAGGACACCGCCCTTTCACGGCGGTAACAGGGGTTCGAGTCCCCTAGGGGACGCCATATGCGGGAATAGCTCAGTTGGTAGAGCACGACCTTGCCAAGGTCGGGGTCGCGAGTTCGAGTCTCGTTTCCCGCTCCAATTTACAAACAGTGTGGCTTTAGGGCGGCACTGAGTGAAACCAGGACCCCATCCTCGGATGCGGCCTCTGGGCACTGAAGCACACACCATGTGTTTCAGTAGCGTGTCCCCTTCGTCTAGTGGCCTAGGACACCGCCCTTTCACGGCGGTAACAGGGGTTCGAGTCCCCTAGGGGACGCCATTTGCGGGAATAGCTCAGTTGGTAGAG
>NZ_JAMQAU010000027.1:0-49281 GCF_023701505.1 Pseudomonas sp. SR18 | reverse complement strand
CGCTACAACATCAGCAGGCCTCACAGCTATAACGACTACCGGTCGCCGGTCATGAAGGAAAGGTTGGCGGCGTGAACCGTAATCAGTGTCCAAGATTACTTGACCAGTTCAAGCCCCCTCCCACCTTTGAATGTATTCACAGATCAAAATGTGGGAGGGGGGGCTTGCCCCCGATGGGCATAGGTATCTACACAACTTCCCGTGGATGCTGAATCTATGGCAAATGGGCTGTTGTGGTGAGCGGGCTTGTCCCGCGCTGGGCTGCCAAGCAGCCCCATCAAAGCCACCGCGTTTTTTCAGAAAAACCAAGTTGCCTGGTTTTGGGGCTGCTGCGCAGCCCAGCGCGGGACAAGCCCGCTCACCACAGAGTTATGTATAAGCCTTTGAGAGTTGTGTAGATACCCATGCCCCGATGGGGCCAGTACAGCCACCACAGAAACTGCAGACATAAAAAAACGCCCCCGGCCTTTCGACCGGGGGCGTTTTTCATTCAGCCTGAGTTAACTCAGTTCTTGGCTTTCTTGGCAGCGCGGGTACGCTCGCCTTCGTCCAGGATCTTCTTACGCAGGCGGATCGACTTAGGCGTAACTTCGCACAGCTCGTCGTCCTGGATGAATTCCAGGGCCTGTTCCAGGGTGAAGCGAACAGGTGGAACCAGAGCGATGGTTTCGTCTTTGCCCGAAGCACGCATGTTGTCGAGCTTCTTGCCTTTGGTTGGGTTGACGCCCATGTCGTTGTCACGGCTGTTCAGACCAACGATCTGACCGTTGTAGATCTCTTGACCGTGCTCAACGAACAGCTTGCCACGCGCCTGGAGGGTTTCCAGGGAGTAGGTCAGTGCCTTGCCGGTTTCTACCGATACCAGAACACCGTTCTGACGGCCGGACATGTCGCCGGACTTCATGGTGTCGTAGCGATCGAAGATCGAGGTCAGGATGCCAGCACCGTTGGTCAGGGTCAGGAACTGGTTACGGAAACCGATCAGACCACGAGCAGGGATGTTGTATTCCAGACGCACACGGCCTTTGCCATCCGGCACCATGTTGGTCAGGTCGCCTTTACGCAGACCCATCTCTTCCATCACCTTGCCCTGGGATTCTTCCGGGGTGTCGATGGTGACGTTTTCGAACGGTTCCTGCTTCACGCCGTCAACCTGACGGATGATCACTTCTGGACGACCAACGCCCATTTCGAAGCCTTCGCGACGCATGGTTTCGATCAGTACCGAGAGGTGCAGCTCACCACGGCCGGAAACCTTGAACTTGTCAGCCGAGTCGCCTTCTTCAACGCGCAGTGCAACGTTGTACAGCAGCTCTTTGTCCAGACGTTCCTTGATGTTACGGGAAGTCACGAACTTGCCTTCTTTACCGCAGAAAGGCGAGTCGTTTACCTGGAAGGTCATGGAAACGGTTGGCTCGTCAACGGTCAGAGGCTTCATCGCCTCGACGTTGTCCGGCTGGCACAGGGTGTCGGAGATGAACAGCGAGTCCATACCGCTCACGCAGACGATGTCGCCAGCGAAAGCTTCTTCAACGTCTACACGGTGCAGACCGTGGTGACCCATCAGCTTCAGGATACGACCGTTACGCTTCTTGCCGTCGGCGCCGATAGCAACAACCGGGGTGTTCGGCTTGACGCTACCACGAGCGATACGGCCAACGCCGATAACACCCAGGAAGCTGTTGTAGTCCAGCGCCGAGATTTGCATCTGGAACGGGCCATCACGGTCAACTTTTGGAGCCGGTACGTTGTCGACGATCGACTGGTACAGCGGGGTCATGTCTTCAGCCATGTCGGTGTGTTCCAGACCGGCAATGCCGTTCAGGGCCGAGGCGTAGACGACTTTGAAGTCCAGCTGTTCTTCGGTAGCACCCAGGTTGTCGAACAGGTCGAAGATCTGGTCCAGAACCCAGTCCGGACGCGCGCCTGGACGGTCAACCTTGTTGATGCACACGATCGGACGCAGGCCGGCTTCGAAAGCCTTCTTGGTCACGAAACGGGTTTGCGGCATAGGGCCGTCCTGGGCATCAACCAGCAGCAGAACGGAGTCAACCATCGACATTACGCGTTCTACTTCGCCGCCGAAGTCGGCGTGGCCCGGGGTATCCACGATGTTGATGTGGTAGCCGTTCCAGTTGATAGCGGTGTTTTTTGCCAGGATGGTAATACCGCGCTCTTTTTCCTGGTCGTTGGAGTCCATCACGCGCTCGTCGTTGAGCTCGTTGCGCTCCAGGGTGCCGGATTGACGCAGGAGTTTGTCTACCAGGGTGGTTTTACCATGGTCAACGTGAGCAATGATGGCGATGTTACGTAGATTTTCGATCACTTGTGTATCTCGATCAGAGGATTCGGTGTGCTGACAGGTCGTGGCAGCGATTAACAGTAGAGTCAGGCCTTGCCGTTACAGCTTGACGGCAGAGTCGGGGGGCCGGTGACGCAGGCCACAGGCAAACAGCCCCGGGCTCTTAGCTCGGTCGATAAACGCGCACATTGGCATGCCCCTCACTGAGCAAATGGTGGGCATGCAGGCGACTCATCACGCCTTTGTCGCAATACAGCAGGTACTGACGGCTGTCATCCAGTTCCTTGAAACGCGCGTTCAATGCATAGAACGGCAGCGTTTGTACGTCGATGCCAGGAATCTCCAGCGGCTCATCTTCAGCGGCATCCGGGTGACGGATGTCGACAACGATCTGACCGGCCAGGGCTTCACTGACTTCTTCGATCTGCACATCCTGGCCCAATTCGTCGATCACTCGATCGATCGGGACCAGCTTGGCGTTCTGGAGCGCACGCTCCAGAACGGCCATATCAAACTGTTGTTCTTCATACTCCACGCGGTTGCGCTTGGCGTGGGTCTTGGGGTTCACCGAGATGACCCCGCAGTATTCAGGCATATGCTTGGCGAAGTCGGCGGTGCCGATTTCTTCTGCCAAATCGATGATGTCCTGCTTGTGGCTGGCGATCAGCGGGCGCAATACCAGCTTCTCGGTGACGCAGTCGATCAGCGACAGGTTCGGCAGCGTCTGGCTGGAAACCTGGGAAATCGCTTCGCCGGTCACCAGGGCGTCGATCTGCAACTGATCGGCGATCCGGGACGCGGCGCGCAACATCATACGCTTCAATACTACGCCCATATGACTGTTATCGACTTTACCGAGAATTTCGCCCAGCACTTCCTCGAACGGTACGCTCACAAATAGCACGCGCTGGGAGCTGCCGTACTTCTTCCAGATAAAGTGCGCGACTTCCATCACGCCCAATTCGTGTGCACGCCCGCCCAGGTTAAAGAAGCAGAAGTGGCTCATCAGGCCGCGGCGCATGATCTGGTAAGCCGCCACCGTGGAATCGAAACCGCCGGACATCAATACCAGGGTCTGTTCCAAGGCGCCCAGCGGGTAGCCGCCGATGCTGTTGTGCTGGCTGTGGATCACAAACAACCGTTGGTCGCGAATTTCCATGCGCACTTCAATTTCTGGCGCTTTCAAGGAAATTCCAGCGGCGCCACACTCACGACGCAGCTTGCTGCCGACGTATTTCTCTACATCCATGGAGCTGAATGGGTGCTTGCCGGCGCGCTTGCAGCGCACCGAAAAAATCTTGCCCTCGATCTCATTGCCGAAGTGCTGCTTGCACTTCTCGGTGATGTCGTCGAAGTCGCCCAGCGGGTACTCGTCCACCTGCAGGAAATGCGCGATGCCCGGCATGCAGCTCAGGCGCTCGGTCATGTCCTTCAAGGCTTTGGCGTCGGTGACACGGGTTTCCAGTTCGAGGTTGTCCCACACACCGTTCACCACCACAGCCGGGTCCAGATCGCGGAGCACGGCACGGATGTTCTTGGCCAACTGACGGATGAAACGCGTCCGTACCGGTCGGCTTTTAATGGTGATCTCGGGGAAGACTTTAACGATTAATTTCATGGAAACAGCGCGCGCCGGGCCTGCTGAAAAAGGGGGGCGCGGATTATAGCGGAAATCGCTCAAGGTTTAACCAGTTAATATGCACAGCACTCAACTCGCACTAAAGCGGTGCATTTGCGAGCGCGTGCGCCACATTGCGGTGCGCCAATTTCGGGCTTTTGTCGCAATGCACCTTTATAGGGGCGTTTTTGGAGCAGAAAACCCATGTTGGCGCACTGGCATGCAATTTGCTCTCTTGTGAGGCAGGTTGCCATGGCGGACTATCCGCGCCGGCATCACCCACATTCTAAGGGCTAACTCCACTACCCCAGCCCGAAGCCACCCGGAGGACACTATGTCGAAGTCGGTTCAACTCATCAAAGATCATGACGTTAAATGGATTGATCTGCGCTTCACGGACACCAAAGGCACACAGCACCACGTGACCATGCCGGCTCGCGATGCGCTGGATGATGCTTTCTTCGAAGAAGGCAAAATGTTCGACGGTTCCTCCATCGCTGGCTGGAAAGGCATCGAAGCCTCCGACATGATCCTGATGCCGGACGACAGCACTGCCGTGCTCGACCCGTTCACCGAAGAAGCCACCCTGATCCTGGTGTGCGACGTGATCGAGCCTTCGACCATGCAAGGCTACGACCGCGACCCTCGTGCGATCGCCAAGCGCGCCGAGGAATACCTGAAGTCGACCGGTATCGGTGACACTGTATTCGTAGGCCCGGAGCCAGAGTTCTTCATCTTTGACCAAGTGAAGTTCAAGTCCGACATCTCCGGTTCCATGTTCAAGATCTACTCCGAACAAGGCTCCTGGATGTCCGACCAGGACGTGGAAGGCGGCAACCATGGCCACCGTCCAGGTATCAAAGGCGGTTACTTCCCGGTTCCACCGTTCGACCACGACCACGAAATCCGTACCTCCATGTGCAACGCCATGGAAGACATGGGCCTGGTCATCGAAGTGCATCACCACGAAGTGGCGACTGCCGGCCAGAACGAAATCGGTGTGAAGTTCAACACCCTGGTAGCCAAGGCTGACGAAGTTCAGACCCTGAAGTACTGCGTACACAACACTGCCGTTGCCTACGGCCGTACCGCTACCTTCATGCCTAAGCCGCTGTACGGCGATAACGGTTCGGGTATGCACGTTCACCTGTCCATTGCCAAAGATGGCAAGAACACCTTCGCTGGCGAAGGTTATGCCGGCCTGTCCGACACTGCCCTGTACTTCATCGGCGGTATCATCAAGCACGGTAAGGCCCTGAACGGCTTCACCAACCCGTCGACCAACTCCTACAAGCGTCTGGTCCCAGGTTTCGAAGCACCGGTAATGCTGGCCTACTCGGCGCGCAACCGTTCCGCTTCGATCCGTATTCCTTACGTGTCCAGCCCTCGCGCTCGTCGTATCGAAGCCCGCTTCCCGGATCCAGCAGCCAACCCGTACCTGGCCTTCGCTGCCCTGGTAATGGCTGGCCTGGACGGTATCCAGAACAAGATCCACCCAGGCGACGCCGCCGACAAAAACTTGTACGACCTGCCGCCTGAAGAGGCCAAAGAGATCCCACAAGTGTGCGGCAGCCTGAAAGAAGCCCTGGAAGAGCTGGACAAGGGCCGTGCGTTCCTGACCAAAGGCGGCGTGTTCAGCGACGACTTCATCGACGCTTACATCGGCCTGAAAAGCGAAGAAGAAATCAAGGTTCGCACCTTCGTACACCCACTGGAATACGAGCTGTACTACAGCTGCTGATCCGGTAGCGCTGCTTGACGTAGCGTGATGAAAAGGGCCTCCTTCGGGAGGTCTTTTTTTGCCTGGTGATTGTCAGATGGCCGCTTGGCGGTCGAGCATACGGCTAACCATCAGCGCCCCCCTCCCATAAGGAGATATCCATTGAAACGTCGATTTGTATTCGCTCTGTTATTTGTCAGCGCAAGTGCGAGTGCCGCGCCGCCTACGCTTGAGCCGTTGCTCAACAGCATCGCCGAGCGCCTGGAAATCGCCGACCAAGTGGCCCTGAGCAAATGGGACAGCCACAAACCGGTGGAAGATAAGAAACGTGAACAAGAGGTGATCGCCAGCGTCGTCGCCCAGGCCCCAAGCTACAAACTCGACCCCGCCACCGCCGAACAGTTTTTCTCGGCGCAGATCGAGGCGAACAAGCTGGTGCAATACACCCACCTGTCCGACTGGCAGTTCCAGGGCAAGGCACCCGACGATCCGCGCCCGGACCTGGTAAAGCAGATTCGACCGCAGCTGGACCAATTGCAAAAACGCCTGCTGCAACAACTGGCGGACTTCACGCCCCAGCGCAAAGACCCACAATGCCCGCAATGGCTGGCGGCAGCCGTACACGAACCACTGAATGACCCGCTTCGCCAACTGGCCATGATCCGCGCTACGGCCGAGCTGTGCATCTACCCCGGCTAAAGCTTTTTTCGGCTACCTGAACAGACTGCAGCAAATCGCACTATATTGGTGCGATGAGCTGCACCCTTCCCACCTGTCCAGCCCATTTTGGTTCGAAACTTCCCGCGCAGGCTGGCAGAACGCCACAGTTTCGCGCCTCAAACCCCTATTTCAAGGCTTTAACGCTTCTTTTCGGAGCCTTGGTTTGGTTTTTGCATTTTCCTTGTATCAGCGTGTGCCTCAAGCCCGCGCCTTGCTCCAAAAGAGGTCCTGATGACCATCAGCGATGCACTGCACCGTTTGCTACTCGACAACCTGACCACCGCGACCATCCTGCTCAATGACGATTTGCGTCTTGAGTACATGAACCCGGCGGCGGAAATGCTCCTGGCCATCAGCGGCCAGCGCAGCCATGGGCAGTTCATCAGCGAGCTGTTCACCGAGTCGGCCGAAGCCTTGAGCTCGTTGCGCCAGGCCGTGGAGCAGGCACACCCGTTCACCAAGCGCGAAGCGATGCTCACTGCCCTTACCGGCCAGACATTGACTGTCGACTACGCCGTGACCCCGATCCTGAGCAACGGCACCACCTTGCTGCTGCTCGAAGTGCATCCGCGTGATCGCCTGCTGCGCATCACCAAAGAGGAAGCACAGTTGTCCAAGCAGGAAACCAGCAAGATGCTGGTGCGCGGCCTCGCCCACGAGATCAAGAACCCGTTGGGCGGCATCCGTGGCGCAGCGCAGTTGCTGGCCCGCGAGCTGCCGGAGGAGCACCTCAAGGACTACACCAACGTCATCATCGAAGAAGCCGACCGCCTGCGTAACCTGGTGGACCGCATGCTCGGTTCCAACAAGCTGCCGTCCCTGGCGATGACCAACGTGCACGAGGTGCTGGAGCGCGTCTGCCAACTGGTCGACGCCGAGAGCCAGGGCTGCATCACCCTGGTGCGCGACTACGACCCAAGCATTCCTGACGTGTTGATCGACCGCGAGCAGATGATCCAGGCGGTGCTCAATATCGTGCGCAACGCGATGCAGGCCATCAGCAGCCAGAACGAACTGCGCCTGGGCCGCATCAGCCTGCGTACCCGCGCCCTGCGCCAGTTCACCATCGGCCACGTGCGCCATCGTCTGGTGACCAAGGTCGAGATCATCGACAACGGCCCGGGCATTCCTGTGGAACTGCAGGAAACCATTTTCTTTCCCATGGTCAGCGGCCGCCCGGACGGTACCGGGCTGGGCCTGGCCATTACCCAGAACATCATCAGCCAGCATCAGGGCTTGATCGAGTGTGAGAGCCATCCGGGTCACACCACGTTCTCGATCTTTCTGCCACTGGAACAAGGAGCCCCTTCGACATGAGCCGTAGTGAAACCGTCTGGATCGTCGATGACGACCGTTCCATCCGCTGGGTCCTCGAGAAAGCCTTGCAACAGGAAGGCATGACCACCCAGAGCTTCGATAGCGCCGATGGCGTGATGAGCCGCCTGGCGCGCCAGCAGCCCGACGTGATCATCTCCGACATCCGCATGCCCGGCGCCAGCGGCCTGGACCTGCTGGCGCGGATTCGCGAGCAGCACCCGCGCCTGCCGGTAATCATCATGACCGCGCACTCGGACCTGGACAGCGCTGTCGCGTCCTACCAGGGCGGTGCGTTTGAATACCTGCCCAAGCCGTTTGACGTGGACGAGGCCGTCGCGCTGGTCAAGCGCGCCAACCAGCACGCCCAGGAACAGCAGAACCAGGAAGCCCCACCGGCCCTGACCCGCACCCCGGAAATCATCGGTGAAGCACCGGCGATGCAGGAAGTGTTTCGCGCCATCGGGCGCTTGAGCCACTCCAACATCACCGTGCTGATCAACGGCGAGTCGGGTACCGGTAAAGAGCTGGTGGCCCATGCCCTGCACCGTCACAGCCCACGGGCGGCGTCGCCGTTTATCGCATTGAACATGGCGGCGATTCCCAAGGACTTGATGGAATCCGAGCTATTCGGCCACGAAAAAGGCGCGTTCACCGGCGCGGCCAACCTGCGTCGCGGCCGCTTCGAACAGGCCGACGGCGGCACCTTGTTCCTCGATGAGATCGGCGACATGCCGGCCGATACCCAGACCCGGCTGCTGCGCGTACTGGCGGACGGCGAGTTCTACCGCGTCGGCGGCCACACGCCGGTCAAGGTTGATGTACGCATCATCGCGGCGACCCACCAGAACCTCGAAACCCTGGTAAACGCGGGCAAGTTCCGTGAGGACTTGTTCCACCGCCTCAACGTGATCCGCATCCACATTCCACGCATGTCGGACCGCCGCGAGGACATCCCGACCCTCGCCCGCCACTTCCTCAGCCGCGCCGCCCAGGAGCTGGCCGTCGAGCCGAAGCTGCTCAAAAGCGAAACCGAGGAATACCTGAAAAACCTGCCGTGGCCAGGCAACGTGCGCCAGTTGGAGAACACCTGCCGCTGGATCACCGTGATGGCGTCCGGGCGCGAAGTGCATATCAGCGACCTGCCACCGGAGCTGTTAAGCCTGCCGCAAGACTCTGCCCCCGTGACCAACTGGGAACAAGCGCTGCGCCAATGGGCCGACCAGGCGTTGGCACGCGGCCAGTCGAACCTGCTGGACAGCGCCGTGCCGGCGTTTGAGCGGATCATGATTGAGACTGCGTTGAAGCACACTGCCGGCCGCCGCCGCGACGCTGCTGTGTTGCTCGGTTGGGGCCGTAATACCCTGACACGCAAGATCAAGGAGTTGGGGATGAAGGTTGATGGCGGGGATGATGATGAGGGCGACGACGCCTGATTCTGGACCTCACCACTATCCAATGTGGGAGGGGAGCCCCCTCCCACACTCGTAATCTGGTTTCGGGGCTGTGCACCGCTTCAATGCACCATGAACCGGCATTGGGCACGGGCCAGATACCTGAAACACCGCTATCGCTGAAAAACCCTCGCCAGCCGAAACCACCAAAGCCCCGTATTCCGGGGCTTTGCGCTTTGTGGTGAAATTATTTGGCAAAACTTGACGAGTCTGGCACGCGCCCTGCAATAACCCCAGTACAACCCAGTTTCGGGGACCTTGGTACAGGCAGGCCGAGAATCCCCTCTTTAACACCGAAGCCTTTGGCTTCAACCGTTTTGGGAGCCCTGGTACAGGCAGGCCGGGAACTCCCTCTTTTATTGCTCCTGGAGATGGATCTCCAACCGCCAGCGGTCATCGACCTCCTCCCCCTTCCACTCTCCGCGCAATGGCCGAGCCGCCACCAGGTTCAGCAGCAGGCCGCCATCGGTCTTGCGCACGCGCCAGTTCACGTCTTTGTCGTTGACCTTGAGTTGCCCGGTACCGGCCTTGCCTTGGGCGTCAAACAGCAACGCCACGGTGCCATCGATATGCTCGCCGTGCAGCTTGGGCTCGCTGTTGAACCACACCACGACGCCGTCCGCGGTCGTTTCCACCTGCAGCAGTTCGACCGGGTCCGCCGTGGTCAGGCGGCCGATCATCAGGCCCACCATCAGGCCGACAATCGCCAGCGAGCCCATGACTCTTGGCAATAGCTTCGGTCTTGGGTCTTCTTCAGGGGTAGAATGCAGCGCATCTTTGCCTTCGGAGCCGTGCATGTTTCACGTCATCCTTTTTCAACCAGAAATTCCGCCGAATACCGGCAACGTTATCAGGCTGTGCGCCAACAGTGGCTGCCACCTGCATTTGATCGAGCCCCTGGGCTTCGACATGGACGACAAGCGCCTGCGTCGTGCCGGGCTGGACTACCACGAGTACGCTACGCTCCAGCGTCACGCCGACTTGGCAAGCTGCCTGGAAAGCCTGGGGCATCCACGGTTGTTCGCGTTCACCACCAAAGGTTCGCGGCCATTCCATGATGCCAGCTTTGCCGAGGGCGATGCCTTCCTGTTCGGCCCGGAAAGCCGTGGCCTGCCCGCCGAGGTACTCGATGCCCTGCCCGACGGCCATCGCCTGCGCCTGCCGATGCGCGAGGGCTGCCGCAGCCTGAACCTGTCCAACACCGTGGCCGTCGCTGTTTACGAAGGCTGGCGCCAGCTCGGCTTCAAGTAACACACATAACAAATGTGGGAGGGGGCTTGCCCCCGATGGCGGAGCGTCAGTCGACATCTATGTGACTGATCCACCGTCATCGGGGGCAAACCCCCTCCCACATTGGGTTATGCGTCGGGTTCGAGATTACTGAACCGTCGGCGCGCCTTCCTGTTGCATGCGCTGGAGCTCTTGAGCATACAGGGCATCAAAGTTCACCGGTGCCAGCATCAGCGCCGGGAACGAGCCACGGGTGACCAGGCTGTCCAGGGTCTCACGGGCATACGGGAACAGGATGTTCGGGCAGAACGCACCCAGGGTGTGGCTCATGGACGCTTCGTCCAGGCCCTGGATCAGGAAGATACCGGCCTGTTGCACTTCAGCGATGAAGGCCACTTCTTCGCCGTTCTTGACCGTGACCGACAGGGTCAGCACGACTTCGTGGAAGTCGCCTTCCAATGCTTTTTGACGGGTGTTCAGGTCCAGCGCAACGCTTGGGGTCCATTCCTGGCGGAAGATGGCCGGGCTTTTCGGCGCTTCGAACGACAGGTCACGCACGTAGATACGCTGCAGCGAGAACTGTGGGCCTTGAGCTTCTGCTGCTTCGGTGTTCTGTTGGTCAGTCATCGCAGATCCTTCTTGATCTTGGGGTCTTTTAGGGTTTAGGAGTCAGACGAGCAGCAGCGCATCGAGTTTACCGGCGCGCTCCAGGGCAAACAGGTCGTCGCAACCACCGATGTGCTTGGCGCCGATCCAGATCTGCGGCACGGACGTGCGCCCCGCCTTCTGGGCCATTTCGGCGCGCACCTGGGGCTTGCCGTCGACCTTGATCTCTTCGAAGGCAACGCCCTTCTTCTCCAGCAAGGCCTTGGCCCGCATGCAGTAAGGGCACCAATCACTGGAATACACGACAACCTGGCTCATATCACTTCACCAGCGGCAGGTTATCGGCGCGCCAGCTGCTGATGCCACCGGACAGCTTGGCGGCGGTGAAACCGGTCTTGAGCATTTCGCGGGCGTGGGTGCCGGCGTGCTGGCCCTGGGCGTCGACCAGGATGATGGTCTTGGCCTTGTGCTTTTCCAGCTCGGCCAGGCGCGCAATCAGCTTGTCCTGTGGAATGTTCAGGGCACCGACGATATGGCCGGCAGCGAATTCCTTGGCGGGGCGGATATCCACCACGATGGCCTCATCCTTGTTGACCAGTGCGGTCAGCTCCGATGTGCTCAGGCTGCGGCCACCACGGCTCAATTCGTGAGCGATCAGCAGCGCCAGCAGGATGACGAAGGCGCCCACGAGCAGATAGTGGGCAGTGGCAAATGCAATCAGGTGATCAACCATCAAGGAGGTTCCAGGGCGTTAAAATGGCGGTAAGTATACACAGCCGTCAGGGGGGGCCAACCCCCGTAAAGCGGTGACGTGGTCGGAACTTCGCTTTAAACTGCCACTCACTTTTCAATTGCCTTCCTTTATTACCGCCGCGAGAGGATCTATGACTACCACGCCTAAACCTTTGGTCCTGATAATTCTCGATGGCTTTGGACACAGTGAAAGCCACCACGACAACGCGGTGTACGCGGCCGAGAAGCCTGTACTGGACCGCCTGACCGCCAGCGTCCCCAACGGCCTGATCTCCGGCTCGGGCATGGACGTTGGCCTGCCGGACGGCCAGATGGGCAACTCGGAAGTCGGCCACATGAACCTCGGCGCCGGACGAGTGGTATATCAGGACTTCACCCGTGTGACCAAAGCGATCCGCGACGGCGAGTTCTTCGAGAACCCGACCATCTGCGCCGCGGTAGATAAAGCAGTGGCCGCCGGCAAGGCCGTGCATTTCATGGGCCTGCTGTCGGACGGCGGCGTACACAGCCATCAGGACCACCTGGTGGCCATGGCCGAGCTGGCCTTCAAGCGCGGCGCCGACAAGATCTATCTGCACGCCTTCCTAGACGGTCGCGACACGCCGCCGAAAAGCGCGCAAACCTCCATCGAACTGCTGGACACCACCTTCGCCGCCCTGGGCAAGGGCCGTATCGCGAGCATCGTCGGCCGTTACTTCGCCATGGACCGCGACAACCGCTGGGACCGCGTGTCCCAGGCGTACAACCTGATCGTCGACGGCCAGGCCGAATTCAACGCCGCCACCGCCCAGGAAGGCCTGGAAGCCGCCTACGCCCGTGGTGAGAGCGATGAATTCGTCAAAGCCACCACCATCGGCGAGCCGGTGAAAGTTGAAGACGGCGACGCCGTAGTGTTCATGAACTTCCGCGCCGACCGCGCCCGCGAGCTGAGCCGCGTGTTTGTCGAAGACGGCTTCAGCGAGTTCGAACGCGCCCGCCAGCCAAAAGTGCACTACGTCGGCCTGACCCAATACGCGGCCAGCATTCCGGCCCCCGCCGCGTTTGCTCCGGGCAGCCTGGACAACGTACTGGGTGATTACCTGGCGAAAAACGGCAAGACCCAACTGCGCATCGCCGAAACCGAAAAATACGCTCACGTGACCTTCTTCTTCTCGGGCGGGCGTGAAGAACCGTTCCCCGGCGAAGAGCGCATCCTGATCCCGTCGCCAAAAGTCGCCACCTACGACCTGCAACCGGAAATGAGCGCGCCGGAAGTCACCGACAAGATCGTCGACGCCATTGAGCACCAGCGCTACGACGTAATAGTGGTCAACTACGCCAACGGCGACATGGTCGGCCACAGCGGTAACCTGGAAGCCGCGACCAAGGCCGTGGAATGCCTGGACCTGTGCGTCGGTCGCATCGTCGACGCCCTGGAAAAGGTCGGCGGCGAAGCGCTGATCACCGCCGACCACGGCAACTGTGAACAGATGTCCGACGAATCCACCGGCCAGGCACACACGGCCCACACCACCGAGCCGGTGCCGTTCATCTATGTCGGCAAGCGCGATTTCAAAGTGCGTGACGGCGGCGTGCTGGCGGATGTGGCGCCGACCATGTTGATGCTGATGGGGCTCGATAAGCCGGTTGAGATGACGGGCACTTCGATCCTGGTCTGACGTCAGCCTCACTGAAAATCAGTGTGGGAGGGGGCTTGCCCCCGATAGCGGAGTATCAGTTTGCAGCTATGTCGACTGGTACACCGCCATCGGGGGCAAGCCCCCTCCCACATTTTGATCCTCTGGGTTTGGTAGATGTCTTTTTGCCATACCACCGCCACTCGGCGCCTAACTTGCCCGCCAGCCCGAATTGGGCGTTTTTTTTGCTGCGCTTGGCGGGCATACTAGGCCGTCCCTTTCCCTGGTGTCGCCCGCCTCTATGCTTCGCGCCTTGATTACCCTTGCTCTTGTCTGCCTGCTCCAACCGGCGTTTGCCGACGAGCGTGCACAAACCCAACAACAGTTGGACGCTACGCGTCAGGACATTACCGAGCTGAAAAAACTGCTCGGCAAGCTCCAGGAAGAAAAATCCGGGGTGCAGAAAGACCTGCGCGGTACTGAAACCGAAATGGGCAAGCTGGAGAAGCAGGTCCAGGAGCTGCAAAAAGAACTAAAGAAGAGCGAGTCGGAACTGGAGCGACTCGACGCTGAGAAAAAAAAACTCCAGAGCGCACGCGTTGAACAGCAACGCCTGATCGCGATCCAGGCCCGCGCCGCCTACCAGAGCGGCCGCCAGGAATACCTCAAGCTGCTGCTCAACCAGCAGAACCCCGAGAAATTCGCGCGCACCCTGACCTACTACGACTACTTGAGCAAGGCCCGCCTGGAGCAACTTAAAAGCTTCAACGAGACGCTGCGCCAGTTGGTCAACGTGGAACAGGAAATTGCCAACCAGCAATCGCAGTTGCAGGATCAGAAACTCGCCCTGGACACTCAGCGCGACGAACTCGACAAGGTCCGCAAGGAGCGTCAGTTGGCACTGGCCAAGCTCAACGACGACGTGAAGGCCCGTGACGCCAAGCTACAGGCCCGCGAGCAGGACCAGGCCGACCTGGGCAAAGTCCTCAAGACCATCGAGGAAACCCTGGCACGCCAGGCACGCGAGGCTGAAGAGGCGCGGCAAAAAGCGCTGATCGCCCAGCAGGAAGCCGAAAAAAAGCGCCAGCGTGAGGCCGAACTGGCAGCCACCACGGACGCTCCGGCACCCCGTAAACCGGCGCATGCAGCGCCTGGCCCGCTGGTTTCCAGCGCCGGCGAATCCTTCGGCGGCCCTTTTGCTTCAGCGCGGGGCAAACTTCCATGGCCAGTTGATGGTCGATTACTGGCACGCTTCGGTGAAACCCGTGGTGATGACACCCGCGCCAAGTGGGATGGCGTGATGATCAGCGCCTCCGCCGGCAGCCAGGTCCACGCTGTCCACGGTGGGCGCGTGGTGTTTGCCGATTGGCTGCGGGGCGCCGGTTTGTTGGTGATTCTCGACCACGGTAATGGCTATTTGAGCCTTTACGGCCACAATCAGACTTTACTCAAGTCGGCAGGTGATGTTGTAAAAGCCGGTGAATCCATCTCCACTGTCGGTAACAGTGGTGGCCAGGACACCCCGGCGCTGTACTTCGCTATTCGTCAGCAGGGTCGCCCGAGCGATCCCGCACAATGGTGCCGTTCCCAAGGATAGGGCCGCATCTACATTAGGAGTTCGTTCGACATGCTGCATTTGTCCCGCCTCACTTCGCTGGCCCTGACGATCGCCCTGGTGATCGGCGCGCCTCTGGCTTTCGCCGACCAGGCCGCTCCGGCAGCACCTGCCGCCACGGCCGCCAGCTCTGCCGCGACCACCAAGGCACCGTTGCCGCTGGACGAGCTGCGTACCTTCGCGGAGGTCATGGACCGGATCAAGGCAGCCTATGTCGAACCCGTAGACGACAAGACCCTGCTGGAGAATGCCATCAAGGGCATGCTCAGCAACCTCGACCCGCACTCCGCCTACCTGGGCCCTGAAGATTTCGCCGAGCTGCAGGAAAGCACCAGCGGTGAATTCGGCGGCCTGGGCATTGAAGTCGGCGCCGAGGACGGCAACGTCAAAGTGGTATCCCCCATCGACGACACCCCGGCGTCCAAGGCCGGTATCCAGGCTGGCGACTTTATCGTCAAGATCAACGGCCAGCCGACACGTGGCCAGACCATGACGGAAGCCGTCGACAAGATGCGCGGCAAGATCGGCCAGAAAATCACCCTGACCCTGGTACGCGACGGCGGCAACCCGTTCGACGTGACACTCACCCGCGCGACCATCGTGGTCAAGAGCGTGAAGAGCCAGTTGCTGGAGTCGGGCTACGGTTACATCCGCATCACCCAATTCCAAGTCAAGACCGGCGACGAAGTAGCCAAGGCCCTGGCCAAGCTGCGCAAGGACAATGGCAAAAAACTCAACGGCATCGTCCTCGACCTGCGCAACAACCCAGGCGGCGTGCTGCAGTCGGCTGTGGAAGTGGTCGACCACTTCATCACCAAAGGCCTGATCGTCTACACCAAGGGCCGTATCGCCAATTCCGAGCTGCGTTTCTCGGCCACCGGCAACGACCTCAGCGAGAACGTGCCATTGGCCGTGCTGATCAACGGCGGCAGCGCCTCGGCCTCGGAAATCGTCGCCGGCGCCCTGCAAGACCAGAAACGCGGCGTGCTGATGGGCACTACCAGCTTCGGCAAAGGCTCGGTGCAGACTGTACTTCCGTTGAACAATGACCGCGCACTGAAGATCACCACCGCGCTGTACTACACGCCGAATGGCCGTTCGATCCAGGCCCAGGGCATCGTGCCGGACATCGAAGTGCGCAAGGCCAAGATCACTAACGAGATCGACAGCGAGTACTACAAAGAGGCCGACCTGCAAGGTCACCTGGGCAATGGCAACGGCGGCGCCGACCAGCCGACCGGCAGCAGCAAGAAAGCCAAGCCGATGCCGCAGGACGACGATTACCAGCTGGCCCAGGCGCTGAGCCTGCTCAAAGGCCTGAGCATTACGCGCAGCCGTTGATATGCGTTTTGCCCTGATCATCGCTGTGCTGTGCAGCCTGGCAGGGGTCGCCCAAGCGGCCCCTGCCAGCGAATCCCACAAAGCCTACCTGACCCTAATCATCGACGACCTCGGGCAAAACCTGCCCCGGGATCGGCGCGTGCTGGCCCTGCCGGGCCCGGTCACCACGGCGATCATGCCCGACACACCCCACTCCGCCGAATTCGCCCGTGAAGCGCACAAGGCCGGCAAAATCGTAATCCTGCACATGCCCATGGACCCAGCCACCGGCCCGTTCGCCTGGCACCCTGAGCTGCCCATCGAAGAACTCGGCAAGCGTCTGGACGCCGCATTCAACGCCGTGCCCTACACCGCCGGCATCAACAACCACATGGGCAGCCGCATGACCGCGCAACCGGCCGCCATGGCCTGGCTGATGGCGGAGCTGCAA
Source organism: Pseudomonas sp. SR18 (assembly GCF_023701505.1). NCBI lineage: Bacteria > Pseudomonadati > Pseudomonadota > Gammaproteobacteria > Pseudomonadales > Pseudomonadaceae > Pseudomonas > Pseudomonas sp. SR18. The sequence goes on along the minus strand of NZ_JAMQAU010000027.1, from coordinate 32,562 downwards.
CGGCGCAACAAGTTCTTCGTCGACAGCCGCACCAGCGCGCAGACCGTGGCCGCCGCCGAGGCGCAGAAGATCGGGCTGGCGCATGTTTCGCGGGATGTGTTCCTTGATGACGAACGCACCGAGGCAGCGATCACCACGCAACTGCAAACCGCAATCAAGCTGGCGCACAAGCAGGGTTCGGCGGTGATGATCGGGCACCCTTACCCACAGACCCTGGCGGTGCTGGAGCGCGAATTGCCCAAGCTCAAGGCCCAAGGCGTGGAGTGGATTGATATCAAGTTGATGATCAGTGTGCGCAGTAATCAGGCCATGAGCGGACACGGAAAAAACGGTACCTACCAACCGGTGCGCAAGTAAGTACCACATAGGACGTAGTCGCTCCTGAATAGTAGACCTTTACGGCCTACACTTTCAGGACGCGACACGCCATGGACTCTATCTGCTACTCAAACCTGCTGATCAACTTCACCAGCGAATTCACGCCACTCTGGAACGATAAAGGCGCCGGCAGCACAAAGCCTGTCAGCTTCTGGCGACCCGTAGCGTCGTCGGACTTTTTGAATGGTTTCTACCCCCTCGGGGACTTGGCGGTTGGCAACTACGACAACATCAACCGAAAACGCATCGTCGCAGTGGCCAGTGAAGCGCCACTAATCCCCGGGGCGCCTCGCCTGGAAAAGGCTCTGAGCGCGCCCGTGGAGTATGAATTGGTCTGGAATGATTCCGGCTCCCGCGCTCATACCGATGGTGCCATCTGGCGACCGATTCCACCCGAAGGCTATGTGGCGCTGGGGCTGGTGTGCGGCACCGGCCACGACAAACCATCGCGCAACGCCATTCGTTGCGTACGAGCAGACTTGGTCATCGCCTCCTACATCAGCGACCTGATCTGGAACGATAGGGGCAGCGGAGCCCAGAAGGATTTCAGCGCCTGGAGCATTTCACCGCCTGGCGCCGCCTCCGGGGAGGCGTACTTTTCGGCAGGTACCTTTGTCGGCGCCGACAGCTACACCAAACCGTCAACCCATGTCGCCGCCTACTCTCTGCGCATGCAAATCCGGCAGACCGTCAGCTCCGCTCCACCAGCGCCGGCGCTACCCGATTACCGGCAGCCCTCGCCGTTCGAAGCGGCGCACATCACCCATACCTGTGAGATCCCGTGGTTTACGGTGAAGGACCCCAACCTGCGCCCGGCCGAACAGTTGTTCACGTCACCCACCTATCGCCTGGAACGAACGGATCGCTATGTGCTGGTCGGCTTCGGACACAACAAGACGTCAATCAACCAGACCTTCAAATGGACTGCTACCCGTGGAGAGAATGGTGGAAAATCCAAGACACTTACCGAAACAACATCCATCGAAGTTGGCGGTGAGTGGCAGTTCAATCTTTGGGGCACGTCGATCAAGTTTTCAGCCAAGTTAAGCAAAGGCCTTACCCACACCGAAACCTCATCCAGCGGCTGGGTCACCTCGACTGCGTTTGAAATTGCTGCGGCTGTGCCGGCCAACAAGGCAGTGGCGGTCTACCTGATCCAGAGTGACTACCGGCTGCTACGTGAAAACGGCACACAGGTAGCAACCGATGTCAGCTACACCGACGGCGACAGCGTCTATTGGAGTGAATACCCGCCCACCAGAGAATGCCAGGTCACCTGCAACGCATTACCTGAGCCAACAACAAGCACTAGAGGTAGCGCGCCATGATCTGATCGACGACACCGTCCTGACGCAACTGATCCAACGCCGCCTGCAGCTTGGTCACAAGTTCGTCCGGTACGTCCTTGTTCAATGCCAGATAGAGCTGGGCACTGTTGAACCGTAACACCGTCTTGAGCCCGGTCACGCCGACCTGACGCGCCAGGTAACGCCCGGCAGGATCACCCGTGGCCCACAGGTCGATCTGCCCATCCAGCAGCTTTTGCGCGTTGTCCTGGTCGCGTAACACCACCACCGGGTTGAGCCCCTGTTTCTCCAGAGTCTCAGCGATGGCATCACCCTTGTAGGCGCCGATCTTGTAGCGGCGCGCGTGTTCCAGGTCATCCAGCTGGATCTTGCTGTCGGCCTTGGCCAGCAGCACCCAATCATCCGGGCCGATGGGGCCGACCCACTTGAACAGCGCCTCACGATCCGGCAGGCGCGCCATCACGAAGACGCCATAGCCGGGTTTCTCCAGGGCGAGTTTGTAGATTCGCTCCCAGGGAAAACGCAGGGTGAGGTTGTAGGAAATGCCGGCACGCTTGAAGGTTTCGCGCACAATGTCCACGGCGATGCCTTCGATATTCTCTTCCTTGGCGAAGTTCTTGCCATTTTTCGCCATGTTGTACGGCGGGAAGTTTTCCGTCAGTAACACCAGGGAGGCGTCAGACGGTTCGTTGGCTTGGGCGTTACCGACCATTAACACGCAGGTAGTGGCGAGGGCGAGCAGCAGGTGTTTGAACATGAAAGTTACCGGAATCCATGGCAAGCGCAGAGAGTGCCGCGCGCCTGCCATGCTGTCCAGCAACGTTTAGCGAACGACGATACCGCGTGCCGCCATGTAGGCCTTGGCCTCAGGCACGGTGTATTCGCCAAAGTGAAAAATGCTCGCCGCCAGCACTGCGCTGGCATGGCCTTCGATCACGCCGTCGGCCAGGTGCTGCAGGTTGCCGACACCGCCGGAAGCGATTACCGGAATGCCCAGCGCATCGCTGATAGCACGGGTTACGCCCAGGTCGAAGCCGTTTTTCATGCCGTCCTGGTCCATGCTGGTCAGCAGGATTTCCCCTGCGCCCAGGCCTTCCATCTTCATCGCCCACTCCACCGCGTCCAGCCCGGTGGGCTTGCGACCGCCGTGGGTGAAGATCTCCCAGCGCGGGGTTTCGCCCGGCCCGGAAACTTTCTTGGCGTCGATGGCGACGACGATGCATTGCGAGCCAAAGTGCTGCGCGGCTTCGCCGACGAACTCGGGGTTGAACACGGCGGCGGTGTTGATCGAGACCTTGTCCGCACCGGCGTTGAGCAGGTTGCGGATGTCTTGCACGGTGCGCACGCCACCGCCCACGGTCAGCGGGATGAACACCTGGCTGGCCATGCGCTCAACGGTATGCAGCGTGGTGTCGCGGCCATCGACGCTGGCAGTGATGTCGAGAAAGGTAATCTCGTCGGCACCCTGCTCGTCGTAGCGACGGGCGATTTCCACCGGGTCGCCGGCGTCACGGATGTTCTCGAACTTGACGCCCTTGACCACGCGACCATTGTCGACGTCCAGGCAAGGGATGATGCGTTTGGCCAGCGCCATGGTCAGTCCTCAGCCGTTGTAGGCATCGCAGTAAGCCTGGGCTTCGGCGACGTCCAGGGTACCTTCGTAGATCGCACGGCCGGTGATGGCACCGATGATTCCCGGCGCCTTCGCGTCGAGCAGCGACTTGATGTCGCCCAGGTTGTGAATACCGCCGGAAGCGATCACCGGAATCCTGGTGGCCGCAGCCAGCGCGGCGGTGAACGGTACGTTGCAGCCCTGCATCATGCCGTCTTTGGCGATGTCGGTATAAACGATGGCGGACACGCCGTCGGCTTCGAACTGCTTGGCCAGGTCGATCACTTGGATGGTGCTGATTTCAGCCCAGCCGTCGGTGGCGACGAAACCATCCTTGGCGTCCAGGCCCACGATGACTTTGCCTGGGAACGCGCGGCAGGCTTCAGCAACGAAGGCCGGATCTTTCACAGCCTTGGTGCCGATGATCACGTAGCTCACGCCTGCCTTGACGTAGTGCTCGATGGTTTCCAGGGAGCGGATACCGCCACCGATCTGGATCGGCAGGTTCGGGTAGCGCTTGGCGATGGCGGTAACCACTTCGCCATTGACCGGCTGGCCTTCGAAGGCGCCGTTCAAGTCCACCAGATGCAGACGACGGCAGCCCCCTTCCACCCATTTGGCAGCCATGCTCACCGGGTCATCGGAGAACACTGTGGAGTCTTCCATGCGGCCTTGGCGCAGACGGACGCAAGCGCCGTCCTTGAGATCGATAGCGGGGATAATCAGCATCTGGCAAACCTTATTCGATATTCAGCAATGCTTGGGAAATCAGGGTTTCTCAAGCGACCACAGGTCGCTTTCGATGCTTTCGAACCTTTCTTTAAGGAGCGTCTGCGTGTCGAAAATCGCCCTGTTGTAATAGTGCGGAGCCACTTCGGTGGTAAACAGCTCAAGAATCTCGGCGACCTCGAACGAGCCCAGCTTGAGCTCGAAGCGATCCTCCATGAAGCGCTTGATCTTGAGGGTAGCCTCACTCTCCTGCTCGGGCGTGAGATTCAAGATCGGCGGCTTCGGCTTCCTGGCCATTTACCAGCGCCCGTCCCAGGCGGCGAAGTTCTGCAGCAATTGCAGGCCATGGGTATGGCTCTTCTCAGGGTGGAACTGCACGGCAAAACGCGACCCTTCGGCCAGCGCTGCGGCAAAATCCACGCCGTAGTGTCCGCCACCCACTACCTGGCCCGGTTTACCGGCGGCAATGTAGTAGCTGTGCACAAAGTAGAAACGCGCCATGTCGGGCACTTCGTGCCACAGCGGGTGATCCACCGTCTGGCGGACTTCGTTCCAGCCCATGTGCGGGACTTTCAGGTGTTCGCCGTCTTCATGCAGGTCCTTGCCGAAGAACTTCACCTGGCCGGGAAACAGACCGATGCAGTCGACGCCGTCGTTCTCTTCACTGCTGTCGAGCAAGGCTTGCATGCCCACGCAGATCCCGAGAAACGGACGATCCTGGCTGACTTCGCGCACCAGGCTGTCAAAGCCCAGGCGACGGATCTCGGCCATGCAATCGCGAATCGCACCAACGCCGGGGAACACCACGCGGTCGGCTTCGCGAATCACGTTGGCGTCGCTGGTGATCAGCACCTTGCCGGCGCCCACGTGTTCGAGGGCCTTGGCCACCGAGTGCAGGTTACCCATGCCGTAATCGATAACCGCGACCGTCTGCATTACAGAACGCCCTTGGTCGAGGGCATTTGCCCGGCCATGCGGTCGTCCAGCTCTACAGCCATGCGCAGCGCACGGCCGAAGGCCTTGAACACGGTTTCGATCTGGTGGTGGGTGTTGGTGCCGCGCAGGTTGTCGATGTGCAGGCTGACCAGTGCATGGTTGACGAAGCCCTGGAAGAATTCCTGGAACAGGTCGACGTCGAAGCCGCCCACGGTGGCGCGGGTGTAGGGCACGTGCATCTGCAGGCCTGGGCGGCCAGAGAAGTCGATGACTACGCGCGACAGCGCTTCGTCCAGCGGGACATAGGCATGGCCGTAGCGACGGATGCCTTTTTTGTCGCCGATGGCCTTGGCAAATGCCTGGCCGAGGGTGATGCCTACGTCTTCCACCGTGTGGTGGTCGTCGATATGCAGGTCGCCCTTGCTGACGATATCCAGGTCGATCAGCCCGTGACGGGCGATCTGGTCCAGCATGTGCTCAAGAAAAGGTACACCGATATCAAATCGGGCCTTTCCGGTGCCATCCAGGTTGATCGAGGCTTTGATCTGGGTTTCCAGAGTGTCGCGCTCGACGGACGCCTTACGTTCGGCCATCACCAGCTCCGCAAAATCATTGGGCGAAAAAGGCAGCCATTATAGGGGCGCGGGCGCTAAACAGAAACATCGGAGGGGATAAGACTGACGAGTTGAGCGAGGAATGTCGGGGGATAGACATGTGTATACATGTGGGAGGGGGCTTGCCCCCGATGACGGAGTCTCAGTCAGTAATGCAGTGACTGATCCACCGCTATCGGGGGCAAGCCCCCTCCCACAAGGGTTTTGCAGTGTTAGTGGAACAGTACAGCCGTCTTCTGCAGGGTCACCCACACACCCCACGCCAGCGGAATACCCACCACCAGCCAGGCGGCTATCGCCATTGGCACCGTGCCGGGAGCTGCTTTCCACTCCAGGGATGTGCTGGCATCAGCACCTTTGTCATGGCCCAGCGCCTGTTCGGCGGCAAGTTCCGCGTCGGTCATGAAGTACTTGTCGGCCACTGGACGCACCAGCAGGTTGCAGATAAAGCCCAGCACCAGCAAGCCGGCGAGGATGTACAAGGTGATGTCATAGGCCGCAGCACGTTCAACGCCGATGCTCAGTTGATACTCACGCAAGTAGTTCACCAACACCGGGCCCAATACGCCCGCCGCAGCCCAGGCGGTCAAAAGGCGACCGTGGATCGCGCCGACCATCTGGGTGCCGAACAGATCGGCCAGGTAAGCCGGGACGGTCGCAAAACCGCCGCCGTACATCGACAGGATGACGCAGAACGCCGCTACGAACAGCGCCACGTTGCCCAGGTGACCCAGGTTCGGGATCAGCGCGTACAGGGCAAAGCCCAGGGCGAAGAACACGAAGTAGGTGTTTTTACGGCCCAGGTAGTCGGAGAACGACGCCCAGAAGAACCGGCCACCGATGTTGAACAGGCTCAGCAGACCGGTGAAACCCGCCGCGATTGCCGCGATCGACGCCAGCTGCCCGGCGTCCAGTTGACCGAAGGGCACGTCCACACCCAGCAACTTGCCGCCAAACACTTCCTGCAGCAGCGGCGAAGCCATGCCGAGGATGCCGATACCGGCCGATACGTTCAGGCACAACACCAGCCATACCAGGCGGAATTGCGGGGTTTTCCAGGCCACGTTCACGTGCACGTGACGGTGGGTGATCATCGCATTGCTGGCTTTTTTCGCCGGCGCGGTCCAGCCCTCAGGCTTCCAGCCGGTTGGTGGCACGCGGTAGGACAGTGCGCCGCCGATCATGAACACGAAGTAGATCGCCGCCATCACCAGGAAGCTCTGCCATACGCCCACGCTGGTCGGCGAAGCGAAGTGCCCCATCAGCGCTGCGGCCAACGGTGCACCGACCATCGCGCCGCCACCGAAACCCATGATCGCCATGCCGGTGGCCATGCCACGCTTGTCCGGGAACCACTTGATCAGGGTCGACACGGGCGAGATATAGCCCAGGCCCAGGCCGATACCGCCAATCACGCCGGAGCCGATCCACATCAACCAGATCTGGTGGGTATAGATGCCCAACGCCGAGATCAACAGGCCACCGCACCAGCACAGCGCCGATACAACGCCGGCCTTGCGTGGCCCGGCATGTTCCAGCCAGCCGCCCCAGATCGCTGCCGAGCAGCCCAGGAAGATGAAGAACAGAGTGTAGATCCAGCCCAGCATGGAGATAGGCCAGTCACACTGGGACGAGAAGACTTGGGCGATAAAGCTCATGTCCGGCGCGCAGGCAACCGGCTTGGTGATACCCAGCGCCTTGGACAGCGGCAGCCAGAACACCGAAAAACCGTAGGCCATGCCGATGCAGAGGTGGATGGCCAGGGCGGCCGGTGGAACCAGCCAGCGGTTGAACCCGGGCTTGGCGATGATGCGTTCCTTGGACAGGAACGCCGGCTGTGCGGCGGCAGAACCGGCCACAGTGCTAGTGCTCATTGGTGTTTCCCCCAGTTATTGGTATGCGTCCGTCAGGCGCTCTCCCCCTCGGCCTAGCACGCAGAGCGTGGCCGTTTTTGTTGAGTGAAGCTCCATTTTGGCGCGACGATACGTCGCAGAAGGCGGACGAACGCGCAGAGATTAGCACCTGCGGACGCGAGAAAAACCAAACTGATATCACTTTTTCAGGAAATTCTCTTTTATTGACGCCAGAATCCCGCCCTCCGCGCCCGTAGATACAATGTAACGATCGGTGACCTGACGCCGGCCATCGGGCGTTATACTCTTCGGCTAAATTTTGAAATCGACATACAAGGACTCGCCCATGAAAGCGTTCGGCAAAATCCTGGGTCTGGTACTTCTCGGGCTGTTGCTGATCATCGTGGCTCTGGGCTTTGCCCTGACCCATCTTTTCGATCCCAACGACTACAAAGAAGAGATTCGCCAGATTGCCCGCGACAAGGCCCACATCGAGCTGACGCTCAATGGCGATATCGGCTGGAGCCTGTTCCCCTGGCTCGGCCTTGAACTGCACGAAGCCAGCGTGGCGACCCTGACCGCGCCAACCCAGCCCTTCGCCGACCTGCAGATGCTCGGCCTGTCGGTGCGCGTACTGCCGCTGCTGCGCCGCGAAGTGCAGATGAGCGATGTACGTGTCGAAGGCCTCAACCTGCGCCTCAACCGCGACAAGCAGGGCCATGGCAACTGGGAAGACATCGGCAAGAATGTGCCCGATGCCACCGCCAGCACTGCGCCAGCTCCAGCAGAGCCGGCACCCGAAGCCAAGCCGGAGAAGCCTGCACAGCCGATCCGCCTGGACATCGACAGCCTGACAATCAACAACGCCCGCGTTGAATACAACGATGAGCAGACCGGCAAGCAATTCAGTGCCGAAAGCATCCAGTTGAGCGCCGGCGCCGTGCACGAAGGCGCCAGCATTCCGGTGAAGCTCACCGCATTCTTCGGCAGCAACCAGCCGGTGATGCGCGTCAAGACCGAGCTCAACGGCAATCTGCGCATCCAGCGCGCCCTCAAGCGCTACCAGTTTGAAGACATGCGCATCAGCGGCGAAGCCACCGGCGAACCGCTGCAAGGCAAGACCGTGACCTTTTCCACCCAGGGCCAGTTGCTGGTGGACCAGGCGGCTAACATCGCCGAATGGACCAACCTGAAACTCTCGGCCAACCAATTGCGCGCACTGGGTGAGCTGAAGGTCAATGATCTGGACAAAACCCCGCAGCTCAGTGGCGCCCTGTCCATCGCCCAGTTCGACCTGGCCAAGTTCCTCGACAGCGTCGGCAACCCCCTGCCACCCATGGCCGAAGGCAGCCTGAGCAAGGTCGAACTGGTCAGCCGCCTCCAGGGCACGCCGACCAGCCTGGCCCTGGAAGACCTGAACCTGAAGCTCGACGGCAGCACCTTCACCGGCCGCGTCGCCGTGGATGATTTCGCCAAGCAGTCGCTGCGCGTGCAACTCAAGGGCGATACCTTCAACGCCGACAACTATCTGCCGGCCAAGTCCGAATCCGCCAAGGGCGCGACCGCCGCCCGCCAGGCTGAAGTACAGAACAGCGAAGCCGGCGCCATGGCGGCCGGCGGGACCACACCGCTGCCGGATGCACCGACAAAAGGCGCCTGGAGCACTGACAAACTGCTGCCCCTGGCCCATCTGCGCAAGCTGGACGTGAATGCCGACCTTGCGTTCGGCCAACTGATCCTGAGCAAATTGCCGATCCAGGATGCCGTGCTCAAAGCGTCCGGCATCGACGGCCAACTCAAGCTCGACACCCTGAGCGGTGGCCTCTACAACGGCAGCTTCCAGGCCAACGGCACGCTCGATGTGCGCCAGGACATTCCAGTGCTGGCACTGCAAAGCCGGATCAAGCAGGTCCCGGTCGAACGCATCCTGCAAGCCCAGGGGCAAACGCCGCCCGTAAAAGGCCAGGTCACTCTCGACAGCAACCTCAGCGGCCGTGGCAATAGCCAAAAGGCGCTGATCGACAGCCTCAACGGTACCGCCAGCTTTGTGATCAACAACGGTGTGCTGCTCAATGCCAACCTTGAACAGCAACTGTGCACTGGTATCGCCATGCTCAATCGCAAAACCCTGAGCGGCGAACAGCGCGGCAAAGACACGCCTTTCCAGGAGTTGAAGGGCAACCTGAGCTTCCGTAACGGCGTGGCCAATAACCCCGACCTGAAAGTGCGCATCCCCGGCCTGGCGATCAACGGCAACGGTGATATCGACCTGCGCGTACTGGGCATGGACTACCGCGTCGGCATCATCGTCGAAGGCGACCAGCGCGAAGTGCCGGACCCGGCCTGCGAAGTGGGCTCCAACTTCCGCAACATCGAAGTGCCGCTGCGCTGCCGTGGCCCGCTGGAACTGGGCGCCAAGGCCTGCCGCCTGGACAAGGACGGCTTGAGCCAGGTCGCGATCAAGGCGGCGGGTAACAAGCTCAGCGAGAAGCTGGAAGAGAAGCTCGACAAGGTAAACCCGCAATTGAAAGATGCATTGAAGGGCCTGTTCAAGCGATGAGAAACGAGCAGTTTTCACAGGCGGTGCTCGACTGGTACGACCGCCACGGTCGCCATGACCTGCCCTGGCAGCAGGGCATCACGCCTTACCGGGTGTGGGTCTCGGAGATCATGCTGCAACAGACTCAGGTGAGCACCGTGCTCAATTACTTCGACCGGTTCATGGCGTCTTTGCCAACGGTCGAAGCCCTGGCCGCTGCGCCGGAGGACGAAGTGCTGCACCTGTGGACCGGCCTTGGCTACTACACCCGGGCGCGCAACCTGCAAAAGACCGCGAAGATCGTCGTGGCCGAATACGGTGGCGAGTTTCCCAGGGATGTCGAAAAGCTCACCGAACTGCCCGGCATCGGCCTGTCCACCGCCGGCGCCATCGCCAGCCTGAGCATGGGCCTTCGCGCGCCGATCCTCGACGGCAACGTCAAGCGCGTACTGGCGCGCTTTACCGCACAAGAGGGTTACCCAGGCGAACCCAAGGTAGCCAAGCAGCTGTGGGCCACCGCAGAACGCTTCACGCCCCATGATCGCGTCAATGCCTACACCCAGGCGATGATGGACATGGGTGCCACCCTGTGCACGCGCAGTAAACCCAGCTGCCTGCTGTGCCCGTTGGAAAAAGGCTGCGAAGCCCACATGCTCGGCCTGGAGACACGCTACCCGATCCCCAAGCCGCGCAAGACCATCCCGCAGAAGCGCACGCTGATGCCGATGCTGGCCAACGCCGAGGGCGCGATCCTGCTTTACCGTCGCCCCTCCACCGGCTTGTGGGGCGGCCTGTGGAGCCTGCCGGAGCTGGACAACCTGGAAGACCTCGATCACTTGGCCATCCAGCATGCGCTCGAACTGGGCAAGCACCAGGAGCTGCCAGGATTGATCCATACCTTCAGCCACTTCCAGCTGGCCATCGAACCCTGGCTGGTCCAGGTCGAGGAATCCGCCCATCACGTGGCCGAGGCCGACTGGCTCTGGTATAACCTCGCCACCCCGCCGCGCCTGGGCCTTGCCGCCCCGGTGAAGAAACTGCTGAAGCGCGCGGCTGAAGTATTGAACGCAGGAGTGTCGTCATGACCCGCACCGTAATGTGCCGCAAGTACAAAGAAGAACTGCCAGCCCTGGAACGCCCTCCGTACCCAGGCGCCAAGGGCCAGGACATCTACGACCACGTCTCCGCCAAAGCCTGGGGCGACTGGCTCAAACACCAGACCCTGCTGATCAACGAGAAACGCCTGAACATGATGAACGCCGAAGACCGCAAATACCTGGCGGGCGAGATGGACAAGTTCTTTTCCGGCGAGGAATACGCCAAGGCCGACGGCTACGTTCCACCTGCTCAATAATTGATCAAAAACCGGGGTCGACTCGTAAGCGACGGTAATAATTAAATATTTTTTGAAAACTTGCTTGACGACCCCCTGAAAAACCCGTTTAATGCGCCCCGTTGCCCAGATAGCTCAGTCGGTAGAGCAGGGGATTGAAAATCCCCGTGTCGGCGGTTCGATTCCGTCTCTGGGCACCACTAATTAGTTTCAGGTGGTGCAAACGTCATCTGAAACACACAAGAAACCCGCCAAGTGCGGGTTTTTTGTTGCCTGGGATTTAACCCCCAATGCCCTGTCCCGTTACCCCGCGCACTAGTAGCGCTATGATATGATTCAAAATGTGCCAAGGTAGGCGATTAACAGTATGCGGATGCATCCCTCCTGTAACCCGTCAGCCATTGCCACGTAGCATCGGAACAGGCAACGACGGCGGATCCAGTATCCCCGCGCTCCTCGCCCAAAACGCTGCAACTCCACACCCCCGCTTCGACACCATCTTGGGTCATGCCCAAACGGTGAGAGCGTGCGCGCAAGAGCAGCGGAACAAGGACACATCATCCGGCGACGCGCAGCCCGGCGTATCGCTTACTCATACGGGCACATGGAGAAATAAATGGCATACACATCGATCATTTTCAAAAACCCGAATACGGGCGCGATGAAGGAAGCTCCAGTCGGCTTTTCGTGGACAACCTTCTTTTTCGGTTGCTTCCCGGCACTGTTTCGCGGCGACGTGAAATATGGCTTGATCCAGTTCGTCATTGCGATGATCACCATGGGCGTCAGCAACATCGTCTTCGCGTTCATCTACAACAAGCTCTACATCAAGGATCTGATCGGCCAAGGCTTCAAGGCTCAGTCCATCGCCAGCGGCGACATGAACTTTGCCTCGGCCAAGATCGGCATGCAGATCCCTCAGCTGGAAACCGCGTAAACCGTATTCGACAAAAAGCCTGCTGAACGCAGGCTTTTTGCTGACTGGCTGACTCACCTCAACAAAAACACCATCAATGGATTGTCGTTTAACCGACCTTCAAAATCCGGGCCCTGGTGCTCCAACGGCGTCCCCGCCAGCAACGCGGTCTCCTTGCGCGCCACGACCACCCAGGCTGGCCGAGGTACATCGGCTAGTTGCCCAAGCTCATGACCGCCGATGAACACCGGCTGCTCGTCGTGATCCAGGTTCATCATGTAGCGCACCGCCCAGGTATCCCGGCCGAGGTCGATAAACACCAGAGGGCCCGGCTGCGTTGCACGCAGCGCTTCAACCTGGCTGACAAACTGCCGGGTATCGAACTGCAAGTCCTTGGCCGGCTCCACCACAGCCACCAGCAGTAACCACTGCGCCGCCAGTGCAATCAAGCTGAGCGACACCAGCCGCCCCAAACGCCGCCAAGCAATCAACGCAGCGACTTGCAGCACCACCAGCACGCCGACCAGTAACGGCAGCGAAACGTCTGGCCAGTAACCGTGCTTCTGCCACCCATGCCGGCAGACAAAGACTACAACCACACACAACGCCGGTAGCGCTGCGACAAGCCCTTCGTAGCATCGGCGCACGCCCGTAAGCCACCCTTGCGCCTGAAGGAGCCCATAGGCAGCGACAGCGGCAAACATCGGCACCATCGGCAAGATGTAATAGGCGCGCTTGAAGTGCGGCAGCGACAACCCGAGCAGAATCATCAACCCGCAGGCACCAAGCCGCACAACCAATTGCACGTGCCCATCAAACCGTTCGTGCCAGCGATGACGCAACGCAACCAACGTGGCCAGCGCCAGCGGCACCACAGGGAAGTAGCGATACAAACTCAATTGAAGATAGAAATAGAACGGCTCGCCACTTTCATCCAGGCGCCCGCCCACTTGCATCTTGAACACCTCATCGGCAAATGCATCACCCCCACTGATGCGCGCCAGCTTTATCAGCAGCCACCAACAGGCCGCCAACAACGCCAGACCAACCAGGCCGTGAACCAGCACTTGCCTGACCCGCGCCCCAGGTTTGCCAAGCGCCCAATACACACAGACCACGCCGCAGACCTCAATCAAGCCCAATGGCCCACGCACGGCAAAGCCGAGGACGAACAACGGAAACACCGCCAACCGCCTCAGTCGCGAACCCACGCGCTCGCCGCTGTGCAGCAGGTAGAAGCTGCCCACGCAGAGCAGCGCGACCATCTGGTCCAGGCACACTGAACGGGACTTCTCCAGCAGTTGAGTGGTGAGCAAGGTCAACAAAACGGCGAGCAGTGCCCACTGTCGACTCGCAGGGACCAGCAAGCGATACAGCAGCGCAACCACCCCGGCGGACGCCATTGCGGTGGGCAGTACATTCGCCAAGTGATTGGGCGCACCGAATAACCGGGCAAACACAAAGCTGAAGAAGGTCGCGGTGCCAGGGTAGTCCGCGTAGGGCTGGCCGTAGGTGGTAGGGAAAAGGCTCGCGCCATGGCGAAACATTTCCTGCAGGAATAGCGCCCAGCGCCCGTCAAATCCCTGGGGCTGCTGATCCCAGATTCCAAAGGTGAACAGCACTAGGGCAAACAGGAAAATGCCCAGGGATTCCAGGCGAAAACGGTTGCGGTGATCCATCGGTAGACCTGTCAGGTGGGGAGCGCCGACTTATGTTGCCGAGCACACCCCTGAATAGCGCCTGAACAGACCTGAACATTCACCCGGTTACCGACCTGCGGGCCACACCAGCCGAGGAATAAGGCGCACATAGATCAACTCGGCCACCAACTCGACCAAGGTCTGCAGGATCACCGCCGTGGCGGCCAACCCGCGCACGTCTTCGGGCAGGGCCAGGGCCAGCGGCAAAACCACCAACGAATTGCGCGTGGAGGCGCTGAACGTCACCGCCCGCGCCGTGACCGCAGGTAGCGCGAACAGCCGCGCCGCCAGCATCCCCATCAGCGGCGCCAGCAACACAAAGGCCACATAAATCGGGATCACCGGCATCAGCAGGCCTATATCACGCACCACCGAGGTGATTTGCGAGCCGATCACCACAAACAGCACCATCGCCATCGCAGGCACGGGCAACCAAGCCCATGCGTCATTCCAAACGCTGATAACCGTCGAGCGCCGCGCGAGCGCAGTCGTCAGCACCGCGAGCACCATCGGCAGCACAATCAGCAACACGAACGCCTCGATAAACGGCCCCACCTGCACCACTAACTGCGACTGCGTGCCCAACATCAAACCCAGGTACACCGGCAACAGCGCCAACTGCAGTAACAGCAGCAGCGGCGTGGCCGCCAGCATTAATCGCGAGTCACCCTTACCGATGTGAGTGAACACCACCACGTAATCGATGCACGGTGTCAGCAACACCAGCAACGCTCCCACCAGCAACGCCGGGCGCTCCGCCAGGCCACGGGTCAATACCCACACCAGCACCGGCACCAGAATGAAATTGGCCAGCAACAACGCCGATAGGAAGCGCTTGTTGCCCAAGCCTGTACGCAGGTCCAGAAAGGGGATTTGCAGGAACATTGCGTACATCAGTATCGCGATGACGGGCGTGATCCATACGCTGAGAGTGTGAGCCGATAAAGGCGCGAGCAGGCCAACGACTGCAGCCAGGAGGACGGTGAGGAAATAGAGGGGGATCTGGTGGTGTTCGAGGGTGTCGCGGTTCATGGGTGCACTCAAGAAAACTGCAGAGACACCAGCCTATGCGCCTAATGGCGCGAGGCCAACTAGTGCAACCCAATAGCATCCGAGGGATATTCCTGACGAGTATGCAGCACCGCCAGTATCTCGACTTGCTCTATCACTCGACAGATCACCAAATAATTGGAATGAACAACCATTCTCGCGGCCTGCTCTTCTGTTTCAAACTCCGAAACGATAGGAGAAAGTGGGATGCTCATAGAGACCTCCGTATTGGATGCCTGCCAGTCTAATCTGTGCATGGTTCGCTGTCGTCTCTCTCAGATGTGTGGTTTTTCCAAAGCCGCACGCCGAAACGATCCACGGTCCGTCCAACGAGTGGCGCGAGCGTCGGAGGTTAATGACCCAGCAAAAGCTCAGACAAGTGCTGGCAAATCGGTTAACGGTTACTAAAAAATAAAACTGGAGCACAGGGCTGCGCATGACGAAACACACCCGCAACCCTTGGGATTTGCCCCAACCTGCGCTTCAATACCCACCCAGATCCAGAACCTTAGGACGTTGAGCCCATGGCCTCGCCGAACAAGCAGCAAAAACGTGCCCAGCGGGCAAAGACCAAGGCCAAGCAAAACCGTACTCAACGCGCCGTGGCGACCAAGCCGGATGCGTTTGCAGGTGATGACAGCCGCATTGACCTTGAGTCGGTGGACTTGACCGAGCTGTTTGTGGAGATGCGCACCGCTGGCGAGACCAGCCAACAGGCATTGTGCGCAGCATTCCTGGCACACCCGCTGCTGGCGCTGGTGCTGGAACAGGAAGGCGAAGAAGAAGCCACGGACTTTATCCTGGCGGCGCTGATCGAGTATCGGCAGTGGGCCACGGACAGTGACGATGAAGCGGCGGCACTGGCGTGGATCGAGTCGCCAGAGTTCCAGGCGGATTACCTGGCGGCGTCCCAAGCGCTGACCAACTCGCAAGACTGACGCAGAACCCAATGTGGGAGGGGGCAAGTCGAATCGTCGCACCGCCCCTCCCACATTTTTTACCGCATTTCGTCAGTTAAGCACCGCAGCGCCGGCTCTCTGCGCCTTGCGACGGCTCGCCACAACCAACCCCGCGACCACGACCAGCAAGCTCAAAACCCCCGTCGCGATAATCTCGACCCGGTGCGCTTCCTGGAACAGCATGATGGTCAACGTACCCACGATAAACACCATCACCGCATAGGTCAGGCCAGGGAACAGCCACATCTTGAAGACGATTTTCTCGCCCGCCGCCGTACGCTTCTGACGCATGCGCAGTTGCGACACCGCGATCACCAGGTACACCAGCAATGCGATGGCGCCGGAGCTGGCCAGCAGGAATTCGAACACCGCCGCCGGCGCCACATAGTTGGCAAACACCGCCAGGAACGCAGCACCGGTGGACAGCAACACCGCCCAGTAAGGCGTGCCGCTCTTGTTGGTGCGCTTGGCCACAGCCGGTGCATCACCGCGACGGCCCAAGGAGAACAGCATGCGCGAAGCGGTGTACAGCGCCGAGTTCAGGCAGCTGGTCACGGCAACCAATACCACCAGGTCGACGATCAGCTTGGCATTCGGAATACCCATGCGTTCCAGCACAGTCTGGTAGGAACCTACCGCCGCCAGGCTCGGATCGTTCCACGGCACCAGGGACACGACGATGAAGATCGACAACAGGTAGAACAAGCCAATCCGCCAGATCACCGAATTGGTGGCCTTGGTGATTTGCTGCCCTGGGTTCTTCGATTCAGCCGCTGCAATGGTGACGATCTCGGTGCCCATGAACGAGAACATGGTGGTCAGGATCGCAGCCAATACGGCGCCCATGCCGTTCGGCATAAAGCCTTGGGTGTCGAACAGGTGTGAAACACCACTGACCTGGCTGGTCGGCAGGAAGCCGAAAATCGCGGCCAGGCCAAGGATCACAAAGCCCACAATCGCCACGACCTTGATCAGCGCAAACCAGAACTCGAACTCGCCGTAGTTCTTCACGCTGAACAGGTTGGTCGCCGTGAGCAACAACGTGATGATCAGGGTAAAGGCCCAGATGGCCACATCCGGAAACCAAGCGTGGAGGATGGTCGCAGCGGCGTTGGCTTCCAACGGAATCACCAGCACCCAGAACCACCAGTACAGCCAGCCGATGGTGAAACCGGCCCAGTGACCGATCGCACGGTCGGCATAGGTGGAAAACGAACCGGTATCCGGCGACGCCACGGCCATCTCGGCCAACATACGCATCACCAATACCACCAGCGTACCCGCAGCGGCATACGCCAACAGGACAGCGGGGCCGGCGGCAGCAATCGCGTGGCCGGAGCCAACAAACAGACCGGCACCAATAACGCCGGCAATCGACAGCATGGTGACGTGACGCGGTTTGAGCCCCTGTTCGAGGTCATTGGAGCTTTGCGTACTACTCATTGACACACCTTTGCGAGGAATTGCGAAAACGGTTCGCCCGGCCTGGGATCTTCCTCGTGAAAAGAAACCAACAGGGCGTTCTTTATTTTTTACGCAAGATCTGCGCCAAAATGTTACGAAGTCGCGATTGACGCGGGCTGTAGGACGATTCGTCGGCCATTGCAACTCATTGATAATAATGGCATTCCGCTATAGCGTTACCGCGCGACTCACATTCAAGACGAACCAGCGCACCAAAAACACACACAAGAAGTACGCGACGCGCCATAAAGGGGCTGATAGCTACCGTTTGCCCGTTTAACCCTTCCAACACCCGGCCAAAGCTGGCACCATCGCGCCCTTTTTTACGCGAAGCCTGCGGTTTACCGGGATCAAACGGTTGTTCGGTTGTTGATGGCGCGACACGCTGCTGTGCCGATGCGACACCCTGCCGCACACCGTCTGTTTACCCTCCGCGGGGCTGTTGGTGTCGTCCGGGCGCTATGCTAGCTTGGCGCCTCGCCAGGAAGGCGTCCCAACAGCAGGATCGCAACGAACACAATGAGGACCGCACATGGCCGAGGCCACGCCCGCGCTTGAAATCCGCAACTTGCATAAACGCTATGGTGAGCTGGAGGTACTCAAAGGTATCTCGCTGACCGCTCGCGACGGCGATGTGATCTCGATCCTGGGTTCCTCCGGTTCCGGCAAGTCCACGTTCCTGCGTTGCATCAACCTGCTGGAAAACCCACATCAGGGCCAAATCCTGGTGGCCGGCGAAGAACTCAAGCTCAAGGCCGCGAAAAACGGTGAGTTGATGGCCGCCGACGGCAAGCAGATCAACCGCCTGCGCAGCGAAATCGGTTTTGTGTTTCAAAACTTTAACCTGTGGCCGCACATGAGCATCCTCGACAACATCATCGAGGCGCCCCGCCGTGTGCTCGGCCAGAGCAAGGCCGAAGCCATAGAAGTGGCCGAAGCCCTGCTGGACAAGGTCGGCATCGCCGACAAGCGCCACGCCTACCCCGCGCAATTGTCCGGCGGCCAGCAACAACGGGCCGCCATTGCGCGCACCCTGGCGATGCAGCCTAAAGTCATCCTGTTTGACGAGCCCACTTCTGCCCTTGACCCGGAAATGGTCCAGGAAGTACTTAATGTGATCCGCGCGCTGGCCGAGGAAGGTCGCACCATGCTGCTGGTCACCCATGAAATGGGCTTCGCCCGTCAGGTATCCAGTGAAGTGGTGTTTCTGCACCAAGGCCTGATCGAAGAGCAAGGATCGCCACAGCAGGTGTTTGAAAACCCGCTTTCGGCGCGCTGCAAACAATTCATGTCCAGCAACCGCTAACGGAGCAACATGCATGCAGAACTATAAAAAATTCCTTCTGGCCGCGGCCGTCTCGATGGCGTTCAGCGCCACGGCCATGGCAGAAACCTTGAAAATGGGGATCGAAGCGGCCTACCCGCCCTTCAACAATAAAGACGCCAGCGGCAACGTCGTCGGCTTCGACAAGGACATCGGCGACGCCCTGTGCGCCAAGATGAAAGTCGAAAAGTGCGAAGTGTACGTGTCCGACTGGGACGGCATCATCCCGGCCCTGAATGCCAAGAAGTTCGACTTCCTGGTGTCCTCGCTGTCCATCACCGATGAACGCAAGCAAGCCGTCGACTTCACCGACCCGTACTACTCCAACAAACTGCAGTTCATCGCACCTAAAGCCACTGCAGACTTCAAGACCGACGCCGCTTACCTGAAGGGCAAGGTCATCGGCGCCCAGCGCGCAACGCTGGCCGGTACCTACCTGGAAGACAAGCTGCCGGATACCGAAGCCAAGCTCTACGACACCCAGGAAAACGCCTACCTCGACCTGACTTCTGGTCGCCTGGACGGGATTCTCGCCGACAAGTACGTGCAGTACGAATGGCTCAAGAGCAAAGACGGTTCGGCCTACGAGTTCAAGGGTGACCCAGTTGTAGAAAGCGACAAAATCGGTATCGCCGTACGCAAGGGCGACCCACTGCGCGAGCGCCTGAACAAAGCCCTGGCAGAGATCAAGGCAGACGGCACCTACAAGAAGATCAACGACAAGTACTTCCCGTTCAGCATCGAATGACCTGAACGGCCTGACCGGCGCGCTCGCTTGAGCGCGTCGGCTTCCAGCAATGCCTGCCGCGATATGAAAACACCATGAATTTCGATCTCTACGGATTCGGCCCCGCACTCGCTGCCGGCGCGCTGATGACCGTCAAACTGGCGCTCACGGCCTTATGCCTGGGGCTGGTCCTCGGCCTGGCCGGGGCCTTGGCCAAGACTTCTGCGTACAAGCCTCTGCAATGGCTGGGCGGGACTTACTCGACCATCGTTCGCGGCGTGCCGGAACTGTTGTGGGTGTTGCTGATTTACTTCGGCACCATCAACGCCATGCGCGAACTGGGTGAGCTGTTCAACATCCCCGACCTGTCCCTGAGCGCCTTCGCCGCCGGCGTCATTGCGCTGGGGCTGTGTTTCGGCGCCTACGCCACCGAAGTGCTGCGCGGCGCAATCATCTCCATTCCCAAGGGCCACCGCGAAGCCGGTGTGGCGCTGGGCCTGTCGAAGTTCCGCATCTTTACCCGCTTGATCATGCCGCAGATGTGGCGCATCGCCCTGCCGGGGCTGGGCAACCTGTTCCTGATCCTGATGAAAGACACCGCGCTGGTCACGGTCATCGGCCTCGAAGAAATCATGCGCCACGCGCAGATCGCCGTCACCGTCACCAAACAGCCGTTCACTTTCTACATGGTCGCCGCGCTCATCTACCTGGGCCTGACCTCACTGTCGATGGTGGCCATGCACTACCTGGAAAAACGCGCCGCCCGCGGCTTCGTGAGGACGACGTAATGGAATGGGAAGTCATCATCAAGTGGCTGCCGAAGTTTATCCAGGGCGCCATCCTGACCCTGGAACTGGTCAGCATCGCCGTGATCCTGGGTTTGATCCTCGCCATCCCGCTGGGCATCGCACGTTCGTCCAAGCGCTGGTATGTGCGCTCGCTGCCCTACGCCTACATTTTCTTCTTCCGGGGCACGCCGCTGCTGGTGCAGTTGTTCCTGGTCTATTACGGCCTGGCTCAATTCGACAGCATCCGCTCAAGCTTCATGTGGAAATACCTGCGCGACCCGTTCTGGTGTGCCACCGCCACCATGACGTTGCACACTGCGGCCTATATCGCCGAGATCCTGCGTGGCGCCATCCAGGCCATTCCGCCTGGGGAAATCGAAGCCGCCCGGGCGCTGGGCATGTCCAGGCCCAAAACGCTGTTCTACATCATCTTGCCGCGTGCGGCGCGCATCGGCTTGCCGGCCTATAGCAACGAAGTGATCCTGATGCTCAAGGCCAGTTCACTGGCGAGCACCGTGACCCTGCTGGAACTGACCGGTATGGCCCGCACGATCATTGCGCGCAACTACCTGACGGTAGAAATGTTCTTCACCGCCGGCGTGTTCTACCTGTTGATCTCGTTCCTGCTGGTACGCGGCTTCAAACTGCTGGAACGCTGGCTCCGCGTCGATGCTTGCCAGGGACGTTGAAGCGCGCTTCCGGGCGCTGGATGCGTTTCTGATCGAGCATCAAGGGCTGTGGCGACCACGGCCCTTTACGCATCGCCAACTGCCCTGGGAACGCGAATACCCCGAGCTGGCCCAGTGGCTGCGCCAACGCTCGTTGGCCGAGGCTGAAGCCAGCCACAACCAGCCCCATGAGCTGCCCGCTCCCGCGCCGTTTCCACAGATTGCCTTGCAAGCGCTGCAACTCGGCACTGTGGATAAGTTACCGACGCAGCCCCTGCATCCCGCCGCGCATCGCCTGAATGTCGATGTCCCCGGCCGCAAATGGCAACAGATCGAAGCCTTCGGCGCGGCGCTGCACTTTGCGCAAACACCCCGGCATTGGCTGGACTGGTGCGCCGGCAAAGGCCACCTTGGTCGCCGCCTGCTGCACACAGACCAACAGCTGACCTGCCTGGAATACGACCCGGCCCTGGTCGCGTCCGGCCAAGCCTTGAGCGAGCACCACGGCCTGCCCGTCACCCATCGTTTGCAAGACGTGATGGCCGATGTCGCCATCAGCGCCGAACACACCCCCGTCGCCCTGCATGCCTGCGGCGATTTGCACGTACGCCTGCTGCAAGTGGCCAGCGCCGCCGGCTGCAAGCAACTGGCATTGGCGCCGTGCTGCTATAACCGAACCCATGCACACACTTACCAGCCGCTGTCCGTAGCCGCCCGCGCTTCCACCTTGCAGTTGTCGGTCGACGACCTCGGCCTGCCCCTCAGCGAAACCGTCACCGCCGGCAAACGCGTGCGCCTGCAACGGGACACGTCCATGGCCCGGCGCCTCGGTTTCGATCAGTTGCAACGCCAGTTACGCGGCTGCGACGACTACCTGCCCACGCCGTCCCTGCCCGCCCACTGGCTGGACAAACCCTTCGCCGACTACTGCCACGAGCTGGCCGGCCTCAAAGGGTTATCCACAGGCGAACAGGATTGGGCGGCACTGGAGGCGCACGGTTGGCAGCGTTTGGCTGAGGTCAGGAATCTGGAATTGGTGCGCGGTCTGTTTCGGCGCCCGCTGGAAGTGTGGCTGGTGCTGGATCGGGCACTGTTTCTCAGCGAGCGTGGCTACAGGGTTGAAGTAGGCAGCTTCTGCGACCCGGCGTTGACACCGCGCAACTTGTTGGTGCTTGCCGAGCGCGATTAAAGGGCGAAATTGTCGCACCCCAGCCTGTGGATAACTCTGTTGATGAATTCTTTACAGAGCCTGTAGCCGTCTACGCTACAGGCCAAAAGCCACGATGTTCATTTTTTACTCACACCATAAAACGCAGGTAAAACAGGCAGTTGCAGTGTGTTGAGAACCGCTCCACAAAACGGCTATTTCATGACAACTGCATCCGACCGATTGTGCATAAGCATCTGGCGTCAAGCGTATAACCCGCGCTTTACAGGCGTTTTTTGCGAGCGATCAGTAACCGGCAAAGGTCGTTGATGTCATCACCCGCCAGGCTTGTAACCGCGTTGTCCAGAGGGTCGGTAGAAAAGGCCAGGCCTTCGCTGATCGCCGGATCGCGGTGTATGACTTCCAAAGGGTACTCACTGCGACGCAGCTTGAACGCATCAAGCATGTCCAGGTTGAACGCCGAGTTTTCATCCAGTTGGTTGATCACCAAGTGGCAACGCGGTGGACGTGCACGCTCAAGGTGGGGTGCCAGCAGCGCATCCAGTTGATCCAGCGTGCCGAGACAGGCGGCGTTCGGTTGGGCGACGACCAGCACGATATCGGCCACGCTCAACGCTTGATGGAGGTAGACGTTGTTGCCGGCGGGAGTATCGATGATCACGGTGTGCCGTTCGCTCAGGTCCAATGCCGCCAGGCGCTGGGCCAGCCACTTCGGCTCCCGCGTCAACCAGCGTTGCAGGTTTTCCTGCTGCTGGGTGTCCGCGTCGCCGAAGGGAATCACCTGGCAACCGGCAAAACCCGATTGCAGGATGGTGTTCCATGGCGTGTTGAGCAGGCTGCTGCGGGCCAGGCCGGGAAGCTCATGGTCCACACCGAAGTGCTGGCGCAAAGCGTTCTGAGGATCCAGGTCCAGCGCCACGACCGACTCACCCAGACGCTGCAGACCGCTGCTCAGCGCCGTGGCCAGCGTACTGCGGCCAACGCCGCCATTGACGGACACCAGCGCGACTACCGTCGGGCGCAGCGCGGTCAATGGCTCATGGTGGTGATGTTCATTGGCGTGGGAGGCATGGGCCCCAAAGCGCGAACCCTCTTTCTGATTCACCCGTGTGCCATCGTCGAAAGGAATGCTGCCAAAAAAATGCAGGCGGGCGTTTTTTCCCGTGGGGTCGCGGGAAACGCTCTTGCCGAACAGGGCAAATAGATCATCAGTGCGGCTCATGGCCGGAGCTCCTTCACGGCGCCATATAAAGACGTGGAAAGATCAGCAAGGTACGGCTTCACCGCAGGTCTTTTTGTAGGCGTTTTCATTGCTTCATTCTGTGACAGCGCTAGGGAAGTGTCATTATTTTGATGAAAGTCGAGCCAGCCTTTCAGACGAGCGGAAATTAGCCAATTTACTGACGGACTATTACTACAATTCAATGGCGGTGATTTCATCGTGCCATTGTTTTTTACCCTATATCACCGCACCATTGCCGCACCTTCAATGCTGCAAGCTTGGGTAATCGCAGTGGCGATACGCTCTAAACTCCCTCGGATTCTGTACGGCCTCGCCATCACGCTGTTGCTGGGTGGCGGCCTGCTGGGCGATTTGCTCGCCGATTGGGATTTCAGCCAGATCAGCCGCCGCGCCGAGTCGCTTTATGGGCCGCTGGGGCCGGGGCGCCAGCGCATTGATGCCTGGCAACAATTGCTGGCGACGCAGAAGCAGGTGAGTGAGGCAGAGCAGCTCAACGTGGTGAATCTGTTCTTCAACCGCCAGTTGCGCTACGAAGAAGACATCGACCTGTGGCACGAAATTGATTATTGGGCGACCCCTATTCAATCCCTGTGGAAAGGCGCTGGCGATTGCGAAGACTACGCCATCGCCAAGTACTTCAGCCTGCGTCACTTGGGGGTGCCCGCCGAAAAACTGCGCATTACCTACGTTAAAGCCTTACGCCAGAATCGCGCACACATGGTGCTGACGTACTATGCCAGCCCCGAAGCCATGCCCCTGGTGCTGGACAGCCTGATGGACGCCATTTTGCCCGCCAGCCAGCGTGCAGACCTGCTGCCGGTCTACGCGTTCAACGGTGAAGGGCTGTGGCTGACCGGCGCAGGCGGGAACAAAAAAGTCGGTGACACCAAGCGTCTATCACGCTGGTTGGACGTCTTGAAAAAAATGACCGCTGAAGGGTTTCCGGCCAGTTCGGATAATTAACAGGAGCTACGATGTCACTGTTCAAACAATTGCTGATCGCTATCTGCGTGTTCCTGGTGGTCGCGTTCAGCGGTAGCTTCTTCGTCAGCCTGGAAAGTTCGCGTACCCAGTACGTCAACCAGTTGCGCTCCCACGCGCAGGACGCGGCCACAGCGCTGGCCCTGTCGTTGACGCCGAACATCGATGACCCGGCAATGACCGAACTGATGGTCAGCTCGATCTTCGACAGCGGCTACTACGCGAGCATTCGCGTGGTGGACCTGAGCAATGACCAGGTGCTGGTGGAGCGTGCCGCCGAGCCGGATGCCAGCAGCGTGCCGGCCTGGTTCGTCAAGATGATCGGCCTCGCGCCGGCCGGCGGCGATGCCATCGTCAGCCGTGGCTGGCAGCAGGCAGCGCGGGTCGAAGTGGTCAGTCACCCGATGTTTGCCCTGGCCAAACTCTGGCAAAGCGCGCTGGGCAGCCTGGTTTGGCTGCTGGTCTGTGGCGCGGTGAGTGCGGTACTGGGCGCGCTGTTGCTGCGTCGTCAGCTCAGGCCTTTGGACTATATGGTGGAGCAGTCCCACGCTATCGCGCGTCGAGAGTTCCTCAGCTTGCCCGACCTGCCCCGCACCCCGGAACTGCGCCGCGTGGTGCAGGCCATGAACCAGATGGTGGAGAAGCTCAAGGCGCTGTTCCACGAGCAGACCGAGCGCAGCGAGAAGCTACGGGTGGAGTCCTACCAGGACAGCCTGACCGGGCTGGCCAACCGTCGCTACTTCGAGATGCAGCTGCAATCGCGGGTCAGCAACCTGGAGGAGTCCAGCTCAGGCTACCTGCTGATGCTGCGGGTCAACGACCTGGGTGGCCTCAATCAGCGTCTGGGCGGGCAGCGCACCGACCAGTTGCTGCAAGCCGTCAGCCAGCAACTGGTGCGCACCTGCGCCAAATACCCGGAAACCCACAACCTGATCACGCGCAGCCGAGGTGGCGAGTTTGCCGTGCTCGCGCCGGGCCTGGTGCGTGACGAGGCCGTGCAGTTGGCCCAGGAACTGGAAGCCACCTTGCAGAGCCTGCATGAAACCGGCGCCACCGACATGCCCACCGTGGCCTACATCGGCCTGGCCCCTTACAACCCCGGCGACGCCTCGGCAGACCTGCTGATGCTGGCTGACCAGGCGCTCACGCAGGCCGAAGCCAACAGCCTGCAAAGCTGGGTGTGCCTGACCCATCAAACCCTCGACACCGTCAGTGACGACCCGCACAGCTGGCACACCCTGCTCGACACCGCCCTGAGCCAGGGTCGCTTCCGCCTGTTCTTCCAGCCGGTGGTGAGCAGCAACGATATCCGCCAGGTCCTGCATTACAAAGTGCTGTCGCGCCTGCTCGACAGCCAGGACCAGACCATTGCCGCCGGGCATTTCCTGCCATGGCTGGAGCGCTTCGGCTGGACCGCGCGCCTCGACCAGGTAATGCTCGATCTGGTGATCGCCCACTTGGGCCAGCATAACCAATCGGTCGCGCTGAACCTGTCGGCAGCCACCCTGAACGACCCGCAAGCCCTGGAGCACATGTTCGAACGCCTGGCCCAACACCCGCTGTTGGGCGAACGCCTGACCCTGGAAATCGGTGAAGAACAAGTGCCCGAACAGACGCAGCTGGAGCGTTTGATCCGGCGCATGCGCGGCCTCGGCTACAGCCTTGGCCTGCAACGCTTCGGCGGGCGCTTCAGCATGATCGGCAACCTCGCGCACCTGGGCCTGGCCTACCTCAAGATCGACGGCAGTTACATCCGCGATATTGATCAGGAAAGCCACAAACGCTTCTTTATCGAAGCCATCCAGCGTGCAGCCCACAGCATTGACCTGCCGTTGATTGCCGAGCGCGTGGAAACCGAGGGAGAGTTGCGGGTGATCCGCGAGATGGGGATTGAAGGGGTGCAAGGCCAACTGGTCGGTGAACCGGCGCCCTGGAAGTGAAGCTCAGAATAATCACGCCTCCTTGACGCTCACGCCGTGAAGGAGGTGCGCGTCAGATCAGGCCGGTTTCTTCGTCATTGATCAGTTCGCTCAAGCCACCCAGCGCCGCCCGGGCATGGGTACGCTCCAGGAACTTGGTCTGCGCCGCCGGCGGCAAGTCGGTGATGCTCATCACGTTCTTGGTGATCAGCACCTGGATCAAGTCGTCCAGTACGCGGATCATCTCAAGGTCACTGCTCTTGAGCTGCTTTAGGCTGTTCTCAATCTCATCGTCGGCAAACCACGCCTGGATCTCATGATGGTCAGCCGGTAGCGTCTCAGTGGCTTCTGCGAAGGCCTGCGCCTCGACACGCACCAAAGCGTTGTATTGATCGCGTTGCACGTAGAACATCAGCCCTCTCCCAATAAAAAATCCCTGCAGGCGCCGCACACGGCTCCCACAGAGATTACACACATTTCCCCAAAGCGCATGCCAAAGGGGCGCCAATCCCGAAAGATTGACGCCCCGCTGGTGATCAGTCGTGGTGCTTGACGGTCAAGTCGCCACCGGCGATCAGGCTATTGATCGCAGCGGCGCCACTGCCCCAGCTCGCGCCGTCCACCTTGATCGTCACATCTGCCGTGCCGCCGTTGGTGCCGGTAAACGACCCGGTGCTGCTCACGCTCAGCGTCGAGTTGCCCGCCGAGTCGGTGGTCAACCTCAGGTAGCTCGACAGGTTGGTGTCGTTATTGCCTTGCAGCAAGTCGGACAGGTCCAGCTTGTCGCCTTCGCCGTGCTTGAAGTCAGTGATGCGATCAAAGCCACCGCTGGTGTTGGTGTCGCCTTTGAGCCACACAAAGGTATCGGCACCCGCGCCGCCGGTGAGGATGTCGTTACCCTTGCCACCCACCAGGATGTCATTGCCTGCACCGCCGGAGAGCGTGTCGTTACCGCCCTGGCCGAACAGGATGTCATCGCCGGCGTTGCCGATCAGGTTGTCGCCACCATCGCTGGTGCCGTAGATGTTCGACGCGTTGGCCAGGGCACCGACGTCCTGCACATGCTCAGTGATGTACTGATGCAAGGTGCGGTCGTCGATCTGATCGACGGTGGTCGCCAGCTTCTCGGCAGCGAATGCCTTGAGCGCCGCGCTGCCTTCCTGGCCTTTGTAGCTGATCAGGTCGCCGAAGATGATGTCGTTGCCCGAACCGCCGGAAACGTTGTCGGCACCGGTATCGGCAGTGTGGCCGGTGATGGTATCCGCCAGCTTCGCGGTGTCGATGGTGGAGACCGTCTTGTCGGTATCAAACTGTTTGAGAACGGTGCTATCAATGTCGCTGCCAAGACCGATGGCCTCAACGACGACCTTGCCTGGAACCGCGTTGACCAGATCGTTGTAGGCCGTCTTGCCGTTTGCCAATGCGGTGTTGGAGTTGTTGTAGACCGACGCAACGTCAAAGCCGCCGCTGCTGTTGGCCACCACGGTGCCTTCGTAGATCCGGTTCCCGTAGCCATCGTAGGAATAAACTTTGCCATCGCCATCGACAATGAGTTGCGTCGAGCCATTGACCCTCGTATAGAGCGGGTTGCTCTGACCCAAGACGTAGGTAGCGTTGGTGACGACACTGTCAAAGTTAACGTTCGCCCCCCATCCGTAATAGTCTTTCGTCCCCAGGGTAGGGTTGCCCCGCACATCGGTGTACACGTTCGGCGCGCCGTCGGTAATGAAGTACGTCAGGTTGGTTGCGCCCTTGTTGCTCGTGGCGTCGCTGCTCTTGAACCAGTCAGTCGCCGCTTTGAACGCGTCCTGATAGTTGGTCATGTCGCTCGAGCTGGACGTCATCTGGGTCAATACCGCCTGCAAGGCCGCTTTGGCGGCAGTTTTGTCAGCCAAGTTGACCGAGACCTGCGCCTCGACCCGAGTGTCGAAATCGACCAGCAACACTTTCACTACGCCCGCATCTTTACTGCCAGCATTGGCGATCAACGTATCGAACACGCTTGCCAGTTGAGCCTTGATCGACTTCATGGCGGTACTACCTATACTGCCCGAGGTGTCGACGAGGAACGCGATGTTGTAGTTGGTGCCCGGCGTGGTGATACCCCCTTTGTCACCCACCACGACATTGTTCGCCGAGCTGTTACCCAGGTCGATGGTGTCCACCGCAGCGCCGCCTTCCGTGACAGGGCTGTAGACCTGAGGCTTGACCGTGATGGTGGTCGTTGCCGCCAACGAACTCAGGCTGTTGCCACCCTCATTGTCAGTCACCGAGACATCAATGGTGCGATCGCCCAGCGTCGGGTACTTGCTGGTGCTGGAGTACTGGAACGACTCAAGCAGCGTCTTGTAAGTCGCCGCGTCCGCCGTGCCCGACAGGGTCAGCACGATCTTGCCGCTGACGTCAGTCCCGACGCTGGTCACGGTGATGCCTTTGTACGTACCCCCGACGGCTACCAGGTTGGAGCTCAGTACATCGCCCGAACTGGCGTTTTTCAGGGTGATGGTGGCGCTTTGCATTTGGGTGCTGTCGACGTCAGCGATGGCCACGCTGCCGGTAATCGCAACACCGCTGGTGCTACGTTCGGTGTACGAGGTGCTGAAGCCAGTAGCGACCGAACCGTCGGCAGTGCTCAGGTCCAGGGTTGGGGCGTCGTTGACCGCCGTGATCACGATGCTCACTTTGCCGGTCGTCACCGCCGAAGCGCCGGTGCTCAACTCGGTGGCCGTGGCTTTCACGATGATGTCGAAGCTGGCGGTCGAATCCTTGGCCGGCGTAACTGTCAGGGTCTTCAGGTTCCAGGTGCTGACATCGTAAAGCGTGCCGCTGCCATTGGAGGTGATGCTCGTGGTGCCATCGGTGATCACCGTACCGGCAGGCAAGCCGCTGATTTGCACCTTGTGCGACTCCGAGCCATCGTTGTCGACAAACGTGGTGGTAATCGGGCTGACCTTGATCGCGGTGTCTTCCAGGCCACGGTTGTAGACGTAGCCGGTGTAATAGCCTTCGCCATTGACCACGTGGCTATCGCCGAGCACTGCACCTGCGGCTTTCAACGCTTCCACGCTGGTGTAGGTCTGCAGGCCGCTGTTGCCCAGGGACATCGACACGCCGTTGTTAATCGACACGTTGACGTCGTAGTTGCCCCCGCCGGCCTGGTTGTAGTGGTAGATGTCGAGGGTGTAGTAACCCGACTCGGTCGGCGTGTAGCTCGACCCGCTAATCGCGCTGCCCTTGCTCCAGGTCTCGGTGGCAACCAACTTGCCGCCCACGGTAATGGCCAGGCTGTCGTCGGCCGTACCGGTGAAGGTGTAGCTCTTGCCGGCTTCCAGGTAGATCAGGCCGGAGACCTTGGTCGCGGTGCCATCGACCACATTGCTGTTGCTGACGTTGTTGGTCACACCGGTGGAAGCCGCACTGGCGGCTGTCTTGGCGTCGATCACACGGATCAGATCGCTGGAATTGGCCACACCGTTACCGTTGGTCCCCAAATCATTGCGCAGGGTGCCGCCGGTCCAGGTCTGGATCACCAGGCCTGTCGGCACAGCGCCGAACGCGCCAACCGCCACGACAGGCACGTCCGCCACCGGGTGGATATCCACGGTGATGATCTTGGTGTCGCTGTAGGAATTACCGTCGGTAGCCTGGAATTTCAGCTGGGTGTAATCGCTCTGCTTGTTGCCCACGCCTGTGCCGCTGAAGCTGTTATCGCCCGACTCGTTGGCCGCCGGGGTGTAACGCACGTTGTGACTGTCGAAATCAGCCTGGCTGAACGACTTGCCGGCCGAGGTAGCGGTTTTCAGGTCAGACGCGGTCAGCGCAACCCACACGCCGTTGACGTTGTACTCGATCGAACCCGCCGGCAGGTTGGTGAACACCACTTTAGGGTTTGCGGAGTCTTCATCGCTGACGCCGAAGTTCGCCCAGATCAATTCGATCGAAGTGTCTTCGTTGCCTTGGATGTAGCCATTGTTGGCGATAGGGGTGTCGTCGACCAACGTCACGGTCGGCTGGCCAATGCTGTGTGAGTAGGCGCCGTCAGCGTCGGTGACGGTCAGGTCAATCTTCGGCAATTGATGACCGGAGTTGACGTAGTCCGCGCCCTTCTGCGTCAGCACAACGCTATTGCCGGACAAGCTGTAGTAGCCATCCGCATTGGTGCCGGTAGTGAAGGTGATCTTCAGTTGGGCGGCCGGGGTTTCTTCGTCGCTTGCCGTGAAGGTACCGGCCACGGTGCCGACTTTGGCGGTGTCCTCAACAATTGTGGCAGGCGTGATTGCAATCACTGGCACGTCGTTATGCAAGTTGACGGTCGGTTGGCCACTGTTGTTGGAGTGCGCGCCATCAGGATCGGTGACGGTCAGGTCGATCTTCGGCAGTTGATTGCCCGCGTTAACGAAATCAGCACCTTTCTGGGTCAGCACAACGTTGTTGCCGGAGATGCTGTAGTAGCCATCCGCGTTGCTGGTGCCGGTGAAGGTGATAGTCAGGCCCGAACGTGGGGTTTCTTCGTCTTTAGCAACGAAGGTACCGGCGACGGTGCCCGCAGTCGCAGAGTTCTCTTCCAGGGTGTTAGCAGCAACCGTGATGACCGGCACGTCGTTGTGCAGATTGACGGTCGGTTGGCCGCTGTTGCTGGAGTTGGCGCCCGATGGATCGGTAACGGTCAGATCGATCTTCGGCAACTGGTTGCCGGCGTTAACGAAGTCAGCACCTTTTTGGGTCAGCACAACGTTGTTGCCGGAGATGCTGTAGTAGCCATCAACGTTGCTGGTGCCGGTGAAGGTGATCGTCAGGCCCGAACGTGGGGTTTCTTCGTCTTTAGCAACGAAGGTACCGGCGACGGTGCCCGCAGCAGCCGAGTTTTCTTCCAGGGTGTTAGCTGCAACCGTGATCACCGGCACATCGTTGTGCAGGTTGACGGTCGGTTGGCCGCTGTTGCTGGAGTTGGCGCCCTGAGGGTCGGTGACGGTCAGGTCGATTTTCGGCAACTGGTTGCCGGCGTTGACGAAGTCAGCACCTTTTTGGGTCAGCACAACGTTGTTGCCGGAGATGCTGTAGTAGCCATCGGCGTTGCTGGTGCCCGTGAAGGTGATGGTCAGGCCCGAACGTGGGGTTTCTTCGTCGGTCGCGGTGAAGGTACCGGCGACGGTGCCCGCAGTCGCAGAGTTCTCTTCCAGGGTGTTAGCAGCAACCGTGATGACCGGCACGTCGTTATGCAGGTTGACGGTCGGTTGGCCGCTGTTGCTGGAGTTGGCGCCCGATGGATCGGTAACAGTCAGATCGATTTTCGGCAGTTGATTGCCGGCGTTAACGAAGTCCGCGCCTTTTTGGGTCAGCACAACGTTGTTGCCGGAGATGCTGTAGTAGCCATCGGCGTTGCTGGTGCCCGTGAAGGTGATGGTCAGGCCATCGCGTGGGGTTTCTTCGTCTTTGGCAACGAAGGTACCAGCGACGGTGCCCGCAGCAGCCGAGTTCTCTTCCAGGGTGTTAGCTGCAACCGTGATCACCGGCACATCGTTGTGCAGGTTGACGGTCGGTTGGCCGCTGTTACTGGAGTTGGCGCCCGATGGATCGGTAACAGTCAGGTCAATCTTCGGCAACTGGTTGCCGGCGTTAACGAAATCAGCGCCCTTTTGGGTCAGCACAACGTTGTTGCCGGAGATGCTGTAGTAGCCATCAACGTTGCTGGTGCCCGTGAAGGTGATGGTCAGGCCATCGCGCGGAGTTTCTTCGTCGGTGGCCGTGAAGGTACCGGCGACGGTGCCGACTGAGGCAGAGTTTTCTTCGATCGTGGTCGGAGTAACTTCAATCACCGGTACATCGTTGACCAAAGTTACGGTCGGCTGGCCTTCGCCAGTGGAGCTGAGGCCACCAGCGTCAGTGACGGTCAGGTCGATCTTCGGCAGCGGGTTACCCGCGTTGACGAATTCAGCACCTTTAGCCGTCAACACAACGTTGTTGCCCGAGATGGCGTAGAAGCCGTCTGCGTTAGTACCAGCAGTGAAGCTAACAGTCAGACCATCGCGCGGCGTTTCTTCGTCACGGGCGTTGAAGGTACCGGCGATGGTGCCAGCTTCAGCAGCGTTCTCAACGATGGTGGTCGGCGTTACATCAATCACCGGAACGTCGTTGACCAAAGTTACGGTCGGCTGGCCTTCGCCAGTGGAGCTGAGGCCACCGGCGTCGGTGACGGTCAGGTCGATTTTCGGCAGCGGGTTACCCGCGTTGACGAATTCGGCGCCTTTCGCGGTCAGCACAACGTTGTTGCCGGAGATGGCGTAGTAGCCGTCGGCGTTGGTGCCAGCGGTGAAGCTCACGGTCAGACCATCACGTGGGGTCTCTTCGTCTTTG
>NZ_JAMQAU010000026.1:0-53050 GCF_023701505.1 Pseudomonas sp. SR18 | reverse complement strand
GCCCTTTCACGGCGGTAACAGGGGTTCGAGTCCCCTAGGGGACGCCATTTGCGGGAATAGCTCAGTTGGTAGAGCACGACCTTGCCAAGGTCGGGGTCGCGAGTTCGAGTCTCGTTTCCCGCTCCATTTTAAGCAGTGTTGCCTTCGGGCGGCACTGAGTGAAACCAGGGCCTAATCTTCGGATTCGGCCTCTGGGCACTGAAATACACACCATGTGTTTCAGTAGCGTGTCCCCTTCGTCTAGTGGCCTAGGACACCGCCCTTTCACGGCGGTAACAGGGGTTCGAGTCCCCTAGGGGACGCCATTTGCGGGAATAGCTCAGTTGGTAGAGCACGACCTTGCCAAGGTCGGGGTCGCGAGTTCGAGTCTCGTTTCCCGCTCCATATTCAAGAAAAAAGCCACTCAATCGAGTGGCTTTTTTTTGCCTGGGATTTGAGCAACACCCTGAAGTGAGACACCAACGCCCGCCTGGCGACGGGCGCGAACGCGGGTCAGAGCGTGGGCAGTTGGCCGATGCGGCCCATCATTTCGGTGACGATTTGCAAGTCCAGCAAGAACTGGTCGACCGTCTTGAACTCGTTGTCGGTATGTCCGGTGTACTTCACTTCCGGGCGCGCGAGGCCAAACTGTACACCGTTCGGCAGCTCGTGGACCGAGGTGGCGCCGGCCGAAGTACCGAATTTATGTTCCATGCCCAGGTTTTCGCTGGCGACCGCGAGCAAGGCCTTCACCCATTCACCTTCCGGGTTGCGGAACATCGGCTCGGCCACCGAGTAGGTGAAGTCCACGTTGACCTTGGTCTTCTTGTCCCAGGCGCTCAGTTTCTCGGCGATCTCAGCCTTGAGTTTCTCCGGGGATTTGCCCTTCGGCACCCGCAGGTTGACCGCCAGCTTGAAGGCGTTGTCGTCCAGCCCGACAAAGGTCAGCGACGTGGTCAGCGGCCCCATAAAGTCATCGGAGAAGCCCACGCCCAATTTGCCACCCAGGTAATCCAGGCCCCAATTGTCGGACGCATACCGTGCTGCGTCGGTGATGTGGTTGTGCTTGAGGGCAATCTTGCCGTCGACGCTGTGGATCAGCTCCAGCATGCGCGCCACCGGGTTGATACCGGCCTCTGGCTCGGAGGAGTGCGCCGACACCCCGGTGACGGTCAGTTTGACATCCTTGCCCACGACCTTGGCGCTCACCTCAAAATCACCACCGTTGCGCTTGGCGTATGCCGTGCCGGCGTTTTGCAGGCTGGCTGCAAATTCGGCAGGTTTTTCGCTGACGAACGTGGCCACCGACGCCGACGGAATCTGGTTGGTGGCCATGCCGCCGGTCATTGCGATGATTTCTGCACCTTTGCCTTCCCCTTTACGGCGCGGGAAAGTGGCCATGACGGTGCCATAACCTTTTTCGGCAATCACCACCGGATAGCCGCCGTCCAGCGCCAGGTTGTATTGCGGCGTCGGGTTGCGTTCGAAGTAGTAAGGGATTGCGTCGCCGGAGGTTTCTTCAGTGGTGTCCACCAGCAGCTTGAAATTACGCGCCAACGGCAGCTTTTCTTCCTTGATCACCTTCATGGCATACATCGCTACCACAATGCCGTTTTTATCATCCTCGGTGCCCCGGCCATACATGCGGTCGCCGATCAGCGTGACCTTGAAGGGATCGAGGTGGGTGCCGTCCTTCAATACCCAGTTTTCCGGTGTCACCGGCACCACGTCGGCGTGAGCGTGGATACCCACTACCTCGTCGCCGCTGCCTGCCAGGGAGATTTCATACACGCGGTTGTCGACGTTACGGAAATTCAGGTCAAAGCTCTCGGCCAGGGCCTGGATCTTGTCGGCAATCCGAATGAATTTCGGGTTCTTGTATTGCGGCACACCGTCCACGTTGAAGGTCGGGATTTCCACCAGTTCGCGCAGGGTGTCGAGGGCGGCTTTGCCGTACTTCACTCGGGTGTAAATGCCCAGCAAGCGATGGATGTCGTTCTGCTGGTCGGCGCTCAGGGTCTGGTTGTCGAGGAAGGCGCTGATGGCCGGGCCCACGTCAGCGGTTTTACCCAGGTCGCTCTTGGCCAGGGTGCTGAGGAAACCACGAAAATCGTTAACTGACGTTTCGTTGAAACCCTTCAGAATTGCCGTGCTTTGCTCCGGCGTAATGTTGGCAAAAACGGCGGTGCTCATCACCGAAAGGCTCGCCGCGAGCAAGGTCGCAGCTGCCAATTGCTTGAGGGGAAAGTGCATGGTTAGAGGCATTCCTTTGCAAAGGGAGAGTAGGGGGTTTCTGATCAATGTGTCAGAAACATTTCCACACACTAACACTGCAAAGGTGGGCCAGGGAGGCCAAAAAGAGGCTTATCTAAAAACTCGATAGCACCCTCGAATGCGCACGTTGCAGCGCTGTAACCTGCGGTTTAGAGGCGTCTCTGGGCGCAGTGCTCGAAGAATCGTCGCGGTTTAGTCCAGGCTGTACCGCACCGACAGCGCGCCCTTTTTTTCCGACAGGGCCAGGATAGTTACCTCACCCAGCTCGCCAAGTGTTTGCACATGGGTACCGCCGCAAGCGTAGGTGGGCAGCTCGCCGAAGCCCACCTCGCGGGTGCCGTCATCCAGGGCCATATGGCGCGGATAATCTGCGGCGATCCATTGGTTGATCCGCTGCTGGAGGGACTCGGCGTCAATGGCTTGCGCGCTTTCGCCACGGATAAAAGTGATCTTGCCTTCGCCCGGCCAGTGGTGCGCCTTGATCGGCATCCAGCCCAGGGTTTCGCCGGCGTTGCCGATCAAATGTCCGGCGGAATGCAGGCGTGTGTGCAGGGTACGGCGTGGTTCATCGACCCGCGCGGTGATGGGACCCACAGCTACAGGTTGGTTGACATAGTGCACCACGCGATCAGCTTCCTGAGTGACGCGCAGGACCTGAGCATCACCGAGCCAGCCCGTGTCGAACGGCTGGCCACCGCCCTGGGGATGGAAAATCGTCGACTGTAAAATGACCGCAAACTGGTCGTCGCAGTGCGTGCAGCTCAGTACTTCAAGCTCGGCACTGAGGTGATCGTGGGTGAAAAACAGGCGCTCGGTCATCTTCTACATCCGCATCAGGGTTCTGCGGGCAGTATAAATAGTGCTTGGATAGGTGATAATCCGCTCAAATATCAATGGACCTGTGCGTCATGAGCATCAATCTTCCGTTACCGCTGCTGGGGGAAATGGCGATTTTCGTCAAGGTGGTAGAGACCGGCAGCTTCTCCGGAGCGGCACGGCAATTGAGCGTTTCGCCCTCGGCGGTGAGTCGCAGTATTTCGCGCCTGGAAAAGGCCCTGGCTACCCGGTTGCTGCAACGCACCACGCGCAAACTGCGCTTGAGCGAAGGCGGTGAAGAGGTGTTCAAGCGCTGCCAGGAGATGGTCAGCGCAGCGCGTTCGGTGATGGAAATAAGTGGCCAATTCACCCATGAGGCCGAGGGGCTGGTGCGGGTCAGTGTGCCTAAGGCGGTGGGGCGGTTTGTGGTGCACCCACATATGCCGGAGTTTCTGCGGCGGTATCCCAAGGTGGATGTGCAGTTGATCCTAGAGGACCGGCAGGTAGACATGATCGATGACAATGTTGATCTGAGCATTCGCATCACCGACAGCCCGCCGCCGGGGCTGGTGGGGCGTCAGCTATTGCCGATTGAGCATTTGCTGTGTGCGACGCCGCAGTACCTGGCCGATCACGGTATGCCGGAGCATCCCCACGATTTGCTGGAACACAGCTGCATTTACCTTGGCGAAACCCCCGGCGACTCGCGTTGGAAATTCCGACAGGACGGTAAGGCAGTGACCGTGGGCGTGCACGGGCGTTATGCAGCGAATCACACCGGCGTGCGGTTGGATGCGGTGTTGCAACATGTGGGGATTGGCAGTCTGCCGTTCTTTACGGCGCGCCATGCGCTGGAGGAGGGGCGTTTGGTACAGGTGTTGCCAGGGTGGGATTTTATTGCGTCCTACCATGGCGAGGCGTGGTTGCTGCATTCGCCCACGCGCTACCTGCCACCGAAGCTGCGGGTGTTTATTGATTATCTGGTGGAGTGTATGGCGAAGGAGCCGACATTGCGTCGGCCCTCTGGTACGGCTGGCTGATCAGTGCTTGCTCTGATCCTGGGGCATGGCCAGCAGTTGCTTTTCCTGGTTCCAGTCGAACGGTTCGTCGTTCTGTTCGGCCTCATAACGACGTTCTTCCAGGGCCTGGTACAGGTCCAGCTCTTCGTCGGGCATAAAGT
The DNA here is from genome assembly GCF_023701505.1 of Pseudomonas sp. SR18. NCBI lineage: Bacteria > Pseudomonadati > Pseudomonadota > Gammaproteobacteria > Pseudomonadales > Pseudomonadaceae > Pseudomonas > Pseudomonas sp. SR18. The sequence goes on along the minus strand of NZ_JAMQAU010000026.1, from coordinate 48,801 downwards.
GCAGGCAATCGCCGCCGAAGAACCACAGCAGATCGCGTGGCACCAGGTGGGCAATTTGCGGGTAGCGCAGAATGACTTGGCTCATCAGGTCCTGGCCCAGGTACTGGCTTTCGATCGGGTCAATCGGCAGCAGGGCGCGCAGTTCGTCGAAGCGCTCCAGGAACAGGGTGTGGCTTTCCTCGGGCACCTGTTCGGCTTCGCCGACGGCAACCAGGATGCTGCGCAGGTGGTCGAGCAAGACGAGATGATCGGCAACGACGTTGGACACGAGATAAGTCCTCTAAAGCAAAAACGGGCGCGAGAGTATATAGCCCTCGCGCCCGTTTTTATATGACCGCTGGGATCAGCGGACTGTGCCCTCAGCCTGGGTCAGTTCTTCCTTGCTGAAATCATCCACGTCGATCACCTTGCGCCGCGCTGCTTCAGCGTCGCGCAACGTCTGCGCCTCGCCCGGTTGCAGCACGTTGGCATGCAGCGCGGCGTCGATGGCATGCTCGCCGGCCGTCGGTTTGACCTGGCCGCTTTTGAGCGCGGTGTGGAGTTTTTTCTGCAGCGGATGGCTGGCACCCAACAGGTCGTAGGCGTGTTGCAGGGCGCCGACCGGATCGTCCGCCGATTGTGGGCGGTAGCAGCCGGCGAGCAACTCTTCCAGTGTCGGGTCGCCTTTGGCGCGGCCGATGACGGCGGCCACCTCGGCATCCAGTGCATCGGACGGCCCGGTATGGCGACGGCCGAACGGGAACACAATCACCCGCAGCAGGCAGCCGAGCACCTTGTTCGGGAAGTTGCCCAGCAACTCATCCAGCGCACGTTCCGACTCGCCGAGGCTTTCTTCCATGGCCCAGGCGAACAGCGGTTCCAGGTGGTCCGGCGAATCCAGATCGTGATAGCGCTTGAGCGCCGCTGAAGCCAGGTACATATGGCTCAGTACATCCCCCAGGCGTGCCGACAGGCGTTCGCGGCGTTTCAGCTCGCCGCCCAGCAGCATCATGCTCAAGTCCGCAAGCAGGGCGAAGGCCGCAGCCTGGCGATTGAGTGCACGGAAATAACCCTGGCTCAAGCGGTTACCCGGCGCTTTCTCAAAGCGGCCAAAGCCCAAGTTCAGTACCAGAGTGCTTGCGGCGTTGCTCACGGCAAAACCGATGTGTTGCATCAGCAGGCCGTCAAATTCCTTCAGCGCCTGGTCATGGTCTTCGCGACCGGCCAGGGCCATTTCCTTGAGCACGAACGGATGGCAGCGGATGGCGCCCTGGCCAAAGATCATCAGGTTGCGCGAGAGGATATTCGCGCCCTCGACAGTGATGAAGATCGGCGCACCTTGCCAGCTACGGCCCAGGTAATTGTTGGGGCCCATGATGATGCCCTTGCCGCCGTGCACGTCCATCGCGTGGCTGATGCATTCACGGCCGCGCTCGGTGAGGTGGTACTTGAGGATTGCCGACAGCACTGAAGGTTTTTCCCCGAGGTCAACGGCATTGGCGGTGAGCATGCGCGCACTGTCCATCAGCCAGGCGTTGCCGCCGATACGGGCCAGGGCTTCCTGGATACCTTCGAAGGCGGAGAGTGGCACGTTGAATTGTTCGCGCACCTGGGCGTACTGGCCGGTGACCAGGCTGGTGAACTTGGCCGCGCCGGTGCCGACTGCCGGCAGGGAAATCGAACGGCCCACCGACAGGCAATTCATCAGCATCATCCAGCCCTTGCCGAGCATTTCCTGGCCGCCGATGAGGAATTCCAGGGGGATGAACACGTCCTTGCCGGAGTTGGGGCCGTTCATGAAGGCGGCGCCGAGCGGCAGGTGACGACGGCCGATTTCCACACCGGGGGTGTCGGTGGGAATCAGCGCCAGGCTGATACCCAGATCTTCCTCTTCGCCCAACAGATGGTCCGGGTCATGGGCTTTGAAGGCCAGCCCGAGCAGGGTCGCGACCGGGCCGAGGGTGATGTAGCGTTTTTCCCAGTTCAGGCGCAGGCCGAGGGTTTCCTTGCCTTCCCATTCACCTTTGCAGATCACGCCGGTGTCAGGCATGGCGCCCGCATCGGAGCCAGCCAGTGGCCCGGTTAGGGCGAAGCACGGAATATCATCGCCGCGGGCCAGGCGTGGCAGGTAGTGGTTGCGTTGTTCATCGGTGCCGTAGTGCAGCAGCAGTTCGGCCGGGCCGAGGGAGTTTGGCACCATCACGGTGGAGGCGAGGTCGCCGCTGCGGGTGGCGAGTTTCATCGCCACCTGGGAGTGAGCGTAGGCTGAGAAACCCTTGCCGCCGTACTCCTTGGGAATGATAAGTGCGAAGAAACCGTGGGTCTTGATGTGCTCCCAGGCAGCCGGCGGCAAGTCCATGGCCTGGCCGATTTCCCAGTCGCTGACCATGGCGCAGAGTTCTTCGGTGGGGCCGTCGATGAAGGCTTGTTCCTCTTCGGTCAGTTGCACCTTGGGGTAGGCCAGCAACTTGTCCCAATCGGGGCGGCCGCTGAACAGCTCGCCGTCCCACCACACGGTGCCGGCGTCGATGGCATCGCGCTCGGTTTCGGACATGGGCGGAAGGACTTTCTGGAACCAGCTGAACAGTGGCTTGGTGAAATATTGGCGGCGCAGGTCCGGCAGCAGCAAGGGTGCGGCCACAACGGCGATCAACACCCAGAAGATCAGCAACAGCCATCCCGGTGCATGGCTCCAGGCGCCCATCGCCAGCAGGTAGACGGCGACCACGCCCAAGGCGGGCAGGGGCGCGGTGCGGCGATGTGCCAGGTAGGCAACGCCGACCACCAGAACCAGTATCCACAACAACAGCATATTCAATCCTCCGTGAAACCAGGGGCGAAACCACCAAGGAGCTTAGTCGGCATCCGAGAAGGCGCGGTGATCAGGGTGTTACGAGATTTGGCCGATTCGTCGTTATCTCCACGGCCGACCTGTCGTTAGACTCCAGGCTTCCCTCGGAGACAGCGCTCATGGAAACGTACCTGAGTCCCAGCCGCTTCATCGATAGTGACCACCCTGCGGTGGTGGAGTTCGCCGAAAAACATCGCGGAACCCGTGCGGATTTAACTGACCAGGCAGTCAGTCTCTATTACGCCGTGCGTGATGCCGTGCGCTACAACCCCTACACCTTCAGCCGCGATCCAGACACCTTGAATGCCAGCTCTGCGTTGGCCACCCGTGAGAGCTACTGCGTGCCCAAGGCCACCTTGCTTGCTGCCTGCGCGCGCCACTGTGGGATCCCGGCGCGCATTGGCCTGGCGGATGTGCGCAATCACCTGTCGACCCCGCGCCTGCTTGCGTTGCTCAAGAGTGATGTGTTTGCCATGCACGGCTACACCGAACTGTACTTGAACGGCCGCTGGGTCAAAGCCACGCCGGCATTCAATCAGCAATTGTGCGAAGTATTCGATGTTCCGCCGTTGGACTTCGACGGGCGCAACGACAGTGTGTTTCACGCGTTCAATCGCCAGGGCCAGCGCTCGATGGAGTACGTGGTGGACCACGGGCAATTTGCAGATGTGCCCGAGGAATTGTTCTTCACCCATATTCAGAAATGTTACCCGCACCTGTTTGTCGACGACATGCCAAACCTGTTGGGCGACCTGCAGAGCGATTTAAGCCGCGGGTGAACCGGCGTATGCTGCTGCGTCCATCAAGCCATGTTCATCAACAATAAGGCGCGGTCATGCTGAAGATCTGGGGTCGTAAAAATTCATCAAACGTCAGGAAAGCACTGTGGTGCGCCGAGGAACTCGGCCTGGACTATGAGGCGATTGATGCGGGCGGGGCTTTTGGTGTGGTCGACACCCCGCAATACCGGGCGTTGAACCCCAATGGCCGGGTGCCGATGATTCAGGACGATGACTTTGTGTTGTGGGAATCCAACACCATCGTGCGTTATCTATGTGCTAAGCAAGCGTCGGAATTTTATCCGACCGATCTGCAAGCCCGAGCCAGCGCGGAGAAGTGGATGGACTGGACCACCTCGACCCTGGCCGAGCCGTTCAAGGCGGTGTTCTGGGGTGTCGTGCGTACCCCGGCGGAAAAACAGAACTGGGACAGCATCAATGCCGGGCGCCAAGCGTGTATCGATGCGCTCAAAACAGTCGACCAGGCCCTCGCCGAGCAGCCTTACCTGTCCGGCAGCGCCTTCGGCATGGGCGATATCCCCTTGGGCTGCTTTGCCTACGCCTGGTTCGAAATGCCCATCGAGCGCCCGGCAATGCCCCATCTTGAAGCCTGGTATCAGCGCCTGCAACAACGCCCGGCCTATCGCAAAGCGGTCATGACCGCGTTGACTTAATACTGACTATTAATACAGGTGACTGTACTTGTGCGGCGCGGGCAAGCACCATGCTTGTCATGCGCCGCCGTTGAACTACGTGGGCTGCGCGCTCATCTACTCTTTTCATTCCCTTCTTTGGTGCGTATTCCGATATGAGTTCCGCTCTGTCCATCCGGCAGCTAACCAAAACCTACGGCAACGGTTTCCAGGCCCTGAGTGGTATCGATCTGGATGTTGCCGAAGGTGACTTCTTCGCCTTGCTCGGCCCCAACGGTGCCGGCAAATCCACCACCATCGGCATCCTCTCCACCCTGGTCAACAAGACCAGCGGCACGGTGAATATCTTCGGCCATGACCTGGATAAATCCCCGGCGGCGCTCAAGCGCTCCATCGGTGTGGTGCCTCAGGAATTCAACTTCAACCAGTTCGAAAAGACCTTCGATATCGTGGTGACCCAGGCCGGTTACTACGGCATCCCGTCGAAAGTCGCCAAGGAACGCGCCGAGCAGTACCTGACCCAGCTCGGCCTGTGGGACAAGCGCGACGTGCCGTCCCGTTCATTGTCCGGCGGTATGAAACGTCGTCTGATGATCGCTCGCGCCCTGGTGCATGAGCCACGCCTGCTGATCCTCGATGAGCCCACCGCTGGCGTGGATATCGAGTTGCGCCGTTCGATGTGGACCTTTCTCACCGAGCTGAACGAGAAGGGCATCACCATCATCCTCACCACCCATTACCTGGAAGAGGCTGAGCAGTTGTGCCGCAACATCGGCATCATTGACCACGGCACCATCGTCGAGAACACCAGCATGCGTAACCTGCTGGGCCAGTTGCATGTGGAAACTTTCCTGCTCGACCTGAAGAACAATCTGTCGGCGCCGCCGCAACTGCTGGGCTACCCGAGCCGGCTGTTGGACAGCCACACTCTGGAGGTCCAGGTCGACAAGGCCATGGGCATCACCGCGCTGTTCACGCAGTTGGCGACCCAGAACATCGAAGTGCTGAGCCTACGTAACAAAACCAATCGCCTTGAGGAGTTGTTCGTGTCCCTGGTGGAGAAAAATCTGACGAAGGTGGCGGTATGAGTTCCGAACTGCAACCCAACCTTGTCGCGCTGCAAACCATCGTTTACCGTGAAGTGAAGCGCTTTACCCGGATCTGGCCGCAGACCCTGCTACCGCCAGCGATCACCATGGTCCTGTACTTCGTGATCTTCGGTAACCTGATCGGCCGGCAGATCGGTGACATGGGTGGTTTCACCTATATGGAGTACATCGTGCCGGGCCTGATCATGATGTCGGTGATCACCAACTCCTACGGCAACGTGGTTTCAAGTTTCTTCGGCAGCAAGTTCCAGCGCTCGATTGAAGAACTGATGGTCTCGCCGGTGTCACCGCACACCATCCTGCTGGGCTACACCGCAGGTGGTGTGTTGCGTGGCTTGATGGTCGGGGTGATCGTGACGCTGTTGTCGCTGTTCTTCACTCACCTGCAGGTGCATCACCTCGGGGTCACCATTCTGGTGGTGGTGCTGACGGCGACGATCTTCTCGCTGCTGGGGTTCATCAACGCAGTGTTTGCACGCAACTTCGATGATATTTCGATCATCCCGACCTTTGTGCTGACGCCGCTGACCTACCTGGGCGGCGTGTTCTACTCCATCACCTTGCTGCCGCCGTTCTGGCAGACCGTGTCGCTGGCCAACCCGGTGTTGCACATGGTCAACGCCTTCCGTTACGGCATCCTGGGCGTGTCGGATATCAAGATCAGCGTGGCGATCACCTTCATGATCGTTGCGACCATCGTCTTGTATATCGGTTGCGCGAAGTTGCTGGTCAGTGGACGCGGGATGCGTACATAACTCACTGAATGCATGTGGGAAAGTGTGGGAAGGGGCTTGCCCCTCCCACATTGGGTTATGAGTGAGGCTTTTATCTCCCCAAGGCGAGTTCAATCAGTGCAGACAGTTCTTCAACCGCCAACGGTGCCGTCGAAAACAGAATCCGAAACACCGTCGGCGCCGCCAGCAAGTTGATCAGGCGGTCGACGCTGGGTGGGTTGTCATCCGGGTAGCGCTCGACAATCGCCTGAAACTGCCCACTCAAGATGCTCACGCAATACCCAGGCGTCACGCTGCATTGCACGTCGCGCATCATGTTGCGCCCCGGTTCTGAACTCATTTCATCCAGATACTGCTCGGCCCAGGCTTGCAGGTCGCCGCGCAGACTGCCGGTGTTGGCCGGCTCGCTATCAGGCTGCATGCGCGCCAGGGCCACATCGGCCAGGAGAACGGAGAGGTCGCCCCACCGTCGGTAGATGGTCGACGGCGTGACGCCTGCGCGAGTGGCAATCATCGGCACGGTGACGCTGGAGCGCTCGTGGGTTCCGAGCAGCTCACGCACGGCCGAATGAACGGATTCTTGTACCCGGGCACTACGGCCCCCCGGGCGGAGGCCTTCTTTAATCGCCATATTTACGACCTTAACACAAAGAATTTGCTTTAAGCGCTGACCAGTCGCACACTCCACAAAAGCAATATATTAGCTTTAGCGGAGCGTGCCGATGTCCAGTCCTATTTCCCACCGTTCCAGCCTGGTGTTTCTGGCGATCACCTTGCTGACATTCCTGGCCGCGTCCAGCGCGCCGACGCCGTTGTATCACCTGTATCAGCAAGGCCTGCATTTTTCTGCAGGTATGCTCACGCTGATCTTCGGTGTATACGCGCTGAGCCTGCTGGCGGCGCTGTTGACGGTGGGTTCGCTGTCGGACCACCTGGGGCGCAAGCCGGTGATTTTTGCTGCGCTGCTGCTGAATATGTTGGCGATGCTGCTGTTTATCAATGAAGACAGCGTGGCCTGGCTGATCGCGGCGCGTACATTACAGGGCTTTGCCACCGGCATGGCCACGGCGGTGCTGGGCGCGGCGCTGTTGGATACCGACCGCCAGCAAGGGCCATTGGTCAATAGTGTGGCACCGTTGCTGGGGATGGCGTGCGGGGCGATGGGTAGCAGTTTGCTGGTGGAGTTCGCGCCATTGCCGACGCAGTTGATCTACGCGGCGCTGCTGGCACTGATGTTGGTGCAGGCACTGTATGTGTGGCGCCTGCCGGAAACCGTCAGCCGTATTCCGGGTGCATGGGCATCGCTGCGGCCAACCCTGCATGTGCCGCCCCAGGCACGCCGGGCGCTGTGGTTGTCGTTGCCGGTGGATGTGGCGGTGTGGGCGATGGGTGGGTTCTATTTGTCCCTGGCGCCTTCGTTGGTGCGGGCGGCGACGGGGTCCACGTCCAACCTCATCGGTGGCGGTCTGGTCGCGGTACTGACGTTGAGCGGGGCGCTGATGATCTTCACCTTGCGCAATCGCCCGGCCGACAAGGTGCTGCGCCTTGGCGCGGCATTGCTGGCAGTGGGGGTGGCGCTGATCCTGGCGGCGGTACACAGCGCCAGCCTGTCGTTGTTTTTTATCGCCACTCTGATCGCTGGCAGCGGCTTCGGCGCAGGCTTTCTCGGGGCGTTGCGCAGCGTGGTGCCGCTGGCGTTGCCCCATGAGCGAGCCGGGTTGATGTCGGCGTTTTATGTGCTCAGTTACCTGGCGTTCTGCCTGCCGTCGTTGCTGGCGGGCAACCTGATCCGAGGTTACGGCCTGATCGTGACCACCGACGGCTACGGCGCGGCGCTGATCATACTGGCCCTGTCTGCTCTGGTGGGGTTGAGGGTGCAGGACTCTTCACGCCAATCGAGTATCTGCAAAATAGATAACAGTTAGAGATATTACCCGTTATATAGATATTCGGTCAGGTTCTATGATGGTCTCAACCTCATGCGAGGAAGAGGATTTTCATCATGACCTGCTCGAACACCATCAGCTACAAACCCCTCAGCCACCTGACCCGTCCCCGGGAAGTGATTCGCCAATTCACCCCCAACTGGTTCGCCGCAACGATGGGCACGGGGGTGCTGGCTCTGGCCCTGGCGCAATTGCCGGTCAACCTGCCCGTATTGCACACCATCGCTGAAGGCCTGTGGATGTTTACCATTGGGCTGTTCATCCTGTTCAGCGTCTTGTATGCCGCGCGCTGGGTGATGTTTTTCCACGAGGCGCGGCGGATCTTCGGGCATTCCACGGTTTCGATGTTTTTTGGCACGATTCCCATGGGGTTGGCGACGATTCTCAACGGTTTGCTGTTGTTCGGCCTGCCGCGCTGGGGCGTTGAGGTGATCCCGGTGGTCGAAGCCCTGTGGTGGTTGGACGTCGCGATGGCCCTGGCCTGCGGTGTATTGATCCCATTCATGATGTTCACCCGCCAGGAACACAGCATCGACCAGATGACCGCCGTGTGGCTGTTGCCGGTGGTCGCCGCCGAAGTCGCTGCGGCCAGCGGGGGCTTGCTGGCGCCGCATCTGGCGGACGCTCATTCGCAACTGGTGATGCTGGTGACCAGCTATGTGCTCTGGGCGTTTTCCCTGCCGGTGGCGTTCAGCATCCTGACCATCCTGATGTTGCGCATGGCCCTGCATAAATTGCCCCACGCCAGTATGGCCGCGTCGAGTTGGTTGGCGCTCGGCCCTATTGGCACCGGCGCCCTCGGTATGTTGCTGCTCGGTGGCGACGCGCCCGCGATCTTCGCTGCCAATGGCTTGCCGGGTGTCGGCGAGATCGCCAACGGCATCGGCCTGATCGCGGGGGTAACCCTGTGGGGCTTCGGCTTGTGGTGGATGCTGATCGCGGTGCTGATCACCCTGCGTTACCTGCGCGCTGGCATTCCGTTTAACCTGGGCTGGTGGGGCTTTACCTTCCCCCTGGGCGTGTACGCCCTGGCCACGCTCAAGTTGGCGAATGTGCTGCATCTGACATTTTTCTACGTATTTGGCAGTGCGCTGGTGCTGGCATTGGCGCTGATGTGGCTGATCGTCGCCAGGCGCACCGTGCAGGGCGCCTATAAAGGTGAGCTTTTTGTTTCGCCATGTATTGCAGGGCTAGCGAATAAGTAAGCGGGATTAGGTAAAGTCGTGGCCTGATAAATAAAGGCCACGCAGGAACACGGACGATGAGCCACCCCTCGCAATTCACCTTGCTGCGCACGCGGCGCTTTCTGCCGTTTTTCATCACCCAGTTGCTGGGCGCCTTCAACGACAACATTTTCAAGCAATCGCTGATCCTGGCGATCCTCTACAAGCTCACCATCGACGGCGATCGCTCGATCTGGGTCAACCTGTGCGCCTTGTTGTTTATCCTGCCGTTCTTCCTGTTCTCGGCGCTGGCCGGGCAGTTTGGCGAGAAATTCAACAAGGATGCATTGATCCGCGCGATCAAGATCGGCGAGATCGTGATCATGGCCGTTGGCGCCACGGGCTTCCTGACTAACCACCTCGAATTGATGTTACTGGCGCTGTTTGCCATGGGCACCCACTCGGCACTGTTTGGCCCGGTGAAGTACTCGATCATGCCCCAGGCCCTGCGCGACGATGAGTTGGTCGGCGGCAATGGCCTTGTGGAGATGGGCACGTTCCTGGCGATCCTGGCCGGCACCATTGGCGCCGGGATCATGATGTCGTCTACCCATTACGCGCCGATTGTGGCGGTGGCGATTGTCGGCGTGGCGGTGCTGGGTTACCTGGCCAGCCGCAGCATTCCACGGGCGGCGGCGTCTACCCCGCAACTGCGGCTGGACTGGAATATCTTCACCCAGTCCTGGGCCACGCTGCGCATGGGCCTGGGGCAGACGCCGGCGGTGTCGCGCTCCATTGTCGGCAACTCGTGGTTCTGGTTTGTCGGCGCGATCTACCTGACCCAGATCCCGGCCTACGCCAAGGAATGGTTGTACGGCGATGAAACCGTGGTGACCCTGATCCTCACGGTGTTCTCGGTGGGCATCGCCCTCGGTTCGATGCTTTGCGAAAAGCTCTCCGGGCGCAAGGTGGAAATCGGCCTGGTGCCGTTCGGTTCATTCGGCTTGACGGTGTTCGGCCTGCTGCTGTGGTGGCACTCTGGCGGCTTCCCGCAGAACGTGCAGGCCAATGACTGGCTGGCGGTGCTCGGTTACGGCCAAGCCTGGTGGGTGTTGATCGATATCCTCGGCCTCGGTGTATTCGGCGGCTTTTATATCGTGCCGCTGTACGCGCTGATCCAGTCGCGCACCGCCGAGAACGAGCGTGCGCGGGTGATCGCCGCCAACAATATCCTCAACGCGTTGTTCATGGTGGTGTCGGCCATTGTGTCGATCCTGCTGCTGAGCGTGGCCAAGCTGTCGATCCCCGAGTTGTTCCTGGTGGTGTCGCTGCTCAACATCGCGGTCAACACTTACATCTTCAAGATCGTCCCCGAGTTCACCATGCGTTTCATGATCTGGCTGCTCAGCCATTCCATGTACCGCGTGGAGCATAAAAGACTCGACCTGATCCCGGACGAAGGCGCGGCCTTGCTGGTGTGCAACCACGTGTCGTTTGTCGATGCGCTATTGATTGCAGGGTCCGTGCGTCGTCCGATTCGCTTTGTCATGTACTACAAGATCTACCGCCTGCCGGTGCTCAACTTCATCTTCCGCACCGCCGGGGCGATTCCGATTGCCGGGCGTCATGAAGATATCCAGATTTACGAAAAGGCCTTCACACGAATTGCGCAGTATCTGAAGGAAGGTGAGTTGGTATGCATCTTCCCCGAAGGCAAGTTGACCGCTGATGGCGAGATGAACGAATTCCGTGGCGGGGTGACGCGGATTCTGGAGGAGACGCCAGTGCCGGTGATTCCGATGGCGTTGCAGGGGTTGTGGGGGAGTTTCTTCAGTCGTGATCCGAACAAGGGGATTTTCCACCGCATCTGGTCGCGGGTGGTGTTGGTGGCCGGTGAGCCTGTTCGGGTAGAGGAGGCGACACCTGCGCAATTACAGGCTGTGGTTGGTGTTCTGCGTGGGAGTGCAAGGTAGTTCTGCGCTGGATGTCCGGGCCTCATCGGGGGCACGCCCCCTCCCACATTTGACCGAGTTGTTCTGACAAGCGCGGTCCAGTGTGGGAGGGGGCTTGCCCCCGATGGCGGTAGCGGCCTAAGCGCTGATCTTAAGCCCAACAAGCCCGCAGATAATCAACGCCACACTTGCCAACCTAAACAACGCCATGGATTCCCCAAACAGGATAATCCCGGCAATAACGGTGCCCACGGCACCGACACCGGTCCAGATGGCATAGGCGGTGCCCAGTGGCAGCTCCTTCATGGCCAGCCCCAGCAGGCCAAGGCTGATGGCCATCGCCGCAATGGTCAGGGCGGTGGGCAGTGGCTTGCTGAACCCGTCGGTGTACTTCAGGCCCACGGCCCAGCCGACTTCAAACAACCCGGCAAAAAACAGAATGATCCAGGACATGATGACCTCGCTTATTCAGGCGGGGTCGTCCCCGGATTCAACGCTCGTTGGCGTCGCGAGGTCGTCCCCGCGAAGCCCGTAGAGTGCCGAAAACGGATCAGGCGATCAAGTTTGTGGGGTGTTCTCCAGGATACGACGGTCTTCCTTCTCGCTCATGCGACGGAAGTACGTCGACAGCAACGCCCCGGAAATATTGTGCCAGACACTGAACAGCGCACTCGGCACGGCAGCCAGCGGCGAGAAGTGCGCACTGGCCAGCGCGGCGCCCAGCCCGGAGTTCTGCATGCCCACTTCCAGCGCCAGCGACTTGCGTTGCGCCAAAGGCAACTTGAACAGGCGCCCGGTGAAGTAGCCCAGCAGGTAGCCGAAGCTGTTGTGCAGCATCACCACGGCCATGATCAACAGGCCCGATTCGGCGATCTTCGCCTGGCTGGCCGCAACCACCGCCGCGACGATGATCACGATGCTGACCACCGACACCAAGGGCAATACGTCCACCGCATGGCGAACCCGTTCGCCGAGTACGCGCTGGGCGACCACACCAAGCACGATCGGCAGCAGCACCACTTGCAGGATCGACCAGAACAACTCCATGAACGATACGGGCAGCCAGGCCGAGGCCAGCAGCCAGATCAGCGCTGGCGTGAGCAGCGGGGCGAGGAGGGTGGTGACGGCGGCGATGGCCACCGACAACGCCAGGTCGCCACGGGCCAGCCAGGTCATCACGTTGGACGAGGTGCCGCTTGGGCAGCAACCGACGAGGATCACGCCGACGGCAATTTCCGGTGGCAGGTGAAACACCTGGCACAGCAGCCAGGCCACGCCGGGCATGATCACAAAGTGCGCAACCACGCCGAGGGCCACACGCCAGGGGTGGCGAGCGACTTCGGCGAAGTCATCGAGTTTGAGGGTCAGCCCCATGCCGAACATCACCAGCCCCAGCAGCGGGACGATGGCGCTTTTCAGGCCGATGAACCAGCTCGGTTCGAGGAAGGCCAGCACGGCAAAAATCAACACCCAATAGGCGAAGGTATTGCCGACGAAGCGGCTCAAGGCGGCGAGTGCGCGCATGGCAGTGTCCTTGTTGTTAGATTCTTGAAGTACACATGCGATCAAATGTGGGAGGGGGGAAGGCCCCCGCCCACATTTTGATCTTCACATGGCTTAAATGCCCTGTGGAGTTTCTTCACCGCCCAGTGCTTCAACCAACGCCGGCAGGAACTCGCCGAAGGTCAGCATCATCAACGTAAAGCTCGCATCCAGTTGGCCCAGGGCTTCGTCGCCGCCGTCCTGTTCCGCCTGGTCTTGCAGCAGGTCTTCGAACTTCAGGCGCTTGACGGTCATCTTGTCGTCGAGCATGAAGGACAGCTTGTCCTGCCAGGCCAGCGATAGTTGAGTCACGACTTTGCCGGTGGTCAGGTGCAGTTGGATTTCTTCGCCAGTCAGGTCCTGGCGCTTGCAACGCACGATGCCGCCGTCTTCGTGGGTGTCACGCAGTTCACATTCGTCGAGGACGAAAAAGTCATCGGCCGGTTTCTGGGTGGTGACCCAGTCGGTCATGATCGCGGTTGGTGCGGTTTTCACGGTGAGCGGACGTACTGGCAAGGTGCCGATCACTTCACGCAGGGTGGAGAGCAGGTCTTCGGCGCGTTTCGGGCTGGCCGAGTTGACCAGGATCAGGCCTTGTTTCGGCGCAATGGCGGCGAAGGTCGACGAGCGACGGATAAATGCGCGGGGCAGGAAGGCCTGGATGATTTCATCCTTGATCTGATCGCGTTCCTTCTTATAGACCTTGCGCATCTGCTCGGCCTCGATCTCTTCAACTTTCTCTTTAAGCGCGTCACGCACTACGCTGCCCGGCAGGATGCGTTCTTCCTTGCGCGCGGCAATCAGCAGGAAATCTCCGCTGACGTGAACCAGGGGAGCGTCTTCACCTTTACCAAAAGGCGCGACGAAACCGTAAGTGGTCAACTCCTGGCTTGCACAAGGGCGCGCCAGTTTGGTGGCCATTGCAGTTTCCAACGCCTCGGCATCAACAGGCAGATCTTGGGTCAGGCGATAGATAAGCAGGTTCTTGAACCACATGGGGTGAGTCTCTCCTTTATACAAAGGGGGGCATTATTCTCTTGATAGCGCCCCAGGCCAACCCTGCCTAAGCCATTGGAAGGCCTCAAAAAAAAGATTTAAGAAAGTGCTTGCCAGACCATAGGTCGCTCCGTAGAATGCGCGCCACACCGAGACGAAGGGTGATTAGCTCAGCTGGGAGAGCATCTGCCTTACAAGCAGAGGGTCGGCGGTTCGATCCCGTCATCACCCACCATTCGCTTCATGTGTTACGCGCAGCGGTAGTTCAGTCGGTTAGAATACCGGCCTGTCACGCCGGGGGTCGCGGGTTCGAGTCCCGTCCGCTGCGCCATATTCGGTAACCTGGAATGCTGAACGCCAGGTCACCACAGAAAGCCCGCTCATTGAGCGGGTTTTTTTTGCCCGAAATATGGCAAAAAATCGTGCGGTGAACTTTTTTTAAATAAATTGCATTTAAATCAAGACATTACGATTTTTTGGTGTATGATGCGCCCACACCGAAACGAAGGGTGATTAGCTCAGCTGGGAGAGCATCTGCCTTACAAGCAGAGGGTCGGCGGTTCGATCCCGTCATCACCCACCATTCGCTTCATGTGTTACGCGCAGCGGTAGTTCAGTCGGTTAGAATACCGGCCTGTCACGCCGGGGGTCGCGGGTTCGAGTCCCGTCCGCTGCGCCATATTCGGTAACCTGGAACACTGAACGCCAGGTCACCACAAGAAGCCCGCTCAATGAGCGGGTTTTTTTTGCCTGCGATTTATACCGTTGGTTTTTTCTTGCGTGGCTGGCGGCGCGTCGCCATGTGATCAAAGAAAAAAGAGGCGGTGCCGAACACGGCGATCAAGGTCAGTATGAGCATGCCAAGGGTCGAGCTTTCCACGGTTATTTCCGACGTGACGGGGTAAGCCTTCACCGTAGAGGTGGGACGCATACAGCTCAATAGACCCGACGCATTCTTTACGGCGTCGGGCCCATTGCTACGCACTTTTTACGGCGCGTTCCGGCTGTGACGATAGTCGCTGACCGCTTCATACACCGCCTTGCGCAAGCGGTTGATGCCGCCGATAGGGCGGTGCTCCGCCACGCCAAACCAGGGGTTGAATGATTGGTTGTCACAGGCCAGGTTCAGCTCAGGCGTATCGAAATCCTGGGCCGGGATCCGCACCTTGGCCACGCTTTCATACGGCGCGTCGCTTTCCTTCCATTCGATGCTGGTGTCTTCGATCGGCATGAATTTCTGCGGGTTCTGCCGCTGGATCTGCAACACGAAACAGACCGGCACGCGGTCGGTGGATAATTGCTGGCTCAGGGCGCTGCGCAGGAAGTTCGGCAGGTCCTGGTTCTGTTTGGGCAGCGCGTATTCCGGGCAGCTTTGCGGGTCGGGCGCGACGCGGAACTTGGCGTTGGCCGCGCCGAACTTGTAGGGCGATACGGAAAAGTACGTGGTCTGCGTCGGGCTGGCCGGTGCGGGCGCCAGGGTTGCCAGGGCGATAAACAGATGGCGCACTTGCCAACTGCGCGGGTCGGCCTTTGGGAAGAACGCCAGGACTTTCTTGCCATCGGCCTGGGCACCGATGTTCTGCGCGTATTCCGCCACATCGCTGACGAAGAAGTTCGGATGGCTGAACATCACGAAGTCCTGTTCGGCACGGGTTTGCTGGTCGGCGAGCAACTGTTTGCCCGGCACATCAAGCAGCTTGATCGCCATGCCACGGGCATCACGAATGCTGTCGAACTGCGGGTAGGCGTTGCCGTTGGACAGCCGTATCAGCGCCTTCCAGGTCTTGCCCGGTTCGGCGAACACCCCCTGGCGCAACGCCGGGTCGAGGTCGGCGAGCACGCTGACTTCGGCCTTCACGCAACCGTGGGCCTTGGCGTGGGCATCACGCAGGTAGCGCGTGCTTTCGCGGTGCTGGTCGACGATGCGCACGGCGGTCTGGATGATGCCCTGGGTCATTGCCGCTTCACCCGGCGGGATCTGCTCATTGGGCGACACCGGTCCGCTGTGCTGCCAGGCGTACCAGGCGGTAGCGGCCAGCCAGCCGAGCAAGCCCAGGCCCATCAGCCACAGCAAGCTCTTGCCGAGGAATCTACCCATGCGCAGCCACAGGCGTGCGAGCAGGGACGGTTGGTCGTATCGAGATCGGATCATCATGGCAGTTGTTGCTCCAGCGGGCCGCCCAGCACTTTGAGGTATTCCAGCAGCGCCCAGCGTTCCTGCGGCAGCAGGCCGCGGCCGATGACGCCGTTGCCACGAGCGCCGGCCCGGAGTTCGTGGCCGCTGTTGTGGTTGCCGGTGATTTTGGTATCGAAGACAAAGGCATTCTTGAACGCCGTGGTCTCAAAGCCGAGATGGCGCGGGTCGTAATTGAAGGTGCCTTTATAGAAGGTGGTGCTGCGCTCGTCCTGGGGCGAGAGCAATTGGTAGATTGTCGGCACCGAACCGTTATGCAAAAACGGCGGCGTGGCCCACACGCCGGCCAGTGGGCGTGCCTTGTAGGCGCGCAGCTCGCGCACGCCAATCGGCAGGCCGTAGCCATCCATGCGCGGGCGCTCGGCCGTGGTGACACCGGCGGCGCGGTAGGCGTGGTCTTCGACAAAGGCAGTGACATAGGCCAGGCCCTTGGCCACAGACATACTTTTCGGGTCCAGGGGCTCGGTCGGTGTCGGGTGCAATTGGACATTCAGCTTGGCCAACTCCGCCGGGTCCCATTGCAGGGCGCTGAGGTCGTAGCGCTGGTCGGCGATATTGCTGGCAGTGCCGGGGTCGGTGCCGATGTAGTCCACCGGCAGCATTTTCAGGGTTTGCACCGGGCGACCACCTTCCTGGCTGACAGTGGGCACGTGGCAGCCGGCGCAGTTCTCGGCGAACAGCGCTCGGCCTTGGGCGGCGAGCGGCTTGTCGACGGCGCCGAACAACTCCTCGGGCCAGGTAGGCGGTTTGAGGCGTTGCAGGGTTTCTTCGATCAGGTTGAGGTCGCGCACGCGTACGCTGGACGGATAACGTGCATCGCCTTGAAGGGGCTGGCCCGCGCCATCGAAAAACGTCAGGGTCGCCCCCACGCCGAGGGCTTCGCCGATATTGCGTGCCATAGGCTGCTGGGCCGAGCCGTTCCATTGCACCCAGTCGAAGGTCCAGATGTCCCACAGTTGCGGGTAGTCCACCGGTGCGTTGGCGACGCGATAATTGTCCGGGGAAATGGCATCGCCAAAGCTGGCGTTGGCGATGCGGCCAAACGCATCGGTACGCCCTGGGCCTTCTTCGGTGGGGTAAAGGCCACGGTGGGTGTCGTTCCAGGCGACCTTGAGGAATTGGTTCAGCGACTGCTTGAAGTCCTGGCGCAGCTGGCTGTGCTCGGCCTCGTAGCGATCGCCCAGCACTTGGCGGGCGAAGCGCTCAAATTTCCATGGGTTGTAATAGGTCGCGGCCAGGCTGGCGACCAGGGCCTGGCCGAAGCTGCCGCCGCGCAAGGTGGGCACGCTGGATGGCAGCACATGTTGCGCCGAGCCGCCGTCGATCCGCAGAGCCTGGCCCTTGAAGTGCAATTCGCCGGTGTGGCAGGCGGCGCAGGTGATATCCAGGTACTCAACGTTGCTGCCAGCGTTTTTATGGCGGGCAAACCCTACGGGCAGGTTGCCGGGGTTTTGTGTGGTGGGCACTTGCTTGGGATCCACCAGGAAGCCGAAGCGCGCCAGGTATTGCGGCGTGGCAAAGCGTCCCTCGGCGAACGGTAGCTCCAGGGCGGTGAACCAGTCGTAATGCAGGCCTTTTACCTGGGTGCCCTGGGGCGTGAAGTAATAGGTCTGGCGGTCGGCGGCACTCCATTGGTCCTGGTAGTGCACCTGCTCCACAGGCACGTAGTCCGGTAGCTTGGGGTTGACGGTGTAATAGATCACCACGGCCAGCAACAGGACCAGAAGGGTGAATATCAGGAGTAAAACACGGGAAAAAATGCGCAAGATAACTATCCTTGTCGAGTTGTCGCGTTGTTATGCCACTACGGCACAAGTGCGGCAAGTGGCCATGAGCCAGTTGGCAGGCGGTCCCGCGATCCTTCGCGGGTGCTCATCATGAATGAAAATGCTTTTAAACACGTGAACTTATCGGAAGTTTCCTGCTCACATGCCGGTAGCCATTGGTCGTGGCCGCCTGATAAGCTCGCGACTTTATTCGAATGCCCTATTGGCGCATGAACAAGGAAATAGCATGAAACAGCATCGGTTGGCGGCGGCGGTGGCCCTGGTTAGCCTGGTACTTGCGGGTTGTGATTCGCAGACCAGCGTAGAGCTGAAAACCCCGGCGCAGAAAGCTTCCTACGGCATCGGCCTGAACATGGGCAAAAGCCTTGCTCAAGAAGGCATGGATGACCTGGATTCCAAAGCAGTAGCCCAGGGCATCGAAGATGCCGTCGGCAAGAAAGAGCAGAAGCTCAAAGACGACGAACTGGTAGAAGCGTTCGCCGCACTGCAAAAGCGTGCTGAAGAACGCATGACCAAAATGAGCGAAGAGTCGGCTACCGCCGGCAAGAAATTCCTCGAAGACAACGCCAAGAAAGACGGCGTCGTTACCACCGCTTCCGGTCTGCAGTACAAGATCACCAAGAAAGCCGATGGCGCCCAGCCTAAGCCGACTGACGTGGTGACTGTTCACTACACCGGTAAACTCACCAACGGCACCACTTTTGACAGCTCCGTGGATCGCGGTAGCCCGATTGACCTGCCGGTCAGCGGTGTGATCCCGGGTTGGGTCGAAGGCCTGCAACTGATGCACGTCGGCGAGAAGGTCGAGTTGTACATCCCATCCGACCTGGCCTACGGCGCCCAGAGCCCGAGCCCGGCGATTCCAGCCAACTCCGTGCTGGTTTTCGACCTGGAACTGCTGGCCATCAAGGACCCAGCCAAGGCTGAAGCCCCTGACGCACCAGCCGCCAAGAAGTAACAGGCGCCTGAACACACAACGCCCCGTCTCGACGGGGCGTTGTTGTATCTGAAGCTTGCACATTGCGGTTCGGGCAAATCCAAACGAACGTCCCTGGGCGGTAACAGTCTGATATAAGACTTAAGCAGGACTAGCCGCACGCAATCGCCAAGTCAATGAAATCTTGGGTTTTTTTGATGTGCGCAAAAAACGCCCGATCTGACTGCAGGCCTTGTAAACCGTGGCTTTCAGCCAGTAAAACAGGCTCTGTTCACAAGGTTATCCACAATTTGTGTGGATAACCTTTCTGTTTGATGGAACTGGAGTGACAGATGAAACCACCCTTCAATTTCACCCGCTTCCTGCCCATGGCTGCACGCTTGCTGGGCCGTGGGCGTCTGCCGACCCTGCTGTTCGCTGTCGCCGCCAAGGGGTCGAGCCAAGGCAATCGCCTGGGCAAGCTCAAGGACGATTTCAAGTTGCTCCAATCTCTGTGTCTGGCCTACTGGCGGGGCGAGTATCGAGCCATCAGCCCCAAAGCGCTGATCTCGGTGGTGGCGGGGCTGATGTATTTTCTGAGCCCGATTGACGCGATCCCGGACTTTATCCCGATGTTCGGCATGCTCGATGACATCGCCGTACTTGCGTGGGTCATGAAGGCCCTGGAGGGCGAACTGAGCGCTTTTCGCGCCTGGCGTGACGCGCAGCGCCCGGAAAAACTTGCGGTGGTTGAGCGCCTGCCTGCGACGCCCGCGTTGCTGGCCAGGGAAAACCCGCAAAAAAACGGATGAGGTGGCTATCCCCTGCGACCTTTGTGGCTGTTAGGATTACACTCCTAAGGAAAGAACTTACTCAGTAAGTGTAGTTATCCTACGGGGCAGTCATGGATATTCAGATAATTTCACGCGATGGCGAACCGGAATACGCGGTGTTGCCATGGGATCAGTACCAGGCGCTGCTAAAGGCTGCCGGTCAGCAACAACCTTCACCGACTCCTCCTCCTACTGTCCAAGCCGCACCTGACCAGGACTTGCGTGCGCTCGCAGACCTGCGCGGCTTGCGTGAAGCCAAGGGGCTGGCCATTGAAATCCTGGCCCGCACCGTGGGCATCAGCCCGTCGTATCTCGGATTGATCGAAAGTGGTGAACGCCAGCCGGATGCCGCGATCCGCCGCAGCCTGGCTTGGGAATTGGGCGTTGCAGGTTGGAGGGATGAATCTTGAGCCTACGTATCAGTCGTCAACACTGGGATGGGTTGCTTAACGAACTGGACCAGGCGCGCCGCCAGCGCCATCTGTTGACCTACCGCGCGCTGCTGGAGCGCCTGCAATTTCCGACGCCGGCGATGCAAACCCTGGCCGCGGCCCTGGAGCATCTGGCCGCGTTGGACGCCAAGGCCGAGCAACCGCTGCGCAGCTCCCTGGTGATCAGCCAGGGCGCCAGCCGCCTGCCGCGTACCGGTTTCTTTGAGTGCGTGGAGCGCCTTGGGCGCTTCAGCGGACCCTCCGATGGCGTGGCCGCTGCGTCCTGGCACGCCTCTGAAGTGGTGCGGGTGTTTGAATACGAGTACCCGGAGTCTGCCGAGGCTTAGAGCGCCTGGGGCAGCACGTCCATGCTGTCGATCACATGGATGCTGTAACCGGCCACATCCTTGGCATGGTGCTTGGCCTGCGACGCCAATTCCGCCAACTGGCTGGCATCGAGTTGTCCACAGGCCTGTGGATACAAATGCACCACCCCAATCGACAACGACAGCAGCGCAAACTCCTGGCGCACGCCCTGACGGTTCAGTGCCACGAAACAACCGGCGTCCAGATGCTCCGCGCGGTAGAAACGCCGGCATTGGGTATGGAAGTCATCCAGCAACTGGTTGAGCCGCTTGCGCCAGTCCTGTGGCCCGAGCACCAGCAAAAAGTCATCGCCGCCGATATGCCCGACAAAGTCGCGGCTCGGGTCGACCCGGTCGTTCAGGCACTGCGCCAGGCACAGCAACACCTCGTCCCCACGGCCATAGCCGTAGATGTCATTGAACGGTTTGAAGCTGTCGATATCCACGTAGCAGATCACTGATTCACGCTGTTGCTGCAACAGCCGCGTGAGGCACTGCTGGATCGGTACATTGCCGGGCAGCAGGGTCAGCGGGTTGGCGTAGCGGGCCTGCTGGATCTTCAGTTCGGTGATCAACTTGAGCACATCGATCACCCGACCCAGGCCCAGGTAATCGCCATTGAGCGTGATGATGAAGTCTTCTTCGATGCGTTGCCGTGCGCGGCTGGTCAGCAAACGGCTGACCTGCTGCAGTGACTGGCTCAGCTCAACCGCCAGAAAATCGGTGCTCATCAAGCGGCTGATGGGTTTGCGGGCGAAGAGATCGGTGGCAAACGGCTTGAGCAGCGCGTCGGACAGCGAATGCCGGTGGACGATACCCACGGGGTGTCCGCGCTCATCCAGCACCGCCAGGGAATTAAGGTTGGCCTGGCGGCGGAATGCCTCCAGCACCTTGGCCGTGGCGGTGTCCTGGTCCACCGCTGGTTGCTCGTTGAGCAGGGCACTGAGGTCGCTGCCTTCATCGTTGAGCACCACCGTGGATTGGTCCGGTTTGGGCAGCATCAGCCGTGCTTCCTGCGGCGGTTGTTCTTGTGGGCGGCAGAGCAGGTAACCCTGGACCAGATCGACACCCATCTCCGTTAACACCGCCAGTTCTTCCGGCAGTTCGATACCTTCGGCGATGACTTGGGCACGGGACGCCCTGGCGATTTGCAGGATCGAGCCGACAAACTCGCGCTTGAGCGCATCCTGGTGGATGCCGTCGATAAAGTGCCGGTCGATCTTCACGTAGTCCGGGCGCAGCTCCGACCACAAGCGCAGGCTGGAATAGCCGGCACCCAGATCATCCAGAGCGATTGAAAAGCCCATGTTGCGGTAATGGTGCAGGGCGGTTTGCAGCAGGTCGAAATCGTCGGTGGGGGTTTGCTCGGTGAGTTCGATCACCACTTGGCTCGGCGCAATACCGAAGTCGCGCAGCAGTTGCAGGGTGCGTCCCGGTTGGTGCGCCGTTTCCATCAAGGATTCTGGCGAGATATTCAGGAACAGCTTGCCCGGCAGCTTTTGATCACTGAAGCGGCGGCATGCGCTTTCGCGGCAGGCCATTTCCAATTCGCTGAGGCGCCCGGCCTGGCCGGCCACCGAGAACAGGGCGACGGGGGAGTGCAGCGGGCTGTTGGACGGCCCGCGGCTAAGGGCTTCGTAGCCTAGGATGCGCCGTTCAGACAGGCAGATGATCGGTTGGAACAGGCTGTGCAAACTGCGTTGAGCCAGGATAGAGCCCAATGCATTCAGCTGTTCGGTCATGGTCATGGCGATCTCGATCGAAAAAAAAGGACCGCAGGCGATGAGCCTGCGGTCCTTCATTTCACGACAGAATGATGTCTATATGATGACACTCCGGAGAGCGATCACATTAAATCGCCATCATTTACTGCTTGGCCACCTGTTTGGTGATTTTCAGGTAGTCCAGCAGGATCCGGCCTGTCTCGGCCAGGTAAGCGTCGTCTTCCGGTTTGGTTTTATCCGCTTCGGTCGGCAGCGCGTCTTCGTCTTCTTTCTTCAGCTCCTTGAGTGGTTCTTCGCCCTTGGCCTTGCGGCGGACGTTTTCCAGCACAAGTTGCTTGTTTTCGATGTCGCTGTGCTGCGCGCGACGGTCCACTTCGTTGAGGCTGACGGTTTTTTCTTCCATCAACTTCTTGGCCAGGGCCAGCTTGTCGCGGATAAACACGAACTCGGCATCCTTGGCGGAGCGGGTGTCGTGGTCAGCCTTCAACTGCGTCAGGAACGGCTTGAATGGATCCGAAGCAGGCTTGATCGCAGGACGGATGGTGTCCCACGGCATGGCTTCCGGCAGGGCGCTTTCGCCGATTTCCTTGGTGTCGATGATCGACGGGAAATCGATGTCCGGCAGTACGCCCTGGTGCTGGGTGCTCTGCCCGGAAACCCGGTAGAACTTGGCCAGCGTCAGCTTGAGTTCGCCATGGTTCAGCGGCTGGATCGTCTGCACGGTGCCTTTGCCGAAGGTCTGGCCGCCGATGATCAGCGCACGGTGATAGTCCTGCATGGCGCCGGCGAAAATCTCCGAAGCCGAGGCCGAGAGGCGGTTGACCAGCAACGCCATCGGACCTTTGTAGAAGGCGCCCGGGTTCTCGTCTTCGAGCACGTCGACACGGCCGTCAGCATTGCGCACCAACACGGTCGGACCTTTGTCGATGAACAGACTGGTCAGCTCGGTGGCTTCCTGCAGGGAACCGCCGCCGTTGTTGCGCAGGTCGATGACCACGCCGTCGACTTTTTCTTTCTGCAGTTCCGTGAGGATTTTCTTCACGTCGCGGGTGGTGGACTTGTAGTCCGGATCGCCAGCTCGGAAGGCTTTGAAGTCGAGGTAGAAGGCCGGGATTTCGATGACGCCCAGTTTGTAGTCCTTGCCATCCTGCTTGAGGTTGAGGACTTTCTTCTGCACGGCCTGGTCTTCGAGCTTCACCGCTTCACGGGTGATGGACACGATCTTGCTGGTCTGGTCGTTTGGCGCATTGGTGTGCGGAATCACTTCCAGGCGCACCACGCTGCCTTTCGGCCCGCGGATCAGCTTGACCACTTCGTCCAGGCGCCAGCCGACCACATCGACCATCTCTTTGTCGGCCTGGGCCACACCGATGATCTTGTCCGCCGGAGCGACCTGCTTGGTCTTGTCTGCCGGACCGGCCGGCACCAGACGCACGATCTTCACTTGGTCATTGTCGCTTTGCAGGACGGCGCCGATGCCTTCCAACGACAGACTCATATTGATATCGAAATTTTCCGCGTTATCTGGCGACAGATAATTGGTGTGCGGGTCGTAGGACATTGCGAAGGTGTTGATGTAGGCCTGGAAGATATCTTCGGCACGGGTCTGGTCCAGACGCGCCAGTTGATTCTTGTAGCGCTTGGTCAACAGCTCCTGAATGGCCTTGGGGTCTTTGCCGGCGATCTTCAGGCGCAGCACTTCGTCCTTGACGCGTTTGCGCCACAGGTCGTCGAGGGCGGCGGTGCTGGTCAGCCAAGGCGCGTCCTTACGGTCCACCAGAAGGGTTTCCTTCTGGGTGAAGTCGAGTTTGTCGGTACCTTTGTTCAGCTCAGCCAAGGCGAAGTCCAGACGCGCTTTGACGCGGTCCAGGTAACGCTTGTAGATGGTGAAGCCGGGCTGCAGGTCGCCGCTCTTGAGGAAGTCGTCGAACTGCATCTTCCACTTGTCGAACTCAGCGATATCGCTGGCCAGGAAGTAGCTGCGCGACGGATCCAGCAGCTTGAGGTAGCTGTCATAGATGATCACCGAGCGAGCGTCGTCCAGCGGCGGCTTGCTGTAGTGATGGCGCTTGAGCAACTCGACCACGTTAAGGCTGGCAATCACCTCGTCGCGATCCGGTTGAAGGTTGTCCCAGCTGTTGGCTGCGAACGTATTGGTCGACATCGACGTGAAGCCGAGACCAATGAAAAGAGCGAGGGCGGTGCTGGGGAACAGATGCTTCATGCTGATTCGACGCGGGGGCAATTGATAACGCATATTAGGCCGTCTTTGAAGTTGCCGGTTCCATAGGGGCCGGTCGCATAATGCAAAAAGCCCGGCGCTACTGCTACGGGCTCAGTCCAGACTCACTATGGAGGCACTGTGAAAGCATTGCAAGGCGTTGAAGGTCATGTGGAGTGGTTGGACGAACCAAGTCCTACATGTGACGTAGGCCAAGTTCGCATTCGCGTGGCGGCTGCGGGTCTTAATCGCGCCGATTTATTACAGCGTGCCGGACTCTATCCGCCGCCGCCTGGCGCCAGCGCTGTGCTGGGCCTGGAATGTTCCGGCGTGATCAGCGAAGTGGGGCCAGGTTCTTCGTGGCAAGTGGGTGATCGCGTCTGTGCCCTGCTCGCCGGGGGTGGCATGGCCGAAGAAGTGGTGGTGGATGCGCGCCACGTGCTACCGGTGCCGGAAGGTTTGTCGTTGATTGAAGCGGCGGCCTTGCCCGAGGTGTACAGCACCGCCTGGCTCAATCTGTTCCAGCTGGCAGGCCTCAAGCCCGGCGAGAAAGTGCTGCTGCATGCCGGTGCCAGTGGCGTGGGCTCAGCGGCCATCCAGCTGTGCAAGGCGTTTGGCAGCCCGTGCTGGGCCAGCGTTGGCTCGGCGGAGCGCCTGGCTTATTGCGAGGAACTGGGCGCCCAGGGCGGCGTGGTCCGTACCGACGGGATCGAAGGGCTGCGCGACTTCGGGCCGTTTGATGTGATCCTCGACCCGGTGGGTGGCAACTATGCGGCGCTGGACCTCAAGCTGCTGGCGCTGGATGGACGCTGGGTGTTGATCGGTTTGATGGGCGGCCGCGAGGCGCAGATTGATTTGGCGCAGGTGCTGGGCAAGCGGGTGCAACTGCTCGGATCGACCTTGCGCAGCCGCAGTGATCAGTTCAAGGCTGACCTGTTCAGTGATCTGAGCCAGCATGTGTGGCCACTGTTTGGTGACGGGCGACTGAGCCCGCAATTGGCCAAGACGTACCCGATCAAGGATGCCGAGGCCGCGTTTGCCGAGTTGGCGACTAACCAGATCGCCGGGAAACTGGTGCTGGTAATTGACGAAAGCCTGGCCTGATCCCGGATTGGAATAGGATCAATGTAGGAGGGGGCTTGCCCCCGATGACGGTGTTTCAGTGAAGAATGTTTCATCTGACGTACCGCGATCGGGGGCAAGCCCCCTCCCACATTTGGATCTCGGTTGAGTCAGACCCAATGGTGGATCGGCCAACCTGCCTTTTCAGCATGCTCGCGCAACACCGGGTCCGGATTCACCACCTGCGGGTGGTCCACCTTGAGCAGCAACGGTAGATCATTGCGCGAATCCGAATAAAAATAGGCCCCCTCCAGCGTTTCACCTTCCTGCTCCAACCACTCCAGCAACCGCGTGATCTTGCCTTCGCGATAGGTCAGTACACCGACGGTACGGCCGCTGTACACGCCATGGCTGACGTCCAGCTCAATGCCCAGTACCTCATCGATACCGATGCGCGCGGCAATCGGTTTCACCAGATGGGTGCCCGATGCCGAGATCACCAGAATCCGGTCGCCGTTGGCTCGGTGCCTGGCGATGGTCTTGGTGGCGTCGCTGTAGATCAACGGTTCAATCACGTCCTCCACCCACGGCTCGACCAGGTGATCAATCTCTTCCGGGCTACGGCCGATCATCGGCTCCAGGCTGAAGTCCATGAAGTCCTCCATGCGCAGCTTGCCCTGGCTGTAGGCCTCCATCAGTTCATTGTTCTTGCGCATGAACGACTCCGGGTCGACCCAGCCCAGGCGGCCCATCTGCTGGCTCCACAAGGTGGCGCAGTCGCCGTGGATCAAGGTCTCGTCCAGATCAAAAATTACCAATGCCATCCGTCACGCTCTCTTTGTAAATCGTTGCATCAGGCTACTTCACACAGCGCACTGGGGTCGATGGAAAGTGCCAGGCGCTGGCCGTCCGGGTGCAAATCGTCGGCCGAGCGGTTGAGCACGTCCACCACCAATTCCACGCCACGGGCTTCGATGCGGTAGCGGATGACGTTGCCCAGCAGGCTGTGGCTGCGCACCAGTGCATCCAGCTCGCCGCTGCGGCTGAGCTCGATGGCCTCGGGGCGAATTGCGATGCGCCCGCTGATCGGGCGTTGCAGCAACTGACTGGCCTTATCGGCGTCCAGCAGGTTGTAGTTGCCGATAAAACCGGCGGCGAACACGTCGATCGGCGCCGTATAGAGGGTCTCGGCATCGCCGCTCTGCACGATCTTGCCCTGGTTCATCAGGAAGATGCGGTCGGACATGGTCAGGGCTTCTTCCTGGTCATGGGTCACGAAAATCGTGGTCAGCCCCAGCTCGCGCTGGATCTGACGGATCTGCTCACGCAGGTGCTTGCGAATCCGTGCGTCCAGCGCCGACAGCGGTTCGTCCAGCAGCAACAGGCGCGGGCGCGTGACCAGCGAACGGGCAAGGGCCACGCGCTGGCACTGGCCGCCCGACATCTGGTGCGGGTAACGCCCGGCCAGGTCCTTGAGCTCCACCAGTTGCAGGACTTCCTGCACGCGCTTGTGGCTGTCGTCGGCGTTGACCTTTTGCATGCGCAAGCCGAAGGCGACGTTCTGCTCCACGGTCATGTTGGGGAACAGCGCATAGCTCTGGAACACCATGCCGATGTTTCTTTTCTGCGGGCTCAGCGGGACGATGTCCTGGCCATCGAGCAGAATTTTCCCACTGTCCACCGAGGTCAGGCCGGCGATGCAGCGCAACAGGGTCGACTTGCCGCACCCGGACGGGCCGAGCAGGGTGACGAACTCGCCCTTGGCAATTTCGCAGTTGATATCACTGAACACCGGGGTGCCGGCGTAGCCCTTTTGCAAATGTTGGACGCTGACGAAGCTCATTGGCTTTTGTCCTTGTTCAAGGTATTGGCGGCCCAGGTCAGCACCAGCACAAAGAAGAAATAGGAAATCACGACGGCACTGGTGAAGTGGCCGCTGCTGTTGCGCATGTTGTTGAGGTAGACCTGCAGGGTTTCGTAGCGGGTGCCCACCAGGATGTTGGCGAACACGAACTCACCGAACAGGAACGAGAACGACAGCAACAGCGCCACCATCAGACCTTTACGCAAGTTGGGCAGGACCACGAAGATTGCCGCCTGCCAAGTGCTGGCACCCAGCAGTTGCGAGGCGTCCATCAGGTCGCGCAGGTTGATGGCTTGCAGGTTGTTGGTGATTGCCCGGTACATGAACGGCAGCGCCACGGTGAAGTAGCAGCCGATCAGAATCCACGGCGTGCCGACCATCGCCAACGGCCCGGAACCGTAGAGCTGCAGCAGGCCCACCGATGACACCACCGGCGGCACCGCGAAGGGCAGCAGGATCAGGATGTTCATCAACGCGTCGAGCTTGGGAAAGTGGTAATGCACCACGAACAGCAACGGCAGGATCAGCACCACCGACAGGATCAACGCGCCGACGCACACCAGCAACGATTGACCGAAGGCCATCAGAAAGCGCGGGTCGCTCCACAACTGCACGTACCACTTCACAGTGAAGCCAGCCGGCAGGATGGTCGCCGACCAGCTGCTGGCGATGGAGTAGACAAAGGTGCCTACCAGCGGCAACACCAGGATCGCAAACAGCAGGTACACCACTACACGGTGGTAGAGGGAGGCCGGGCCGGCTTCAGCGCGAGACATGGTAGCTCCTCTTGAGCAGCAGTTGATGGACCACCGTGACCAGGGTCATCAGCGCCACCAGCACCACGGCCAGGGCGCTGGCCATGTTCGGATCCAGGGACACATCGCCGGAAACCAGCCCTGCGATACGGATCGGCAGCACGTTGAAATTGCCGGTAGTCAAGGCGTAGACCGTGGCGTAGGCGCCCAGGGCATTGGCCAGCAGGATCACGAAGGTGCCCAGCAGCGCAGGCGTCAGCACCGGCAACCCGATATGCCGCCAGAACTGCCAGCCATTCGCACCGAGCAAGGCCGCCGACTCGCGCCAGTCTTCACGCAGCGCATCAAAGGCCGGGTACAGCAAAAGCACGCCGAGGGGGATCTGGAAGTAGGTGTAGAGGATGATCAGCCCGGTCTTGGAATACAGGTTGAAGTCCTGAATGATCCCGGCCTGCTTGAGCATGAGCGTGATGCTGCCGTTGAACCCGAGCAAAATGATGAACGCGAACGCCAGGGGCACGCCGGCAAAGTTGCTGGTCATGTTGGCAAAGGCGGTGACGAAATTGCGCAGTGGCCCGTCGACGCGGCGTAGCGAATAACTGCCGAGGGTGGCGATCACGATGCCGAAAATGCTGGAGTAGAAACTGATTTCCAGGCTGAACTGGATCGCTTGCCGGTAGAACTTCGAGCTGAAGATGCGGGTGAAGTTTTCCAGGCCCCAGCCGGCTTCTTCGGTCTGCAGGCTGTTGATCAGTACCCACACCAGCGGGGCGATCTCGAACACGATAAAGAACAGTGCGAAGGGCACCAGGCATAGCAGGGCCAGCCATTTGCCTCGGGTCATTTCAACAGCTCCCGGCATACAGGTTTGTCGTGGGGCACGCCCAGCAGTTCGCAGACGGTGCCGCACAGGTCGGTCTGTTTCGGCGTAGCGTTGGCGTCCAGGCTGAAGGCGTCGCCAAGGACGAACAGCGGCACTTGCCGTTCTTCCGGCAGCAGGCCGTTGTGGGAGCGGTCGTTGTTCATGCCGTGGTCGGCGGTTACCAGTACCTGGTAGCCGGCGTCGATCCAGCCTTGCAGGTAATCAGCCAGGATGATGTCGGCCGAGCGCGCACTGTTGCGGTATTGCGCGCTGTCGAGGCCGTGCTTGTGCCCGGCGTCGTCGATGTTCATCGGGTGCACCAGCAGGAAGTCCGGCGAATGCTTGAGTCGCAGGCTTTCGGCGTCGGCGAACAGGTGGGAATCGGGGTAATGGTCATTCCAGTAGAAATGTCCGTGCTGGATCGCCAGCGCCTTGTCGTCGGTGTGACGATCGCGGGCCGCGAGAAAGGGCGTGCGGTTATACAACTCGCTGACCCAATGGTAAGCCGCCGCCGCGGTGGTCAGGCCGGCGTCGGTGGCGTAATGGAAAATGCTGCGCTGGTTCGACAGGCGCGCGACCTGGTTGTGCACGATGCCGCTCTGGATCGGTGGCACGCCGGTGAGGATGCATTCATACAGTGGGCGGGACAGCGAGGGCAGTTCACATTCCAGCGCGTAGAGGGCTGCGCGTCCTGCGCCGACATAGGCCTGCAAGTGCCCCATGGCGTGCCTCGCGACCTCGAAGTTGAGGCCATCGAGCACGACAAGGATGACTTTGTGCTTCATGGGGGGAGACGCTCCGCAACAATAGACTTGACTCCATTTCCTGGAGGAACGAGGTCAAAACTGTGGGAGGGGGCAAGCCCCTCCCACATTGGATCTCCACAGTGTCTCTAATGTGGGTGATCGGCTTACTTCATCTCTACGATGACCTGCTCGTTCCACAGTTGCGGCAGCTTCTTGGAAGTTGCTTCCCAGGCATCGGCATCCTTGATCGGTTGCGGGTTGGCCTTGGTGTACTGTTCGCCCGGGATCAGGTTCTTGGCGATCTCGGCCGGCAGTTTCAGGTCGGTTTCCGCACGGATCGGCCGCGCATTGCCCTTGGCCAGGTTGAGTTGGCCGGCGTCGCTGAAAATGTACTCGCGGGTCAGCTTGGCGGCGTTCGGGTGCTTGGCGTATTTGTTGATGATGGTGGTGTAGCCGGATTTCACCGAGCCGTCCGAGGGGATCAGCACCACGTAATCATCCGGGTTGGCCATCTTGGCTTTGTAGCTCAGGCCGTTGAAGTCCCAGACGATGCCCACTTCGACTTCGCCTTTTTCCATGGTGGCGATGGTCGGGTTGGACAGGCCGAGTCGGCCTTGCTGGGCGATCTTGGTGAAGAACTGCAGGCCTGGCGCGATGTTCTTTTCATCGCCTTTGTTGGCAATGGCGGCAGCCAGCACGGCGTTGGACGCCTGCGCCGCGGTGCTGACGTCACCCACAGAGACTTTGTATTTGCCGGTTTGCAGGTCGGCCCAACTGGTGGGGACTTCGGAACCGTGCAGCAGCTTCTTGTTGACGATAAACGCGATGGTGCCGGTGTAGGCCAGGGCCCAGTGACCGTCCTTGTCTTTTGCCCAATCCGGCACCGAGGCCCAGGTGGACGGTTTGTACGGCTGGGTCACTTCCTGCTTCACCGCAATCGGGCCGAACGCGGCGCCGACGTCGCCGATATCGGCGCTGGCATTGTCTTTTTCGGCCTTGAACTTGGCGATTTCCTGCGCCGAGCTCATATCGGTGTCGATGTGCTTGAGGCCGTAGGTCTTGGCCAGGTCTTCCCAAGTGCCTTTCCAGTTGGCCCAGTCATCGGGCATGCCGACGCTGTTGACGGCGCCTTCCGCTTTCGCGGCGGCTTCGAGAGTTTTTAGATCGGTATCAGCGGCCATGGCGGCGGTGCACATGGCAATGGTCGAGCCTAACAGTGATGCCAGGAAAAGCTGTTTCATCCGAAGCTCCTTTGGGCGTTTTCAACGCTGCGTTTTTATGAACGTTTGCGGTGGTGTTGGTCTAGGTCAGAGCAATACCTGAGCCAATCTAGGCTCGATGGATGACAGTTTCATGTCGATGTCGTTTTTAACCTGTCGATGTCGCTCAGCACAGACTGAGCGTAGACCATGCCCAAGTGCCCGCAGGCTCGGGACTTGGCCGATGTATTGCAAGACATGCGGCATGCACTTCAGGCGAGCTG
The DNA here is from genome assembly GCF_023701505.1 of Pseudomonas sp. SR18. Taxonomy (NCBI): domain Bacteria; kingdom Pseudomonadati; phylum Pseudomonadota; class Gammaproteobacteria; order Pseudomonadales; family Pseudomonadaceae; genus Pseudomonas; species Pseudomonas sp. SR18. Next base: position 17,854 of record NZ_JAMQAU010000026.1, on the reverse strand, counting down.
TCATCTGTCGGTCATCTGCAATGCCTACGCTGGCACTCAGTCGCAAGGGCCCGATTGCGCAGTGTTTTATGCACCTGAACGGTGCTGGTCTAGTCCAGAAAGGTAACGTTGATGCGTGATGAGGCAATCAAGGCGGTGACCTCCATCGGCCTGGCGCTGCAAGAGCAGATCGATCATGGACTTTTGCCGCCCGCCAGCAAACTGCCCGCCGAGCGTAAGCTCAGCGAGTTGTTTGGTACCACCCGGATCACCGTGCGGGAAGCCTTGTTACAACTGGAGGCCCAAGGGCAGATTTATCGTGAGGAGCGCCGTGGCTGGTTCGTGTCCCCGCCGCGATTGGCCTACAACCTGATGCAGCGCAGCCACTTTCACGCAATGGTCAACGATCAGGGCCGCGTGGCCTCCACCGAAGTGATTTCTGCGCGGCTGCAACCGGCGTCGGCGGCGGTGTGTGCGTGGTTGCAACTGCCGGCCTTGTCCAGCGTGATCCAGATCTGCCGACACCGGCGGATCGATGGTCGTTTGGTGTTGTACGTGGAGCACTACCTGAACCCGCAGTATTTTCCGGGGATTCTTGAGTGTGACCTGAATCAGTCGATGACCGAGTTGTATGCGCGCAAGTACGACTTGCATTACGGGCGGGTGCGCTTCGAGATTGTGCCGACATCACTGCCGATCGAAGCCGCCGCCGCATTGCGCGTGTCGGTGGGTAGCCCGGGCTTGAGGATTGCCCGGGTCAACTATGACCAGCACCAGCGGTTGATCGACTGCGACCTGGAGTTCTGGCGGCATGATGCGATTCATGTGGGCGTGGATGTCATGAGCTCAGCGTCTTGATCACCTGATCCACATTGGTTTCCAACTCAGTCACCGGGTCGGTGCCGTCGACATTCAGCACCAGCAACTTCGAGCCACCTGCCGTGATGGCGGCTTTCACCGCCTCACTCGGCTGGCGATGGTGCAGCACCACGGCCACGTCGTTGTCCTTCAACTGGGCACTGAGTGCCTGTAACGCCTCAGGCGTCCAATCGGCATCCGGCCGTGCATCGGTGCGAACCAGTTCCAGGTTCAGGCTACTGACCAGATACCCAAAGTGATCGCTCAAACTGACCACACTCAGGTTGTCCGCCTTGGCCAATCGGGCTTCGCTGTCGGCGGTGAGCTTGAGCAGGCGTTGCTTGAGCGCGGCCAGGTTGGCGTCGATCCTGGCCTTGGCGCTCGGTGCCAGACGGCTCAGGTCGGTCGATAGCACGTCGGCCATGCGCCCCAGATTGTTGCTCGATTGCCAGGGCTGGCTGTTCAGCCCATCGGCTACGCCAGGTTGCACGGCGATCCCCGGCAAGCCGCCGTCCACCGGGCGAGCGGCATCGACTTCGACAATCCGGATGTTGCTGCGCCGTGCCACGGGGTACAGCGGATCATCGGCCCACAATGAGCGAAGGCCAATAGCGGCATCGGCGTCCTGGGCCAGCGCGCTCAGTGCGGGGGCGCCACGGCCGGTGAAGTACGACACCTGGCGCGAGCCTGGCAGGTTGGCCGGGGCCGCGCGCTCAAGCTGCACGTCGGTGCCCTTGAGCAGCACCTCGGCCAGGCCGTAAGTGATGGGCAGTGAGGCCAGCACCTTGACCGGTCTGGCGGCATGGGCAGCCGGTTTTACTGCCTCGGCGGCCATCAGCGGCAGGGCGATTAAACAGGCGATGGCCAAGGCCAGAGGTTGAAGAGCAGAGCGCATTATCCAAGGTTCCCTTTGAGGCTGGGCACGGTGCCGCGCGCGATGGCGGCAAGGGCGAAGGCGATACCGGCCATCAGGATGATCGCGGCACCGGAGGGGATCGGCAGGTCGAAGATGATCGGCAACAGGATCCCGCACAGGGTGCTGACGGTGGCGATCACTACCGAGATCCAGAAGAAGCCTTTGAGTGACTGGCTCAACAGGCGTGCGGCGGCGGCGGGAATCACCAGCAGGGCGCCGACCAGGATCGCGCCGATGACTTTGACTGCCGCGACGGTGATCAGCGTTACCAGGATCACGAACAGGTAATCCAGGGTCTTCACCGCTACCCCGCGCACTGCCGCCAACTGCGGGTTGAAACTGGCGAGCATGATGCGGTTGTACAGCGGCAACGCCAGGGCCATCACCAGCGAGCCGACAATCGTCAGCACCAGCAGGTCGTTACCGTTGACCGTCAACACCGAACCAAACAGCACGTTTTCCAGGATGTGCACGTTGATCTTGCCCGCCAGGATCAGCAGCAGGCTCGCGCCCAACGCCAGGGACACCGACAGGAATACGCCGATCAGGGTGTCTGGCGCCAGGCCGGTGCGGTTGCGCAGGTAATTGAGCAGGATGCCGAACAGCAGGCAGTAACCAAACAGGCTGCCGTAGGGACCGGTGTAGGGTTCGCCGAGCAGGATGCCCACGGCGACGCCGGTCAACGCGGCATGGCCAACTGCTTCGGAGAAAAACGCAAAGCGCTTGACCACCACCAGCGTGCCCAGGCCGCCGAGCACCGGGCCGATCAGCAAACCGGCGAGCAGGGCGTTGACCACAAAACCATAGGCCAATGCTTCGGGTAGATAACCGGATGAGGCCCAGCCCTGGACCATCAGGCGAAACGCTTCATAACTCATTGCGCCGGGCTCCGAGGGTGGGTGGAAAACAGGGTCAGCAGGCGGTCCGGGGTCAGTGCCTCTTTGGGGGTGGCATCAAACAGCACGCGGCGGTTCAGGCCGGTGACGCGGTCGGCCAGGCGGCCAACGGCTTCCAGGTCGTGCTCGATCCACAGCACGGTGATCCCGGCCAGGCGCCAGTCATTGAGCAGTCGCTCAAACACCTGGATACCGGCTTCATCGAGCGCCGACATCGGCTCATCCAGTACCAGCAACTGCGGCGCCGGAATCAGGCCCTGGGCCAGCAGCACGCGCTGGCGTTCACCGCCGGACAGCGCGCCCATGCGCCGCTTGCGTTTGTCCTGCATGCCAACCCGTTCCAGGGCCTCGCCAATCGCAGCGGCGTAATGTTTGGACAAACCCAGAAACGCCGGGCGCCGCTGGCACATCGCGGCCATGAAGTCATCCACGGTCATCGGCAAGCCCCGGTCGAATTCCAGCGCCTGAGGCACATAGCCGATGGTGCCTGGCGTTGTCGGCCACGCCAGACTCAAGCGCCCTTGGTGCGGGGTTTGCCCCAGGAGAGTCTTGATCAGCGAGCTTTTGCCGCCGCCATTGGGGCCGACCAGCGCATGGATGCTGCCCGGTTGCACCTGAAAACTCACGCCGTCGAGGATCACGGTGCGGCCCAGGGTCAGTGACACGTTGTCGAAGTCGAGTGTCGGGCCGACGTTGGCGACCCTTAGCTGTTCTGCCGCCGTCATGTGCCCGACTCCTGAATCGCCCGGACCACGGTGTTGAGGTTGCCGGTCATCTCCACTTCGTACTTATCGGCGCTGTATTCGCCGTAGGAAATGTGTGAAAGCGGGTAGAGCTTGACCCCGGATTCACGCTGGATGGTGTCGACGTAGGTGGACGGGAAATCCATCTCCGAGAAGATCACTTTCACATCCAGGGCGCGCAGTTCGTCGATGGTCTTCTTCAGCTGGCTGGGGCTGGGCTCAATGCCGTGGGCGGGTTCGACCACGGCGGTGACTTCCAGGCCAAATTCACGCAGCAGGTAGTCGTAGGCCGCATGCACCGTGGCAACGCGCAGGTCCGGGTTGGGCGCGCTGGTCAATTTGGCGAGGGCGTCGGCGCGCATCTGGCGCAGGCGTTTGCCATAGGCACGGGCGTTCTGGGTGTAGGCCTTGGCGTTGTCCGGGTCGAGCTTGCCCAGCTCACGGGCGATGTTGTTGACCTGGGCAATCGAGGCGCTGATCGACAGGAAGGTGTGCGGGTTGACCACCTTGCCCGCACCGCGCGCGGCATTGCCGGTGGCGGCCAGCAATGGCACGTTGGCGTTGGCTTCGATCACCGCAATGTCCGGGCGCTCGCTGGTGGCGATCATGCGGTCGGCGAAGTCATCATGACCGACGCCATTGAGCACGATCACGTCCAGGGTGCCAATGCGCTTGATGTCTTCGGCACGCGGCTCGTAGGCATGGGGGTTGAAACCGGCGGGAATCAGCGGCACCACGTCGGCCTTGTCGCCGACGATATTGGCCACGTAGCTGTAATAAGGATGCAGGGTGATGCCGATACGCAGGCGTTTAGCCGCCTCGGCATTGGCCAGCGGGGCGAGCATCAGGCTCAGCAGACTGACCAGCAACAGGCGCAACAGGGGGGATGAAATAGACATGGGCAATCGGTCTTCTCGTTCAGTGACGGTGCTGGCGGGTAACGCCGGCGTCGAATTGCGCAACCACTTGCTGCCAGCCGGCTGCGATCAGCGCCTGGTCAGTGAGGTCGGAGGGGGCGGCCAGGTCGACGCGGCGATTGAGCCAGATGTCCGGCTCGGTGCCCTGAACGCGCATCAGCAGTGAACCGCTGGTGGTCGGCGCCTGGCTCAAGCCGAAGTAGGCTGCAGGCGCGAGCAACTGCCAGCGGTGATCGCCACGGCTGACCGAACTGGCATCCTGGGCGAACGGCGCGAAGCCTTCTTTGGCCAATTGCTCAGGCGTCGGCAGGGCGCTTTGTTCCTGCTGCAGCAGGTGGATTTCATCCAGGGTCACCCGCAGGTCGGCGTAGATGCCTTGTTCGGCGGCGTTCAGGTCGCGGCGGGCGTCCAGTTGGTGGCTGGGTACGGCGGCGACTTCCTGGGATTCGCCGTGCAGCGCCACCACCGTGCCGGCCACCGCGAGGATGATCAGGCACAGCAGTAGAACATAGAGGGTTTCGTGACCAGCACCGGCGGGGCGTACAACCTGTGTCGTACTCATTGGGGCTGGATATCCGCTTGGTCGATTTCGACGACATGGCCGGGGCCTGCGTCAAACAGCACGTAGAACTCGGCGGATGGCTTTTTGAAGGTCAGGGTCGAGTCCTGGCCGAGCTTGCCCGGTACCAGGATGGTCTCGTCGTAGCCGATCACATCCAGGGTCACGCCGGGGGCGCCGCTGCCGTCGGAAAAACCGCCCTTGCACTGGATCTGCTCGCCGGGGATTTCCTTGCATTCGCACATCGGGTTGTGGGCCAGCGCCACGGTACTGAAACCTGCGCACAGCAATAGCGCAGCGCGGGACAGGTGCTTGATCATCATGGTTTGACTCCTTGCTTGTTCAGCCAGGCGATGGTGGCAGGCGAGGCCTGGCTCAGCGGGATGGAACCCTGGTGCATCGTGCCGTCCCAGCCTTCCATGGTGACCCACAGCTCGGCGTCGGCTGGCGTGCGTTCCGGGACAGGCAGGGCGGCGCCCATGCGGTACGGTGTGCCGAAAAAGATCACCCCGGCCGCCCGCAGGCTGCGTGGCTTGCCGATGCGCAGGTAAGTGGCCTTGACCTGGTCGGCGCAGGTGTCGCACAGGGCAGCGTTGAAGAATTTCATTGGGCCGGCCGGGTCCGGTCTGGGGCCTTCATTGCGGAATTCGGCAAGGGTCAGGCTCCAGGGGCCGACCTTCACCTCGCCGGCCACCCGCTCGCCGATACCTGTGTCACCGCGAAACAGCGCGGCGTCGGCAAAATACTTGGGCATGAAGCCCAGGGGCACCAGCAATAGCAGCACATTGATATGGAAACGCCATTTCAGCCAGAAAGCCCGCAGGGGTGTCGGCGGTGTCGCTGCGACCTTGCTCATCAGTGGCTCTCCGAGGTTTCAGCCTGCAAGGCCGGGGTGGAAACAGACTTGCGCTGGGTCTTGGCCTCGCGCTTGAGGGCATTGAGGGTGGCCAGGGCCGTGCGCTTGGTCCAGATCAGCAAGCCGCTCAAGACCATCATGCTCAGCACCAGGCCGAAGAACGCCCAGATCAGCTTGATCCACAGCCCGCCAAAGTCGCCGGTGTGCAGCGGGCGCATGGATTCGGTGACGAACTCAAGCGCGGTACGGTCGGACAGGAGGTGCGAGACCGCGATTTCGCCGTTATAGGGGTTGAGTTGGGCGGTCTGGTACATCAGCGGGTACCAGCCGCGTCCGCCGATTTGCAAGTGGCTGTAGGCATTGAGCGGCAGTCGCACGAAGCTGGCATCCAGACCGGGGATGCGTTGGGTCGCGATTTCGATCGCTTCGTCCAGGGCAATCATGGGCGCTGGCACGCCGGGAGCGGACATTGGCACTTTCTCCCGTGCAATCACCGGCACCACCGGCTCGCTCGAAATGGAAATCTGGTTATCGAAGAGGATCGCCTGGATCAGGAACCAGGTCCCGGTGATGGAGATTACGGCAATGAACCAGATTGACCAGATGCCGCTCAGGCGATGGAAGTCGCCCCAGAAAATCCGAGCGCCGTGGCGGAACCGCAGGGTCGGCTTGAAAAAACCTTTCCAGAAACGCTTGTACACCACCAGCCCGGTGATCAAAGACGCCAGCAGTGGCAGGCCCAGCAGCGACACCAGGTACCAGCCCCAGCTGAATCCGTTGGTAAACGGCACCAGCCACCAGCCGTGCAGGGCTCGGGTGAATTGGGGGAAGTCAAAGGAAGGGCTGATGCCCTGGACCGCTCCGGTGTACGGGTTGACGTAGGCCTCTACCGAACGGCCGTCGGGGTAGTTGAGGTTGACGGTCAGGGCAAAGTGGGACTCATCCGGTCGAGTAATGGAGTTGACGATCACTTGGGGGTCGGAGTGTTTGATCGCGCCGAGCAGTTGATCGTAGCTCAGCATTTCGGCATCAGACGACGGCTTGCTCGCACGGATATCCGGGTTGGCCAGCCAGACGATTTCCTGGCTGACCACCGCCAGGGTACCGGTGACGCAGACGATCAGTACAAAGAACCAGATGGGCAACGCCAGCCAGCTATGTACGAGAAACCAGAGTTTGGAGCGTGACTTCTTCGACATGTGAATGAGGGTCTTGATCGGAGGGGGGCGAGGGAGGCCCGGAAATGGCCAGTCGTAGCTTTTGCTGACGCGACAGGCTGTATCTAAGTTAAGACGGATGAGAATGAGAAATCCCTAACCCGGAAATGAAAGAAAATGTTTCGGGTGCGTATTGAATGTGTTTTTACTTCGCCCCACGGCGCTTCACGTGCCCTTAAGTCGGTTCGAGCAACTGCGCCCCGGGGCCGCGCTCACCGAGCAGGTCATCCTGATTGCGCAGCGGGCATGCCTCCAACGATAAGCAGCCGCAGCCGATGCAGCCGTTGAGCTTGTCGCGCAGCAGCATCATCTTGTTGATGCGCTCATCCAGGTCTTCGCGCCAGAGTGCCGACAAACGCTCCCAGTCCTTGGCGGTGGGGGTGCGGCCATTTGGCAGCGTCTGTAACGCTTCGCCAATCGTCGCCAGCGGAATGCCCAGGCGCTGAGCGATTTTGATCACCACCACGCGGCGCAATACATCCCGTGGATAACGCCGTTGATTGCCCGCGTTACGATTGCTGTGGATCAGCCCCTTGGTTTCATAGAAATGCAGGGCCGTGACGGCCACACCACTGCGGGCGGCCAGTTGGCCGACGGTGAGTTCCTTGGTAATCATGAAAAACTCCGATTAAGCGCTTGACCTTGACTTAACTGGAGGTTTTACCCTGCGTGGCATTGAATCGCAAGATTCTGCCTACAGAGAAAGGGGAGTGTTCATGCAGGTATCAGAGAAAAATCGCAGCTTCACTCAGTTGATCGAGTTCCATATCGAGCCCCAGCAACACGTTGCCCTGGTGGCGGCCCTGTCCGTCCAGAGTGAGCGTTTGGCCGAGGGCCATGACGGTTTCCTCAGTGCGAGCGTACAGGTCAGTGATGACGGACGGCGGGTGCTCAATTACCTGCAATGGGCGTCCCGCGAGGACGGCGAGGCCGCGTTCAAGCGTTTTGAGCAGGGCGAGGAAGATTTCTGGACGCTGCTTCGCGCCCATCAGGCCACGGCGGTGACCTTTGGTTCGTTCCAGGTGCTGCGCAGTTTTGAGCGCAGTCACGACAATGCATTGCACTGCCGACTATATGGATAAATGCAGCATCCGTTCACCTTGCACGTTTTCCCCCGGCCGCCGTTTGTTGACCGCCAATTCGCCGATCTTGATCAGGCGTGTGCGCGTGACGTTGCGGCTCAGGCCCAGCAGGTTGGCGGTGTGCACCTGGTTGTAGTGGCTGAAACGGTAAGCGGCCCGCAGCAGGGCGTCTTCCACCTTCTCATGCAGGGCGCCGGCCTGTTCTTCGAAGAGCTTCTGGAAGGCGCGCGCGAGCAGGGCTTCGGCACTGTTGTCGGTGCCGTGCTGGCTGTCGTCCTGGCGCTCGATGCGCATGTTCGACAGGCGTAGATCATCCCGTTCGATCACGCCGTTACGGCAAATCAGCAGGGTGTGGTGGATGACGTTTTCCAGCTCGCGGATATTGCCCGGCCAACTGTAACTCTTGAGCTTTTGTTCGGCTTCGCGGCTGATGGTGATCGGGCCGTAGCCCAGGCGCCGGCTGTACGCTTCGATAAAGTGTCGGGTCAGCGGCAGGATATCGCCGGGGCGTTCGCGCAGCGGGCTGAGTTCCAGGCTGACCACATCGAGCCGGTAGTAGAGGTCTTCGCGAAAATGCCCGGCGTTGATGGCTTTCTCCAACTGCACGTTGGTGGCAGCCAGTACGCGCACATCAATGGGAATGCTCTTGCGCGAACCCAGGCGCACGACTTCGCGTTCCTGTAGGACGCGTAGCAATTTGACCTGGATGGCCATCGGCAAATCGCCGATTTCATCCAGGAACAACGTGCCGCCATCGGCCTCTTCGAACCAGCCGGCCTTGGCGCTGAGGGCGCCGGTAAAGGCACCTTTTTCATGGCCGAACAGTTCAGCCTCCACCAGGGATTCAGAGAACGCGCCGCAGTTTACCGCCACGAACGGCCGGTTGCGCCGCGCACTGAGATTATGAATGTGGCGCGCCACCAGCTCTTTACCGGTCCCGGTTTCGCCGATGATCAGCACGCTGGCTTCGCTGGGTGCCACTTGCTGGATGTGGTCGAGCAGCGCCTGGGATTTCGGGTCTTCGAAGACCTGGGCCGTGGCGCGGATCGAGGTCGCAAGGGCGGGCGAGGGCGGTAGGGTTAGAAGCTGCATGGGCACCTCTTTTTATGAGTAGAACGTAGGAATCGGCAGGGATTGGTTCAACGCCCAGTCCCCCAGTTCGTGGAGCTTGTAGTCCACCGGGTCGTGCAGGGTTTGCGTACGCAGGTTGCGCCAGTGGCGATCCAGGCGCAGGGACGCGTGGGTGGAACGTGCCCCGGTGACTTCAAACAGACGGCTGCACAGGTCCAGGCCTTGGCGGGTGGCAGCGACCTTGGCCGTTGCGATGGCAATCGCCAGTTGGCCGCGTTCGTGTTCGCTGAGGTTCGGTCCTTTGGCCCAGGCCTGGTCCAGTATCTCGGCGGCGCGTTCCACTAACAGACGCACGCCTTCGAGGGCCACCCAGAATTCGCCATAGTGTTGCAGCACGTAAGGGTCCTGGCGCACGTCTTCGGCTGAGGATTTGTGCCAGGCACGCGTTTCGGTGAGGGTGTAGGTGCGCGCTTCTTCGAAGGCTCCCTCGGCAATGCCGAGAAACATATGGGTGAAGGTCAACTGCGCGATCAGTGGGCGCAGGCAGGCGAAGGGGGTGCTCAGCGGGCCTGGATCGAGTAGCAATTCCGACTCTTCGACGCGCACCCGCTCGAAGCTGGCGCTGCCGCTGTCGGTCTGGCGTTGGCCGATATTGTTCCAGTCGTTGTGCAGCGTAATGCCACTGCGCCCGCTGGGAATGGCGGCGATCAGTAGCTTGCCGCCGGCATTTTCGTCCACGGCCGAGGCGATCAGCATCTGCGAGTCGCTGGCGCCGGAGCAGAAGCTTTTCTTGCCAGAGAATTCGCGCCAGCCGCCGAAATCCTTGACCACGGTGCGCGTGTCCAACGGGTTGAGGGCATTGCCCCAGAACCAGTTCTTGCGGGCGGTCTGTTCGAACCAGGGTTGCCATTGATCCGGGCGCGAAAACAGGCGCACGGTGGCCAGCATCAGGTGATGGAAGCCGAAGACGTGAGCAATGGAACTGTCCACCTTAGCGAATTCGCGCACGATGCCCAGGGTGTCGCTCCAGCGTGCGCCGAGGCCGCCGTATTGGGTGGGAATGCTCAGGGCCAGCAGGCCGCTTTGGCGCAGGGCGTCACGCTCGGTTTTGGGTGTGCCGCCGCGCTCGTCGCGTTCGACCGCGCTGAGGGCGAATTCGGCGGCCAGCAGTTTGGCGGTCTGCAAGGGGCATGGCAGGACGCTGTGGGGTTTGGCTGTCACGGGGTTTCCTCTCTATAAGCAGCAGCGGCCAGCGCAGTTGCCGCCGCTGCGCCGATCAGGCCTTGGCCGGTAGGACATCGTTGGCAATCATTTCGCCGAACGGGCCGGTGAGGTTGGTGATGCCGCGTCCGGCGAGGCTGGCATAGGGTTCCGGCAGCAGCGGGAACACCAGCTCGGCGAAGCGATAGGCCTCTTCCAAATGTGGATAGCCGGAGAAGATGAAGCTCTCGATGCCCAAGTCGGCGTATTCCTTGATGCGTTCAGCCACTTGTTGCGGGTTGCCCACCAGCGCGGTACCGGCACCGCCGCGCACCAGGCCGACACCGGCCCACAGGTTAGGGGCGATCTCCAGGTTGTCGCGGCGTCCGTCGTGAAGGGCGGCCATGCGGCGTTGGCCTTCGGAATCAAAGCGCGAGAAGGACTTTTGCGCGGCGGCGATGGTGTTGTCGCTGATGTGTTCGATCAGTTTATCGGCGGCTTTCCAGGCGTCTTCTTCGGTTTCGCGCACGATTACATGCAGGCGAATGCCGAACTTCACGGTGCGCCCGTGGCGCGCGGCGCGCTCACGTACATCCGCGAGTTTTTCCGCGACGGCGGCGGGTGGCTCGCCCCAGGTCAGATACACGTCCACCTGTTCGGCGGCGAGATCGTGGGCGGCGTCGGAGGAACCGCCGAAGTACAACGGTGGATAAGGCTTCTGCACCGGTGGGTAAAGTGCCTTGGCGTTCTGCACACGCAGGTGTTTGCCTTCGAAATCTACCGATTCGCCCTGCAACACGCGGCGCCATATCCGCAGGAATTCGTCGGAGACTTCGTAACGCTCGGCGTGGTCAAGGAAGCTGCCGTCGCCACGGTTTTCGTCGGGATCGCCGCCGGTCACTACATTGATCAGCAGGCGGCCATTGGACAGACGATCCAGCGTGGCGGCCATGCGTGCCGAGACGGTGGGCGAAATGATGCCGGGACGAATCGCTACCAGATAGCGCAGGCGCTCGGTCAGCGGTACCAGCGCCGAGGCGATGACCCAGGAGTCTTCGCACGAGCGGCCTGTAGGAATCAACACGCCGTAGTAACCCAGGCTGTCAGCCGCCTGGGCGACTTGCTTCAGATAATTGAGGGTGACGGGCCTGGCACCTTGAGTGGTACCCAGGTAATGACCGTCGCCATGTGTCGGTAGAAACCAGAAAACATCCATGACCAATCCTTAAGCGATTTTCAGCAGAGAAGGGGAGTGCGCCGCAAACAAGGGTGCCGCGCGTTCTGCTGCCAGTTGAATCCGTGCTTTTAGTAATTCACTGGTTATTTGGTAGTCGGTGAAGTCGGCTTCGGTGGCGTACACACCGATCGGCAGGGTCAGGGCCTGGAAGAAGGCAAACAGCGGGCGCAGTTGATGGTCGAGGACCAGCGCGTGGCGCTCGCTGCCACCGGTGGCGGCGAGCAGCACCGGGGTGTTGACCAGGGCGTTGAGGCCGACCAGATCGAACAGGTGCTTGAGCAGGCCGGGGTAGGAACCGCGATAGACCGGCGCGGCGACGATCAGCAGGTCGGCCTGTTCGATGGCCAACAGTTGGGCTTCGACGTCGTCGGGCAATTCATCGCGCGACAATGCGCCGCCCAGGGGACGGGCAATGTCGCCCAGTTCGATCAGGGTGGTCTGGATCGGCAGCAACGTGGCCAGTTCGGCCAGCAGGGCTTGGGTCAACACCAGGGTGCGCGACGGGCGCCAGGTTCCGCCGGAGAGGGCAACGACATTCAGGGGACGGGTCATGAACAGTTCCTTTTTCAACAGTGGTTCATAGCAAGTGAGGTGCAAGGTGTTGAGCAAGAGCTGTACCAACGGCTGAAGGCCTTGATTGGCGGGGGCTGCGGCTTTACTGCTGAAAAGTGTTGCTGTTGCCCGCCTGGTGATTTGTTGAATGGCTGTTGCCTGGGCAACAGTTGCGTGGCGAACAGTGCCCGGCAGGCGTGGAGCTATTTATAGAAGGTTATGGTTATTCCGTAAATGAACCTATTTCCATATTTATAGATCATAAAGAAATATGAGGAGGGCCTATCGAGAGTGCCTGGGCGGTTGATAGCAACTATCACGGACGGTGATTTTTCGCTGCGCAAGGCGAGGAGTAGCCTGTGTTCATTGACTCGAAACCACCTTCGCAGAGCCGCCGCCATGAACCGATTTCTCGCCGTTTGTTTACTGATTGTCAGCTCCATACTCGCCGGCTGTGCGAGCCATCCATCGCCAGAATTGCGCCCCTACTCGGCTGAAGAGACCAAGCAGCTGGCCCTGGAAGCGCTGAGTCGTCGCGGCTTGTCGTTCGATGAATATCAACAGCAGCGTGCCGCGCTGACCGGCCAGCCACAGAAGCCCTTCGGCTTTGATCGCCAGGGTGAAATGAATGCCGAGCGCAATGTGGTACTTCACGGTCGTCCCAGTTGATCGCGTCCTGCGCAGCAAAAAGCCCGAGGCTCCCCTTAAGGAACCTCGGGCTTTTTGTTTGCCATGGTGCGACTTCAGCCTGTTAAGCTGAATTTCAGGAGCGTTCCTACGCACATTTACTTAAAGTCGTCCTTCTTTAATGGCATCCAATCCGGTAAACCTGACGACCTCTGTTCCGGTCGATGCCCCTGAGACGCTGCTCTCGGGAACCTGCTCTGCGAGTCTTAACTGTCATGAATAAACGTCCGTTGTATTTCGACTACGCCGCCACCACGCCGGTGGACGAGCGAGTCATCCAGGTGATGGTCGATTGTCTGGGCTTCAACGCCAATTTCGGTAACCCCGCGTCCAGTTCCCACGCGTTCGGCCAGGCGGCCCGGCAAACGGTTGAACAGGCCCGTGGCCAGGTGGCCGAGTTGGTGGGCGCGCAGCCTGAGCAGATCGTGTGGACCTCCGGCGCCACTGAATCCAACAACCTCGCCATCAAGGGCGTGGCCCAGGCGCGGGGCGTGACGGGTGGGCATATCATCACCAGTCAGATCGAGCACAAGGCGACGCTGGACACCGCACGGCAGTTGCAGGAAGCCGGGGTGGCCGTGACCTACCTGGTGCCCGACGCGGACGGTTTGATCAGCGCCGATGCGGTCAGTGAAGCGTTGCGCGAAGACACCTTTCTGGTTTCGCTGATGCTGGTGAATAACGAACTTGGCACCCTGAATGACATCCCCGCCATCGGCGCGCGCGTGCGTGAACACGGGGCGCTGCTGCATGTGGATGCTGCCCAGGGTGCAGGCAAGGTGGCGATCGATCTGGCGCAGTGGCCGGTGGATCTGATGTCGTTCTCTGCGCACAAGTTGTACGGCCCCAAGGGCATAGGCGCGCTGTACGTCGGGCCTCGGGCGCAACAGAAAGTGTTTGCGCAGATTCATGGTGGCGGTCACGAGGGCGGCTTGCGCTCCGGCACGTTGGCGACTCATCAGATTGCGGGGATGGGCGCGGCATTCGCCCTGGCAGCGCAGTCGTTCACCGAGGAGAAAGCGGTGATCGTCGCGTTGCGGCAACGCCTGCTGGATCAGTTGGCGTCAGTCGCCGGTGTGCGCCTCAATGGCAGCGCGACGCAGCGTATTCCCCATACCCTGAGCCTTACGTTCGACGAAGGTGAATTCAATTCGGCGGCATTGAGCGCCGGTATTGCTTTTTCCGCTACGTCGGCCTGCAATTCAGCGAGTAATGCACCGTCCCACGTGCTACTTGCCCTTGGTCATGACGCCCGCTCGGCCGGCCGCACCATTCGTTTGAGCCTGGGTCGGTTTACCACCGAACAGGACATTGACCAGGCGGTGCAACTGATCAAGGCTGCACTGGCCAGCGCGCCGGCGTTCTGGGCCGTCTGATTTTCATATAACAATTATTAGTGGTTAGCAGGAGACACAATGAGTACGCAGCCTTTGACCCATGGAACGGTTCCCCAGCGCCTGGCGCACACCCGCGAACTGATGAGCCGCGAGGGCATCCACGCCCTGCTGGTACCGTCGGCGGACCCGCATTTGTCCGAATACTTGCCGGGTTACTGGCAGGGTCGTCAATGGTTGTCAGGGTTCCATGGCTCGGTGGGGACGCTGATTGTCACCGCGGATTTCGCTGGCGTGTGGGCGGATAGCCGTTACTGGGAACAGGCGACCAAGGAGCTCAACGGCAGTGGCATTGAGTTGGTCAAGCTGCAACCAGGTCAGCCGGGGCCGCTCGAGTGGCTGGCCGAGCAAACCCCGGAAGGCGGTGTGGTGGCGGTGGATGGTGCGGTAATGGCCGTCGCTTCGGCGCGCACCCTGGGCACCAGGCTGGCGGAGCGTGGGGCGCGTTTGCGCACCGATATCGACGTGCTTGATGCGGTTTGGACAAACCGGCCGAGTCTGCCGAGCCAACCGATTTATGCCCATCTGCCACCGCAAGCGACCGTCAGCCGCGGCGAGAAGCTCGCTGCACTGCGCGCCAGTTTGAAAGAGAAGGGCGCCGATTGGCACTTCATTGCGACCCTGGATGACATCGCCTGGCTGTTCAATCTGCGTGGCGGTGATGTTTCGTTTAACCCCGTGTTTGTGTCGTTTGCGTTGATCAATCAACAGCAGGCCACGTTGTTCGTGGCGCTGAGCAAAATCGACGCGGATCTGCGTGCTGTGCTCGAACAGGATGGCGTGACCTTGCGCGACTACAGCGAGGTAGCGGATGGCCTGCGTGGAATTCCTGGGGGGGACAGTTTGCAGGTTGACCCCGCCCGCGTAACCGCCGGGTTGCTGGAAAACCTCGATGCTGGCGTCAAGGTGATCGAAGGGCTTAACCCGACTACATTGGCCAAATCCCGCAAGAGTCTGTCAGATGCGGAACATATCCGCCGGGCCATGGAGCAGGATGGCGCGGCGCTGTGCGAATTCTTCGCCTGGCTGGACAGTGCGCTGGGCCGGGAGCGCATCACGGAGTTGACCATCGATGAACACCTGACTGCTGCGCGCACGCGTCGCCCCGACTATGTGTCGCTGAGTTTCAATACCATTGCTGCGTTCAACGCCAATGGCGCAATGCCGCATTACCATGCCACTGAAGAAGAGCATGCGGTGATCGAAGGTGATGGCTTGCTGCTGATTGACTCAGGTGGCCAATACTTGGGCGGTACGACAGATATCACGAGAATGGTGCCTATCGGTACGCCGAGTGAGGAACAGAAACGAGACTGCACCCGAGTGCTGAAGGGTGTTATTGCGCTGTCCCGTGCGCATTTCCCCAAGGGGATTCTGTCGCCGTTGCTGGATTCCATTGCCCGTGCGCCGATCTGGGCTGAAGGCGTGGACTACGGTCACGGTACTGGGCATGGTGTGGGCTATTTCCTCAACGTGCATGAAGGTCCCCAAGTGATCGCCTACCAGGCTGCCGCTGCGCCGCAAACGGCAATGCAGCCTGGGATGATCACATCCATTGAGCCGGGCACTTACCGTCCGGGGCGTTGGGGCGTACGTATCGAGAACCTGGTATTGAACCGAGAAGCGGGCAAGACCGAGTTTGGTGAGTTCCTCTCGTTTGAAACGCTGACTTTGTGCCCGATAGACACTCGTTGCCTGGAGCCGTCGCTGCTCACGGCGGATGAGCGCGAGTGGTTCAACGCGTATCACGCGCAGGTGCGTGAACGCTTGAGCCCTTTGCTCGATGGCGCAGGGCTTGAGTGGTTACAACTGCGTACGGCGGCTATTTGATCTAATGCAAACGCCGCTTGCGATCTGCTGCAAGCGGCGTTCAAGGATGAGTGTTAATCGAGCGCTGATTACGCACTGAGCAGTCGTCGGTGACTGCTCGAAGGCGATTACTTACAGATGACGATCATGCTGCGGCTGGTGTAGCCGGCAGGGTTGAGTCCGAAGGGGTAGTCCCCCGGTTCCTCTGAGTTGTCACCGGACTTGGCGATAACCCGATAACCCTTGGTGCCGCACGAGTTGGTTGCACTGGTGTAGCACTGGTCCCAGGAGGAGGACAGGCCTGAGCAGTTGATATGCAGCCCTTTTTTGCCACGTTTCACTTCTGTCTTGGTAGTCGCGGCACAGCCAGCAATGGCCACGACCATTAACAGTATCAAAATTCGTTTCATTCCCATCCTTAATAGCCACTTCGCAATACTTGAAGCCGGCTTTACTCGCTCTCGAGTGTAGCGTTCGCGCTGTCCCTGTCGAAAAACTCCATTAATGACATTCGTTTACCACTTAAACATGGCCTAAATGAGTGGCAAATGCCAGAGCTACATTCAAAGATGATTCAATCTGCCGGAACCAACGGTTTCGAGTCATTGCGCATCGTCAGCGTCGCGCCTACCGAGGCCAGAATAATGCAGGTGATGGCCAGCCATTGCGCCAGGGACAAGTGCTCTTGCAGGAAGAACAGGCCTGAAAGCGCGCCGAATGCGGGTTCGATGCTCATGAGGGTGCCAAAGGTTCGGGCGGGGAGACGCGTCAGCGCTACCATCTCCAGGGTGTAGGGCAGGGCGGTGGACAGGATGGCGACGCCGATGGCTATTGGAATCAGCGCAGGGGTCAGTAGTGCGCTTCCGGCATGCACGATGCCGATGGGCGCGACAAACAGGGCGGCGATCATCACGCCCAATGCGGCGGTCTGGACGCCATTGTCGTTACCGGCCTTCTGTCCGAACAGTATGTAGAGTGCCCAGCAGACGCCGGCCCCCAATGCATACGCTGCGCCGACCAAGTCGATGCCGCTGCTGGCTTCCCCAATCGGAATCAAAAGAAGCAGTCCGACGATCGCAAGGGCGATCCACAGGAAATCTACTGCTCTGCGTGACGCGTAGATGGCGACAGCAAGCGGCCCGGTGAATTCAAGGGCTACAGCGATGCCCAGAGGTACGCTGCGCAATGACATATAGAAAAGGAAGTTCATGCCGCCCAGGGCCATCCCGTAGATGAGCACGGTGCGCAGGGACTTGGCGGTCAATTTGGCGCGCCACGGTCTTAATATAAGAAGCATGATCACACTGGCGAAGATCAGGCGCAGGGTGGTGGTGCCTTGTGCGCCGACAATCGGGAACATGCTCTTGGCCAAAGAGGCTCCGGACTGGATGGAAGCCATGGCAATCAGCAGTAGGCCGACAGGAAACAATGCAGAGGCCAGGCCGCGGGGGGAGGTGGTCATTGGCGGTGTGCGTCCAAGGTCATATTTGATAGTCAGAGTTCGCTATGATGCTTAACAGTACGGTTTTGAGCAATATATTGCTCACTTTTGTGCGGTTGGCTGTCTATATATAGAGGGATAAGGGGGTATATGGGCGGTTTGATAGAAAAACCAAATTAACGCTTGACCGCAGATTCTGGAAGCCTATAATTTGCCCCACTTCCGGCGCAGTCGAAACGGAAAACTCCTTGGTAAACAATGAGTTACGCAGTTTTCGGCAGCAGGTTGCTTCAGTTCATCGAAGCCAAAAGGGAGTTGAAAAAGAGGTGTTGACAGCAGCGTGTAACGCTGTAGAATTCGCCTCCCGCTGATGAGAGATCTGAAGCGCAAGTGGTTGAAGTTGTTGAAGAAATCTTCGAAAGCTTCTGAAAATAATCACT
>NZ_JAMQAU010000025.1:0-59628 GCF_023701505.1 Pseudomonas sp. SR18 | reverse complement strand
GTGGATGAGTCGGTGCTGATCTACAACGGGGAGCGGCCGCACTTATCCCTGAAATACAAAACGCCCGATGCGGTGCATCAGGCGTTTTGAGACTCAAACAGGTGTAAACCTATTTCAGGACTAGACACGGTGCGTGGGGTTCAGGGACGCGCGGCGTGCCTCGACGGCCGGTACAGCAACAAGCAATACACGCCCAGGCAGATCAGCCAACAGAAAATCGCTGTCCACACATTGTGCGAAAAGAAGTGCGCGCCTTGCAGCATGCGGCTCACTGAAAAGACGCTGCCCAAGCCTGCGGCGAAGACAAATGCGTAGCGTGCCATGCGCGGCCGACGGTCACGCAGTGCAAAAAACCAGGCGAACAAGGCGAAGCCGGTAGCGGCATGACCCCCTGGCCAGCAACGTCCGGGTTTATCCGTAGGCGGGCGAGGGCTCAGCAGCGCGCTGTAGGTTTCCTGCCCTGCGAACTCCTTGAGGCTCCAGGGGCACTGCACGGCGGTGATGGTTTTCAGCGGTGAGACGTAGGCAGTCGCCAACCCCAGCGAAAGCACCAGACAGCCCAGTTCGCGACGGTAGGGTTTGAGCCTTTGTAAAATGAATGTGCCGGCAAACCCCAGAATTGCCAGCACCGAGAACAGGATCACCAACTGCTTGGCGCGGTCATGCAGGATGTCTTCGAGGAAGAAACTGTAACGACCGATAAATCCGCCATCCGCCGCGTTGTAGAAACGTTTGGCAAGGTCCATGTCCAGGGACGTCAGCTCCAGCAGAAGCAACACCAGTGCAGCGCCGGCCGGAATGCCCAGGCACAGCCACAGATTAAGCGGTTTGGAAACGGGCCCAGCGGCGCAGTTATTCATGGCTAGCCTTGGTAGGCATGCCCCGTACTGACCTGTACGGGGCAATGGTTTAGCGTGTGCTCAGGGCGGGCGCCTCCTCCTTGGGGGCCCTCCAACTCAGCAACTGTTGTTTGAACCCATAACTGGCGGCCTGGTAGTAGGTGATCGCCCGCTGGATCAACGGGTCATCGCTGCCCACTCGTAATTCCTGGCTTTCACCCAGCGCCTCGTCGTGGCGACGCAGCCCGAGGCGCGGGCTGAGGATCGCCAGGTCCTTGCCGTCAAACAACCCCAGGTGCTGATAGTTACCGACCACCACGCGCGCTGGCAGCGGGTTGTCTTGCAACAGGTTGCGACCAAAGAAGGTCGACTCGTAGCTCAGGTTGATCAGGCCCAGCAGTGTCGGTGCAAGGTCGATCTGGCTGGCCAGTTGAGCAGTTTCCCGGGCATCGATCAGTTTCGGTGCGTAGATGAACAACGGGATCTGGTAGTTGGTGATGGGCAGGTCTTCCTTGCCCGCGCTGCCGGCGGTGTGGTCGGCGACGAACACGAAGATCGTATTGTCGAACCACGGTTTCTGGCGTGCGGCCTCAAGGAACTGGCCGATGGCGTGGTCGGTGTACTTCACTGCACCGTCGCGTCCGTTGCCGGATTTGATATCGATGCGCCCGTCCGGGTAGGTGTACGGGCGGTGGTTGGAGGTGGTCATCAGTTGCAGCAAAAACGGCTGCTGCTTGGCGTAGTCGGCGTCTGCGAGCTTGAGGGTTTGGTTGTAGAGATCTTCGTCGGCCATGCCCCAGGCGTTTTTAAACGAGATTTCAGACTCGGGCACGCTGCTCTGGTCCACGACCCGATAGCCGTTGCCACTGAAGAACGCGTTCATATTGTCGAAGTAACCGCGCCCGCCATACACAAACACGCTGTCATAACCGATAGCACTGAGTTGCTGTCCCAGGCTGGCAAAGCCGCTTTCGCGACCAATGCGCTTGACGATCGAACGCCCCGGCGTGGGTGGGATTGCCAGGGTGATGGCCTCAAGTCCGCGGTCGGTACGGGTACCGGTGGCGTAGAAGTTATTGAAGTACAGGCTTTGCTTGCGCAGCGCATCGAGATTGGGCGTGAGGTTGCGTTCGTCGCCGTTGCTGCCCATGTACTTGGCGCTGAAACTTTCGATGGTCACCAGCACGATATTGGGTTTGCGCAGCGTTCCCGGGTTGGTGATGGCGCGACGGATATCCAGCGGATCGTTGCCGATAAAGCGGGCATTGGGCTCGCTGAGCTCGTTGCGCAATTGCTGGGCGACGACCTCTGTAGGCAAGGTCTTGTAGAACTGTGGGTAGTCCAGTTCGTTGTTACGGAAAGCGGCGAAGAACTGATAGGGGCCATTGCTGGCCAGCTCGTTTTTGTAGGCGTTGCCACCCTGAGTGCGTGGGCTGTCCTGGCTGATCAATTGCAGGCTGAGGCCGGCGACGACCAACAGCGCCAGCGCATTCACCATACGGCCGCGCATCGTCGGCAAGGGCGCATTCATTGTTGCGTTGAACGTCTTGCGCAAGGCCAGGCTCAGCACCAGGGCCAGCATCGCCAGCAGGCTCAGCAGCTTGCCGATCGGGTATGACTCCAACAGGTTGTTCAATACCTCGTCGGAATACACCAGGTAGTCAACGGCGATAAAGTTGAAGCGCACGCCGAACTCGTCCCAGAACAGCCATTCGGCAACGGAGGTGAACAGCATCGCAAACAGACTGACCGTGAGCACCGCTTGCAGGAACCAGCGGTGACCACGACGACGCCACAGACCGGGCGGGCATAGCAGCACATACAGCCCCAGCGGCAGCGCCGCATAGGCCAGGAAGCCCAGGTCATACAGCAAGCCCACCCCAAACACCGGCAGCAGATTGCCGCCGACTTCGTCCAGGTGAGTGAGGAGCAGCACGCTGCGCGTGAGCAAGAAAACCAGTAGCCAGGCACCGGTTACCAACAGCAAATAGCGCATAGGCGCTGTTTTGAGAAACCCCATGTCCATGTTCCTTATATCAATGGGTGGCGATCTTCACGCTGACACTGTAGTCAGTTTGTGAAGCTATAGTGAAAAACTCGTTCAACTCAAGAAACGGTTGAAAACCTTAATCGACGGGCCGTTCAGCTCTATCCCTGAGTCACACTTGGCCTTAAGCTGCGCGAGCCAACACGGCCGTTACCGCGTACGGAGACACTGCCCATGCGAATTTTATTGGTTGAAGACAACCGCGATATTCTGGCCAACCTGGCTGATTACCTGGGGCTGAAGGGCTACACCGTTGACTGTGCGCAGGACGGCTTGTCGGGCCTGCACCTGGCGGCCACCGAGCACTACGACCTGATTGTGCTCGACATCATGCTGCCCGGTATCGACGGCTACACCCTCTGCAAACGCCTGCGCGAAGACGCACGCCGCGACACGCCGGTGATCATGCTCACCGCTCGCGACCAACTGGATGACCGGCTGCAGGGCTTCAAGTCCGGCGCCGATGACTACCTGCTCAAACCGTTTGCCCTGTCGGAGCTGGCCGCGCGCATCGAAGCGGTGCTGCGCCGTGCCCAAGGCGGCGGACGCCGTGCCCTGCAAGTGGCCGACCTGAATTATGACCTCGACACACTGGAGGTCACCCGTGAAGGGCGTCTGCTCAAGCTCAACCCGGTCGGCCTCAAGCTGCTGGCGGTACTGATGCAGAAGAGCCCGCACGTGCTGCGTCGGGAAGTGCTCGAAGAAGCGTTGTGGGGCGATGACTGCCCGGACAGCGACAGCCTGCGCAGCCACGTCCACCAATTGCGCCAAGTGATCGATAAACCCTTTGCCAAGCCGTTGCTGCAAACGGTGCACGGCGTCGGCTATCGCCTGGCCGAGGGTCGTGATGGAGTTTAAGCAAAGCCTTGCCCAGCGGATCATCATTGCCTTTGCCCTGATGAGCGCGTTAGTGGCGGGGGCCTTCGCCATGGGCATCGTCGCCACCGTGCATCTGGTGGAAGAGAAGCTGATTTCGGCGGGTTTGGGTGGTGACCTGCAGCGGCTGCTGTTGATGGACAGCGTCGAGGACTGGAACCACCGGCCGGAGCCGGACCAGTTGTTCTACTTCAGCGGTGGTCCGGGTGATTTCGAGTTGCCCAAGGACCTGCGGCACCTGGAGCCGGGCTTTCATGAGGTGTTTCGCGAGTCGCTGTCCTACCACGCCATGGTCGAAGTGATCGACGGCCGTCGCTATGTGCTGCTGCAAGACCAAAGCGATTTCGAAGAGCGCGAGCGCGTGCTGTTCGCCGTGGTGCTGGTGGGCTTTGTGCTCAGCCTGGCGCTGGCGGTGTTCCTCGGCTGGGTGCTGGCGCGCAAAGTGATGGCACCGGTGGTGCGCCTGGCGCGCCAAGTGCGGCATCGCGACCAGTTGCTGGGCCTGGCGCCGCCCCTGGCGCCGGACTATGCCGCCGATGAAGTCGGTGAGCTGGCCGTGGCCTTCGATGCCACCCTGGGGCGCCTGCGCCAGGCGCTGTCCCGTGAGCAAATGTTTACCAGCGACGTAAGCCACGAATTGCGCACGCCCTTGATGGTGCTGGCCAGCTCCTGTGAGCTGCTGTTGGAAAACCCAGCCATCGACCAGCGCGGGCGTAACCAGGTGCTGCGTATTGCTCGGGCCTGTGAAGAAATGCGTGAACTGGTGCAGACCTTCCTGATGCTGGCCCGTGCCCAGCATAACGATGCGGCCATGTCGCCTCAGGTCACCCTGACGCAAGTGGCGGACGATTTGCTCGGCATCTGGCGTGAGCAAATCGAGCGCAAGGGCCTGGAGCTGATCTACCAGCCGGGCAACCCGCTGGACACGCGTTACAACACCACCTTCCTGCACGCGGTGATGGGCAACCTGTTGCGCAATGCCTTGCACTACACCGAGCACGGTTTTATCCGGCTCACACTTGAACCCAATGGTTTTGTGGTGGAGGACTCGGGGGTCGGCATTCCCGAAGACAAGCGCGAAGCGATGTTCGAGCCGTTCGTGCGCGGCAGCGAAAAGCGCGGTGAGGGCCTGGGGTTGGGTTTGTCACTGGTCCAGCGCATCTGCGAGAACCAGGGCTGGAGCGTCAGCCTCAGCACCATGGAGCCCAATGGCTGTCGCTTTCATGTCGAGTTGAGTCAGGTCAAGGCCTGACCGCTCACCCTGCCGCTATCCTGCCAGACATTCCCGTCATTCGGCGAAGATGGCCCCATGCTACTGAATGTGTCTGTAAAGTCTTGAAATGTATGGGATTGGACAGGACAAGTTTTTCACACACGGTTGACCTGTTGATCACAGTTCGCTGCCTAAGGTGGTAGGCATCAGTCACTGGAGACCTGTGATGTCTGACCCCATCAAGCTCGAATTTTCCGAAAAGTACGACGACGAACACGCCCACGAATATTTGCTCAAGCATCAGGACAATCTGGCCCGCCGGTTGTCCCACAAACGCGACGAGCAATTGGCCCGTGGCGCGCTGGCGATGGCGGGTGAGCCTGGCCTGGTGCTGGACTTGCCCTGTGGGGCGGGGCGCTTCTGGCCGTTGCTGGCGGAAAAACCCAACCGTGTGATTATCGGTGCGGACAATTCGGCATCAATGTTGAAGGTTGCAACCGTCGCCCAACCCGCGGATGTGGTGAAACGGGTACGACCCTTGCAGACATCTGCCTTTGATATCGATTTGCCGGATAACTCGGTCGACAGCATTTTCTGTATGCGCTTGTTGCACCACATTGGTGATCCGGCGCACCGACTGGCGATATTGCGGGAGTTTCAGCGTGTTACCCGCGACAGCGTGATCATTTCGCTGTGGGTCGATGGCAATTTCAAAGCCTGGAAACGCAAGCGCCTCGAAGATCAGCGGCGCAAGAAGGGTGAGCAGGAAGGTTACCAAAATAGATTTGTGTTACCGGCTGCTACTGTTGAAGCAGAGTTTGAGCAAGCCGGTTTCCGTGTCCAGGAGTCCCTGGACTTCATACCGCTGTACGCCATGTGGCGTGTGTATGTATTGCGCAAGAGGTAACAGGATGGCAGTTGAGTGCGTAGCAGGCAGTCACGTAACTCCCGAAGAAAGGTTTGACTATTTCTGGCGCCAACAAGGCGAATGGGTTGAAGAACCCAATCGTCGGCGCGGCGGTGAAAGCGGTGTGCAGCGGGTGATGAGCGCCAACGGGCGTCTGCTCTATAGCAAGCGCCAGACCGGCCATATCTACCGCAGTTGGCTGCATCCGTTTGGGCGCCCCACCGTGCTGCGCGAGCGTGATGCCCTCAAGGGCCTGCGCCTGCTCGATGTGCGGGTACCGGAACTGGTGTTCTGCGAGGCCCGCCGTGATGCCGAGCATCAATGGCAGGCGTTGCTGGTCACGGCGTCTCTCGACGGTTTCGACGAAATTGAAAACTGGTACTCGGTCGGTGGCCGTGAACGCTACGGCGAGCGGGTTCACGAGCGCGTACTCAAGGAATTGGCCGGCACCCTGGCGCGCATGCACAAGGGGCGTTGGCAGCATGGTTGCCTGTACATCAAGCATATCTTTGTACGGGTGACGGGCGAGGGCGACTCGGCCAACGTGGAAGTGGCACTCCTGGACTTCGAGAAGTGCCGTCAGCGAATGACCGCTCATCAGGCGGCATCCCATGACATGCGGCAACTGCGCCGCCATTCGTCGTGGAACGATAGCGACTGGGCAAAACTCAGCTACTTTTACGAGACGGCGTTTGGCAGCGCTATCAAGGGTTTAACCAAATGAAGCTAGAAATAGCACGAGGTGTGTTTCTGGTGGGGGCGTTAGGCGTTGCAGCCTTGGCCCTGGCCGCATGGGAGCAGCCTCGCACACAGGTACTCAGTGCGACGCAGGGCGGGGCGCAATGCCTGTTGCCGCGTGTCGCCAAGGCGAGTACGGCAGCCAAGCCTGATCATGAGTTGCTCCTGTTCATGTTCGGCATGTCTCAAGGGATGAGGCCGCAGAGTTGAAGCGATTGAAACCACCGGGAAAGGGCCTTGCGATGCGAGGCCCTTTTTTTTGCGAATGAATTCCAGCGGGGCGCGGCCTTCAGTCAGATCAGATGCAGGTGGTTATCCCAAAGCCCCGCCGGCAATTCCAACGGTTTCGCGACCAACTGCTTCTGGCGGCAATCGTAGAAACGGCACCGGCCCTGGCCCGATGTGACGACAAACCCATCCGCCACCGCACCGACGCCGGCGCAATCGGGCAACGGCCCGTCCAGGCGCAGTTCGCCGCTGTCCATGTCCCAGATAAAGAAGCGATTGCCACGCGGCGCCGTCAATGCCACCAGGCGCAACTCGCTGTGCACCGCGACGCTGGCGGTGTAATGCCCCATGGCCTGCAACTGCTCATCCGCCACCGGGAACGCCACGAACGGCTGACCCGGCCGCTTGATCGCCAGCAACTCGGAACGCTCCTGTGACGGCCCCATGAACTGTTGCCCGGTAAGGATGGTGCCATCGCTGGCGATGCCCATATGGCGCACGCTGTTCATCTGCTGGGCCAGGGTTTCCTTGCTGATCAGCGTGCCGTCGCGCTGCATCAACACCAGGCTTGGCTCCATGGCGTTGAGGTTCATTTCCACTCGGCTTTCGGCTTCGGTACGAATGCCGCCGTTGGCCACGATCAGCGTTTCGCCATCGGGCATCCACGACACCTGGTGCGGGCCGATGCCGTGGGTAGAAATCTCGCCGCTGTGCACCAGCCGCTCGCCTTCGAACTTATACACACCGAGCAAACCTCGGCCGGGATCGGACGTGTCGTTCTCGGTGGCGTACAGCCAGTCGCCGCTCTTGTGGATCACCGCATGGCCGTAGAAGTGGCGATTGGCGTTCGAGGTGATGGTTTGCAGCAACGCGCCATCACGCAGGTCGATCAGGTAACTCTCGGTGCCCGGACGACGGGCGACGAACAGCGCAATCGGCAGCGTCGGGTGGTTGATGATGTCGTGGCAGCGTTGGCCGACCTGGGTGGCAAACACTGGCTTGCCGTCCAGGTGATAACCCACGGCGTAGTGCTTGCCGTCTGCATCATCGCGCGCCGACAGCAGCAGCGGGCCCTTGTCTTTTTGCTTGAACAGCGTCCAGCCACCCAGCGTGAGTGCGCTGAGCAGCACGCTGCCAACCGCCAAAGCCTGTCGCCTGAGCATCATCAGTCACCGTCGTTGGCGTTAAAGCCCAGTTGAATGCCCAGCGCCTTGGCCAGTTCGCCTTCGTGCAGGCGGTGGACGACGTTTAGGCTGTCGTAGATGTCGTTGAGTTGCTGGCGCCCGGCGTCATCGTTCAACAGTTCGTTGAGGGTGCGCTGGTTGCTGGCGAACAGTTTCAGGGCCGCGGCGTAGGCGGCGTCGATCTTGTCGGCCAATGGCTTTTGATCCGACGGCAACAGGCCACGCAGGCCTTTGTTGTCGACGCCGACCCATACGGTCTGGGCGGCGGCGAGGCTGGCCTCCAGGCTTTGCAGGGACGACTGGCTGCGCCACGCATCGGCCTGGAACGGCTGCGGGATACCCTTGGTCTGGCGACCCATGGGCGTGCCGAGTTTTTTCTTCAGGCTGTCCAGTGCGGTCACTTGGACGCGCAGCAGATCGGCGATGGCTTCGTGGGAATCAGCGTAGCGCTGGTTCGGAAACTTGGTCATCTGCGCGAGCATGCCGTCGGTGCTGTTCCAAATGGCCAGGATCTCTTCGGCCAGGACTTTCTGGCGGTCGCCGATGGCCACTAACAGAGGGCAATAACGGGCTTTGTTCGCGTCGTCGGCGAGGTCGGTCTTGGCGTCGTAGAGGATGTATTCATAGGCCGACAGGCCTTGCACCACCACGCTGGACTTGGCCAGTGCGGCGCCGTCGATCTGCGGCTGGCTGGTGACCAGTTGCTCGACCTGGCGACCGACCAGGTTTTTCTTGTCCGGCCAGAACTGCACTTGCCAGGCACGGTTGCCCTCGGCCAGCGGGCCGATCAGCAGCGGCTGCAACTCGGCCCAGGCTTTTTGCGCGTGGAGGAAGTCGGCGCGGGCGGTGTCCAGGCTCTCCTTGCCCTGGCAGTAGGCAAGGGCGCTGACGGCCAACTGACGGTCGGCTTCAACCCAGCGGCTGTAGGTCGGCAGGATCACTTGTTTGGCGATCGCCGCCGAGGTCACGGCTTGCGGGTCTTGTGGCGAGCAGGCGCCCAGAGCAAGGGCGGCCAGGCTGGTGAACAACAACTTGGGACGGAACATGTCGAGCTCCCTTCGGTAAGTGGGGCGAAGCTTATAAAGAATTCAGGAACGCCAGCAACGCAGCGCGCTGTTCGGCATTAAAGGACAACACATGCTGCTGCGCCGCTTGGGCTTCACCGCCGTGCCAGAGCACGGCTTCGAGCAGGTTGCGGGCGCGGCCGTCATGCAGGAACTGGGTATGGCCACTCACGGTTTGTGTCAGGCCGATGCCCCACAATGGCGGCGTGCGCCAGTCGCGGCCACCGGCCTTGAATTCGCTGCGGTTGTCGGCCAGGCCATCGCCCATGTCGTGCAGCAGCAAATCGCTGTAGGGGCGGATCACTTGGTTGGCCAACTCAGGTTCGGCGGCATTCGCGGCGGTGGTGAACGTCGGCTTATGGCAACCCTGGCAACCGGCCTGGTAGAACAGGTTTTTCCCGGCCAGCACCTGCGGATCATTGACGTTGCGACGCACGGGCACGGCAAGGTTGCGGGTGTAGAACAGCACCAGGCGCAGGATGTTATCGCTGACTTCCGGCTCGCCATCGGCGCCATTGCCGTTGGGCGCCTGTTTGCAGGCCACTTGGGCGTCGGTGCAGTCATCGAAGGGTCTCAGGGACGTGGTGAGGCCCATATCACCAGAAAACGCGTGAACATTTTGTTGATTGAGGTTGGGTTGTCCGGCTTTCCAGCCAAAACGCCCGAGGACGGTTTTTTGCCGGGCGTCATCCCAGACCTGATTGGCCCGGCCGACGATGGCTTCTTTATCGGCGGTTTTCGGATCGGTGTTGCGCAGGATATCCGCGTCGCTGATCGCTTCGAGCAGGCCCAGGCCGATCATCGGCGGGGCGATGCGCGCCGAGACGCGGGTGTCTGGGTGCATTGGGCCGTAGCCGAGCTGGGTGATCTGCAGGTTTGGCTTGCGCAACTCGACGACGGTGCCGTCCTTGAACGTGACGTTGACCGGCGTGTAGTCGACCCGCACCTTGCCTTCCGGCGCCACGCCCGGCACGGCCATGTCTTGCAGTTGCCCGCCGTAGACGGGCTCGGGCACGACGCCCGCCTGCTCGATGAGCTTGGCGTAGAGCGGCTCATCGGGAATCGACAGGCGCACCAGCATCGACACCGCATTGGCCGCATCGGGCAGCGGCGGGTGGCCACGGCCGTCCTTGATATGGCAGTTCTGGCAGGCGTTGGTGTTGAACAGCGGGCCGAGACCATCGCGGGCGGTGGTGGTGGACGGCGCGATCACCCAGGGGTTGCGAAAGAAGCTGTTGCCGACGCTGAAGTCCAGGCGGCGCGTCGGCGACAGGTTGGCCGACGGCAGGGAAAATGCGTTCTGGTCGCGCTTGTTCACCGTCGTCGCGCCGCCTGCCCGCGATTCACCCGGCTCGGCCTTGGTGAATCTGGGGGCGTCATCGCACGCAGTCAGGCCCAGGGCCATGCATGCTACAGACAGACGAAGAAGCGAACGGAACATCAGGTTTCCTGAACGAAGGCGAAAAACAGGGTCACAAAGTTTAACAGGGCCGGGGGGAATGAATAAGAGCAATTATCGTTTGGTGGTAGCCGATTCATTCCCGCTAGAATGGCCACACATTTTTTTCTGGAGGTGGCCAATGCAGGCTCTCGACGCTTTGCTCAACCGTGTTTCCGTGCCGCGTTTGCTGGAGCCGGCACCGACCCAGGAGCAGCGCGACGTGCTGTTCGCCGCTGCCATGCGTGCGCCCGACCATGGTCAACTGCGTCCTTGGCGTTTCCTCACCGTAGAAGGCGCCGCCCGTGAGCAGATGGGTACGCTGCTGGCCGAGGCCGCACGCCTGCAAGACGCCGACGCCCCGCAAGCCGCCATCGACAAGGCCCAGAACGGCCCGTTGCGCGCCCCGCTGGTGGTGGTGGTGATAGCCCGTTTGCAGGAGCACTTCAAGGTGCCCAAGTCCGAGCAACTGCTGGCGGCGGCGTGTGCGGCCCATGGCATATTGCTGGCGGCGTATGCACAGGGGATTGGTGCGGTGTGGCGTACCGGGGAATTGTCGTACTCGGCCCATGTGGCCAAAGGTTTGGGGCTGACGGCGGATGAGGAGGTGATTGGCTTCCTTTACCTGGGCACCCCGCAGAACCCGCCGCGTACGGCAGCTAAAGAAGACCTGACGCAGTTTGTCAGTACCTGGACCGGTCTTTAAGACACAGGTGATCCAAAGGTGGGAGAGGGCTTGCCCCCACTTTTGATCTGTGGTGTTTCTTAAACCTTGAACTGATCCATGAGTTTCATCTGTTGGCTGGCCAACGCATTCAGTTGACTGCTGATAGCCGCCGATTCGGTAGCCTGGCCGGTCAGGGTTTCGGTCACCGTGCGAATCGCCGAGACGTTGCGGTTGACCTCTTCGGCCACCGCGCTCTGTTGTTCGGCGGCGCTGGCGATTTGCAGGTTCATGTCGCTGATCACCGTCACCGCATCGCTGATCTTGC
Organism: Pseudomonas sp. SR18; assembly: GCF_023701505.1. Lineage (NCBI taxonomy): Bacteria > Pseudomonadati > Pseudomonadota > Gammaproteobacteria > Pseudomonadales > Pseudomonadaceae > Pseudomonas > Pseudomonas sp. SR18. Next base: position 48,102 of record NZ_JAMQAU010000025.1, on the reverse strand, counting down.
CCAACGCCTGCACGGCGTGATGGATCTGCCCGGCATTGCTCTGGGCCTGGCTTTGGCTTGAGTGCATGGTCGCGACCACGCCACGGGTGCCGCTCTGGATGCGCTCGATCACCAGGCGGATTTCCTCCACGGAGTCCTGGGTGCGTTTGGCCAGGTTGCGCACTTCATCGGCCACCACCGCAAACCCACGGCCGGTTTCGCCGGCGCGGGCCGCTTCAATCGCCGCGTTGAGCGCCAGCAGGTTGGTCTGCTCGGCGATGCTGCGGATCACTTCCAGCACCGAACCGATCTGCTCGCTGTTGACCGCCAGGGCTTCGACTTCGCCCACTGCCTTGCTGACCTCTTCGGCGAGGGTGGTGATATCCCGCGTACTCTTTTCAATGATCTGCATGCCTTCACGTGCCGACTGATCGGCGCCGCGTGCCGCGCTGGCGGCATTGGAGGCGCTGTTGGCCACGTCGTGGGCGGTGGCGCTCATTTCGTTGGACGCCGTGGCCACTTGGTCGATTTCACGGAACTGCACCTGCATGCCTTCGCTGGTCTGACGGGCGATGGCTGAGGATTGATCCGCTGTGCCGCGGGCCTCGGTGATGCTTTGCTTGATCTGCGCGATAGTCGGTTGCAGCTTGTCGAGGAAGCGGTTGAACCAGTTCACCAGTTCGCCCAGTTCGTCTTTCTTGGCATAAGCCAGTCGCTGGGTGAGGTCGCCGTCGCCGCTGGCGATGTCCTTGAGCATGGCGGCGACGCTGTTGATCGGGCGGGTCACGCCGGTGGCGGTCAGCCAGATCAGCAGCAGGCCGAGCAGCGCTGCGGCGGCCGCCACCAGCAACGCTTTAAGCGTGCCAGCGGCCTGGGCATCGTCGAGCACGGCTTGCAGCTTGACGTTATCGGCCAGCATCACGGCTTTTGGCAGCTTGATCACCACGCCCCAGGACTTGGCATCGCTGATGGGCTTGACCGGGTACACGGCCCGGATGGTGTCGCCCTGTTCGCGGATCATGCGGCTGTCACTGGCCAGCAGTTGCACGATTTCCTTGCCTTCGGCGCCAAGGGTGTCGATCAGGTTCTTGCCGACCTTGGCCGGTTCGCCACTGTAGGCGGCGATCAAGCCGGTACTGGAGAGAATTTCCAGGTGTGCCGCGCCGTTGAACAGGTCTTTCTGCGCGGCATCGGTAGTCGCTTGCAGGGCGGTGAGGGCGATGTCGACGCCGACAATGCCAATGACCTTGCCGTCCACGATCAGCGGCAGGGAAATAGTGGTCATCAGCACGGGTTTGCCGGCCACCGTGTCTTCATACGGATCCAGCAGGCAAATGCTGCGGGTGTCGCGTGGGCAGGTGTACCAGATGTTGTAGGGCGTGCCGCTCAGGTTGAGGGCGGTTTTGTTGAGGTCGTCCTCGACCATGATGGTGTTCAGGCCTGCGCCACCGGCCCGGCTCCAGTAGCTGGAGAAACGGCCTTTTTCATTGGACACGCGGGCCTTGTCATCAATGAATTCGCTGTCCTTGCCATCCAGGCCGTTGGGCTCGAACGACAGCCAGATCCCCAGCACCTTATTGTTGCGCTCGAATGCGGTTTTTACGCTTTGGTTGAGTTCTTCGCGCAGGGCACCGGCGTCTAGGCCGCGATGGGTCCCCAGGTTGCGCAGGTCTTTGATCTGGTCAGCCAGGGCGGTCAACGCCACCTGGCTGTCGCCGAAGGTTTTCTGCAATTGCACGGCCTGTTCGGCGGCCTTGGCTTGCAGCAGCTGTTCCACGCTGGCGGTGAGCATTCGTGAGCTTGAATCGCTGACCAACTGATCGTTCTGGTTGGTGGTGTAGATATTGATGCCGACCACCAGCGCAATCACGCCCAGTAGGCAGAGCCCGGAGAGCAGCACGATTTTCAAGCGGATAGAGAGGGTGTCGAACATAGGTTCACTCACGAATGGACTTGTTGGAATGCACAGCACGGCCAAGTCCATTCAGCGCTATATCCGGAGCATCGGCGCGGTAGGAGGTTTCATGAGAGGGAGGCGATGAGCGGTAGGAAAATGCCTATACGCTGCGTTATACGGGCTGTGCGAGCCGTTCGGGGCGTGACCAGATCCACAGGTTGCCCAGGCCCATCCCGGCCATCGCCAGGTAGATCGGCCAGCCATGGTCGAGCATCACCAGCATCAGGATCGCGCACAGCAGCATGCTCACGGTGGCGCTGACTTTGGCCCGGCGGGCAATGATCTTGCCGTTGCGCCAGTTGAACAGGATGGGGCCGAACAGGCGGTGGTTTTCCAGCCAGGCGCTGAGGCGCGGCGAGCTTTTGGTCGCGGCCCAGGCGGCCAGCAGGATGAATTCGGTGGTGGGCAAACCCGGTATCACAATCGCCACCAGCCCAATGCCCAGGCTGACGTAGGCCAGCAGGCCGAACAGGATCTGCGCGATTTTCGAGGTGGATTGGGTTTTGCCGGTCATGGGTCGGGTATCAAAGAAAATCAGTTTGGAACGAGGGGGAAATGCAGGAGGGGCCTTGCCCCTCCCACAAAGTTGGCAGGCTCAGGCCACTTCAGGGGCGCTAGCGTACGCCTGTTCCAGCAACACGGTGAAGCGCACAAACGCATCCACCGCGCCTTTTTCCACCGCCGCTTCTTCTTCGGCGCTCAATTGCAGGCCGTCGAGGGTGCGGGTAAAGCTCTTCCAACCTTCAGCACGACCACCGGCCGGCTCACCCAGGTGGCGGGCCCCGAAGGTTTCGCTCAGGCCCAAGCCCACCGCACGCTTGATCAGGAATGCGGCGCCCAGCTTGGAACCTTCGGACACGAACAGCCAGCCCAGGGCTTGGGCTTTGCTCGGGTTGCTCACGGCACCGGCCACCGGCGCCGGCACGTCGGTGTCCAGGTCGGCGAGGTCCAGCTTGGCGGCTTCGGCGCGGCAGCGTGCGGCCAGGTCAGGGACGATCTTGATCAGTTCGGGATCGTTGTACAGGGCCACCAGTTCGGACTGGAACAGGTACTGCGCCACCACGAAACGGGCAAAGTTGGCCGGGGTTTCGAACGGGGCGTGGGCCTTCACCAGGGCATCGAGCTTGGTGTGTGGCTCGTTGGTGATCTGGTTCAGGCGCTGGGAGCGCAGGCTTGGGCGTTCAGCGGTAGAAGAAGCGGTCATGAAAAAGTCCTTGAGAAGGGGAGCGCCTTGGTGCCCGAAAGAGAGCTGTTATCAACTAGACGAACAAGAAGACGCGGCACAGTAAAAAATCCTCACCCCGCCGGTGAATAATTCCGGCGCGGCGAGGCGGCTGCCGTCAGATGTCCCAGATCACATTGATCGCAAAGTTGCGGCCGGGCTGGGTCAGGCGGTCGAGGTTGGCCGGGCCGGTCACCGCGGCTTCGCCGACGCTGTCGTAGCTGCGTACGTCGTCCCAGTTCCAATACTTCTTGTCGGTGAGGTTGTAGAGGCCACCGTTGAGGGTCACGTCGTTGGTGACTTTGTAGTAGGCCGTCAGGTCGATGACGCCGAAGCCGGGCGTTTTGAAGGGGGCGCTAGTGTCGCCGTCCGGAGCGTGGAAGGTGGAACTGTCAACGCGATTCTGTTTCTTCACCAGGGTCCAGCTCAGCAGGCCGCCGTAGTTGTCTTGGTCGTAGCCCAGGCCGAACACGCCTTTGAGCGGGTTGACGCTGTTCAGCGGTTCTCCGTTTTCGTCGTTGCGACCGTAGGCGTAGGAGACAGAACCCTGGGTGTACAGGCCGTGTGGCGCACCGAATGCGTCCAGGTTCAGGCGGCCCTTGGCTTCGGCACCTTTGATGGTGGCGCGCTTGATATTGACGGCCTGGAACTGCTCGACAGTGCCACCGACCACGGCGTTGTCTTCGTCGATAAAGTCGCGGTATTTGTTATAGAACACTGCGATCTCGAAGGAACCCTCGTCGAAATTGCCGCGAAGGCCGGTTTCGATTCCTTTGCTGGTTTCCGGCTTGAGGTCCGGATTGGGTTCGACGGTGTAGCCCAGGTTCAGGTTTTCAAATCGGCCGTACAGCGCCTTGGCGGACGGCGTGCGGAAACCTTCGGCGTATTGGCCGAACCAGGTGTATTGATCGGTCAGCGCGTAGGTCAGGCCAAACTTGGGTGTTACGCGGTGCCAGGTTTTTTCCTTGTCGCTGACAGAATCCGCACCGGTAGGGTTCACCGTATTAAGGAATTCCTGGGTGAGCTTGGGCTTGAGCTGGGTGTAGTCGTAGCGTACTGCGGGCAAGAAGGTCCACTTGTTCCAGGTGATCTGGTCCTGTGCAAACAGCGAATACGTATTGATGGTCGGGTCTGGGAAATCGCTGGATTTCTTCACACTGTCGGTGGCGATTGGGCTGGGTGCTCCAATGGCGGTGCAGCCACTGCCGACGGCCACGCAGGTCGCGCTGCCTTCGCGCGAACCCGTCACTTTTTGTTGCTTGAGCGTGGTGCCGTAGGTTACTTCGTGGCCGGTTTCACCGAGGCTGAACGCTTTGTCCAACTGCGCATCGAAGATCCACTGTTTTTCCTGGTAAAGCGTGTCGCGGGTGCGCAATACGCGACGCCCAGACTGATAGATCTCGGCTGTGGTCTGGTCGGTCTTGGCGATCTGGTAATTGAAGCTGGTCTTGATGCGGTCAGCTATGGGGGACTCAAGGGCGAAGGTGTTTTCCAGGCCGAAACGTTCACGGGTAATTGTGTCGTTACCCCGACGGTCTCGGTAGAGGTTAAAGCCTCTGCCACCGATAAACGGGCCACCCACCGCGTTCTTCAGGTTGACGTCTCGATCATCCTTGTACTTCTCATAAGTCAGGCCCAGACGGTTGTCATCGCCATAGTTCCAGCCGAGTTTCGCCAGGACATTGGTGGTGCGCGCTTCTTCCGGGTTGGCGCCAGTGCGGTTCAGGCCGGTGGCGTTGTTGCCGTCATAGGATTCGGTTTCATGGCCATTGCGCTGGCTCAGGTGCAGCAAACCGTCGAAGTCCTGCACGCGGCCGGCAAAGGTGCCGGAGGTCAGCCAGCTTTCGTCGGCGGAGCTGTAGCCGGTCTTCAGGCGGGCGCCGACGTCCTGGCCGGGCTTGATGATGTCATCCGGGTCGAGGGTGAAGTAGCTGACGGCGCCGCCGATGGCGCTGCTGCCGTAGAGCGCCGAGGCCGGGCCGCGCAGGATTTCCACGCGCTTGACGATTTCCGGATCGACATAGTTGCGACGGGTCTTGGCGTAGGGGCCGTTGAAGAAGTTGTCCGGCACTTCCACGCCGTCCACCTGGGTGAGGATACGGTCGCCATCGATGCCGCGGATATTGAAGCCGGCGTTACCTGCACGGGTGCCGGCGCCGCCCACCGAGACGCCGGGCTCGTAGCGCACCAGCTCACGGATGTTATTGACGTTCTGGCGGTCCAGCTCTTCGCGCTCATGCACGCTGACGGTGCCTGGTACGCTGTTTACGTCCTGCTCGTTACGGGTGGCGCTGATGGTCACCTGTTGCAGATTGAGGGTGCTGCCGGCTGCGCGCTTTTCCAGCACGATGTTGTTGCTGCCCAGTTTGCGGTAGCTCAGGTTGGTCCCCACCAACAGCCGGTCCAGGGCTTTTTCCGGCGACAACGGGCCGCGTGCACCAGGGGACGACACGCCCTGGCCCAACTCTGCTGGCAGGCCGACTTGCCAGCCGGTCACGGCGGTAAAGGCATTGAGGGCCGAGACCAGCGGCTGCTGTTCGATGCTGAAGGTGTAGTTGCCCTGGCTGCGCGAAACCGGTTCGGCGGCGGTGGCGGCCATGACCGGCGCGCTGGCCAGCAGGATGGCGGCGGTCAACAGGGATAGGACGGGCGAAGAAGACCGGCGGTTGAAACGAGAGGACATCGAGAGCGCTCCGGGTACGAATCTTATAGTTGCGAACCGAATCAAATAGGAATCAGTTGCATTGGCTAAGACGAGACGTACCGCCGAAGGTTATCGAGTAAAAATAATTCTCATTTAGTTCAGGATGACCAACGCCGGGTATTCCGACAGCTTGGCCGAGGTGATGTGCGCCAGGGAGCGCACCACGTCCAGCGGTTGATCGAGCCGGTAATTACCGGTGACCGCGACGCTGGCGAGTTGGTCGTTGGTGTTGACGATCCAGCCTGGGTAATAGCGGCGCAACTCGGCGAGCACCTCGCTCATCGGGCAGTTTTCGAAAATCAGCCGGCCTTGCACCCAGGCCAGTTCCTTGCTGGCATCCAGCTTGGCCGGCTGGCCGAAGCCTTTGGGGCCGATGCGGATACTTTCACCAGCGCGCAGGCGTACACGGGCGTCGTCGAACGTGTTGCTCAGGTCCACATCGCCGCGCTGCACCTGCACCTGGGCCTCGCCATTGAGGTAACGCACGGCGAAGGCGGTGTCGCGCACGCTGGCGCGCACCGGGCCGGCGTCGATTTCCAGGGGCTGGCCATGACTGGGCGCGATCTCGAAAAAAGCCTCGCCCTGGTACAGGCGGGCGATGCGCTGTTGGTCCTTGATGCTGCTGGAGAACGCCGAGTTGGTGTTCAGCAATACTTTCGAGCCATCGTCCAGTTGCAGGCGCTGGCGTTCGCCCACCACGGTCAGGTGATCGGCTTGCAGGCGTACTGGCAGATTGCTGAAGCTGAACAGGCCAATCAGCAGCACAGCGGCGGTGGCCAGTGGTTTCCAATGGGGTTTGATCCGGCGCCAGGCGCTGGGCTTGCGTGGCGCGGCCAAAGCTATGGCAGCACTGTGCACGGGCGCGCCACCCCAGGCGGCCTGGGCCTTGGCGAAAGCCTGGACGTGGGCCGTGTCGTGGGCCAGCCAGGCTTCAAACTCGGCCTGCTGCCCGGGCTGCGGGCACTGCAAGGCGATCAGCCAGTCGAGGGCCTGGTCCATAGCCGTGTCTTGCAACACCTCATGAGCCAGCTCATGGGGGCGCAGTTTATTCGGGTCCGTCACGGTGTGCCTCGGGTCTTCGCCACGTTTTATTCATTAATCCTACAGCCTGGGTCGACACTTCTGTCGGGTGCAGCTTAAGGCCGATCCAGCCGTTCGGCCACACCTACGCAGATGGCCATGATCAATTTCAGTTCCTTTTGCACGGTGCTCAAGGACACGTCCAACTGATCGGCGATCTCCTGGTAGCTGCACCCGTGCAGGCGGCTGAGGATGAAAATCTGCTGCTGGCGGGCGCTCAACTGGCCCAGGCTGATGCTCAGGTGTTCAAGCAGTTGCTCGGCCTGGGTCGCATCTTCGGGGGTGCTGATGGGCGCTGCGACGCTTTGCAGGATGTCGAACGGGACATCTTCCTGCAGCGTTCGGGCCTGAATCCTGCGCGAACGCAGATGATCCAACGCCAGATTGCGCGCGGTTTGGTAGACGAAAGGTTCAAGGTGATCGATCGGCCGCTCGCTGAGGGCCCGGGTGACGCGCAGGTAGGTTTCCTGCAACAGGTCCTCGGCGGTGCTGGGGTTATTCACCATCCGCTGCAAGGTGCGTAGCAGAATCACCCGTTGGGTGAGAAAGACTTGATTGAAGCGAGATTGGCTCACAGTGATACCAGACCGATTTGCAGTTAATGATAATGCTTATCATCAACTGAAATGGCAAGTGGCTATTTCTGCAGGCCTGCATCGATCAAATGTGGGGGGGCAAGCCCCTCCCACATAAGCTCATCACAAGACGGGTTTACTCGGCGTTGCACAACGCCAGGCAGTTATCCAGCATGCGGTTGGAGAAACCCCACTCGTTGTCATACCACGCCAACACTTTGAGTAACTTGCCACTTACTTTGGTGTGATTGGCGTCGAAAATCGACGACAGCGGGTTGTGGTTGAAGTCACTGGATACCAGCGGCAGTGTGTTGTAACCGAGGATCTTCGAGTGCCGGCTGGCTTCCTTGAGCAGCGCATTGACTTCTTCGGCGGTGGCTTCTTTCTTCAGTGTCACGGTGAGGTCCACCAGCGACACGTTGATCACCGGCACCCGCACGGCCATGCCGGTCAGTTTGCCCGCCAGTTCCGGCAGCACCAGGCCGACCGCTTCGGCGGCACCGGTCTTGCTCGGGATCATGTTCTGGGTGGCCGAGCGCGCGCGGTACGGGTCGGTGTGGTAGACGTCGGTCAGGTTCTGGTCGTTGGTGTAGGCGTGGATGGTGGTCATCAGGCCGCTTTCGATGCCCAGCTCGCGGTGCAGCACCTGGGCGACTGGCGCCAGGCAGTTGGTGGTGCACGAGGCGTTGGAGATGATCTGGTGGGATTGACGCAGAATGTCGTGGTTCACGCCATACACCACGGTAGCGTCCGCGCCCTTGGCCGGTGCCGAGATGATCACCTTGCGCGCGCCGGCGCTAATATGGGCGGCAGCCTTGTCACGGTCGGTGAACAGACCGGTGCATTCAAAGACCACGTCGATCTTGTGTGCAGCCCATGGCAGGTCGGCCGGGTTGCGAATGGCACTCACGGCAATCCGGTCACCGTTGACGGTCAGGCTTTCCTGATCGTGAGCGACCTCTGCGTCGAATGTGCCATGTACGGTGTCGTATTTGAGCAGGTGGGCATTGATCGAGCTGTCGCCCAGATCGTTGATGGCGACGATCTGCAAATCCTGGCGGTAGCCTTGGGTATACAGTGCGCGCAGGACATTACGGCCGATACGGCCAAAACCATTGATTGCGATACGAAGAGTCATTGGAGAGTGCCTGTCGTCGATTTGTTGTAAGAATTACAAGATTATTCGCATAAAAATAGAAAACAAGCCTTTTTAGTGGCAATATTTTGTTCAATCTACAACGAGTGACCTGAATCAACTGGTCCGATGATTTAAACGACACCCTGCCATCCCATGAGCTGCGGGCGTTTGATCAGCATAGACACTCAGGTCGCCACATCCGTTAGCCTGGAGTTCTACACATGCATCCCCGCGTTCTTGAGGTCACCGAACGGCTTATCGCCCGCAGCCGCGCCACCCGCGAGGCTTACCTTGCGCTCATTCGCGGCGCCGCCAGCGACGGTCCGATGCGCGGCAAGCTGCAATGCGCCAACTTTGCCCACGGCGTGGCCGGTTGCGGCACTGAAGACAAAAACAGCCTGCGCATGATGAATGCCGCCAACGTGGCAATTGTTTCGTCATATAACGACATGCTTTCGGCGCATCAGCCGTACGAACATTTCCCTGAACAAATCAAGAAAGCCCTACGCGAAGTCGGCTCGGTCGGCCAGTTCGCCGGTGGTACGCCCGCGATGTGCGACGGCGTGACCCAGGGCGAGCCGGGCATGGAGCTGAGCCTGCTCAGCCGTGAAGTGATTGCCATGTCCACGGCGGTAGCGCTGTCCCACAACATGTTCGACGCCGCACTGATGCTGGGCATCTGCGACAAGATCGTCCCCGGCCTGATGATGGGTGCGCTGCGCTATGGCCACCTGCCGATGATCTTCGTGCCGGGCGGCCCAATGCCGTCGGGCATCTCCAACAAGCAGAAAGCCGATGTGCGCCAGCGCTATGCCGAAGGCAAGGCCACCCGCGAAGAGCTGCTGGAATCGGAGATGAAGTCCTACCACAGCCCCGGCACCTGCACGTTCTACGGCACCGCCAACACCAACCAGTTGCTGATGGAAGTGATGGGCCTGCACTTGCCGGGCGCCTCGTTCGTCAACCCGTACACGCCGCTGCGTGACGCCCTGACTCGCGAAGCCGCGCATCAGGTCACGCGCCTGACCAAAGCCAACGGCAACTTCACGCCGATCGGCGAGATCGTCGACGAGAAATCCATCGTCAACTCTATCGTCGCCCTCAACGCCACCGGCGGCTCCACCAACCACACCCTGCACATGCCGGCCATCGCCATGTCGGCGGGCATCATCCTCACCTGGGACGACATGGCTGACCTCTCCGAGGTAGTGCCGACCCTGTCCCACGTGTATCCAAACGGCAAGGCCGACATCAACCACTTCCAGGCGGCGGGCGGCATGTCGTTCCTGATCCGTGAGTTGCTGGAAGCCGGGTTGCTCCACGAAGACGTCAACACCGTAGCCGGCAAGGGCCTGAGCCGCTATATCCAGGAACCGTTCCTGGTCGACGGTGAGCTGGTCTGGCGCGACGGCCCTATCGAAAGCCTCGACGAAACCATCCTGCGCCCGGTGGCTCGCGCGTTCTCGCCAGAAGGTGGCCTGCGCGTGATGGAAGGCAACCTGGGGCGCGGCGTGATGAAAGTCTCCGCCGTGGCGCTGGAACATCAAATCGTCGAAGCACCGGCTGTGGTGTTCCAGGATCAGCAAGACCTGGCCGACGCCTTCAAGGCTGGCCAGTTGGAAAAAGACTTCGTCGCGGTGATGCGCTTCCAGGGGCCGCGCTCCAACGGCATGCCGGAATTGCACAAGATGACGCCGTTCCTTGGCGTGTTGCAGGACCGTGGTTTCAAGGTGGCGCTGGTGACAGACGGGCGTATGTCCGGCGCGTCGGGTAAGATCCCCGCCGCGATTCACGTCAACCCCGAAGCCCAGAGCGGCGGGCCACTGGCGCGGGTGCGCGATGGCGATATCATTCGTGTGGATGGCGTGACCGGCACCTTGGAGCTTAAGGTGGACGCCGAAGCATTTGCAGCGCGCACGCCTGCCACGGGCCTTCTGGGCAATAACGTGGGAGCCGGTCGCGAGCTGTTTGCATTTATGCGCTTGGCCGCAAGCTCCGCAGAGCAGGGCGCCAGCGCCTTTACCTCTGCCTTGGAGACGCTTAAGTGAAGTTAGCGCTGGTCGGTGATATCGGGGGCACCAACGCCCGTTTTGCAGTGTGGCGAGATTCGGCGCTGCACTCCATCCGGGTGCATGCCACGGCGGATTACCCAAGCCCTGAAGCGGCGATCATGGTCTATCTGAAGGAAGAAGGCCTGGAAATCGGGGACATCGGTGCGGTGTGCCTGTCGGTGGCCGGGCCGGTGAGCGGCGATGAGTTCAAGTTCACCAACAATCACTGGCGCTTGAGCAAGACGGCGTTTTGCAAGACGTTACAGGTGGATGAACTGCTGCTGGTCAATGATTTCTCGGCCATGGCCCTGGGCATGACCCGCCTGCAGCCCGACGAATTCCGCGTGGTCTGCGAAGGCACGCCGGAGCCGTTGCGCCCGGCGGTGGTGATCGGGCCGGGCACTGGCCTGGGCGTCGGCACACTGCTGGACCTTGGTGCTGGTCGTTACGCGGCGTTGCCAGGGGAGGGCGGCCATGTCGACCTGCCCCTGAGCAGCCCGCGGGAAACCCAGCTGTGGCAGCACATCTACACCGAAATTGGCCACGTCAGCGCCGAAACGGCGTTGAGCGGCGGCGGCTTGCCGCGTTTGTACCGGGCGATTTGCGCGGTCGATGGTCACGCGCCGGTACTGGACACACCCGAAGCCATCACGGCGGCAGGCCTGGCTGGCGACCCGGTGGCGATGGAAGTATTGGAACAGTTCAGCATTTGGCTGGGCCGGGTTGCAGGCAATAATGTACTGACCACCGGTGGGCGCGGTGGCGTGTACATCGTGGGCGGGGTGATACCGAGGTTTGCCGACTTCTTTATCGCCAGCGGTTTCGCCAAAAGCTTCAGTGACAAAGGCTGCATGAGCGACTACTTCAAAGGCATTCCGGTGTGGTTGGTGACCGCGCCGTATTCCGGGTTGACCGGGGCGGGTGTGGCATTGGAACAGGCATTTGCTTAGGCAGTGATGGCCTCATCGGGGGCAAGCCCCCTCCCACATTTGGAACGCGTTCAAAATGTGGGAGGGGGCTTGCCCCCGATAGGGCCATCAAGAACACCCATAACAACAAGGAGGACCCCGTGAGCGTAATCAGTAAATCGATTCTCCTCGTCGACGACGACCAGGAAATCCGCGAATTGCTGCAAACCTACCTCAGTCGCGCCGGTTTCCAGGTGCGTGGCGTGCCGGATGGCGCGGGGTTCCGCCAGGCGATGAACGAGGCGCCGTGCGACCTGGTCATCCTCGATGTGATGTTGCCGGACGAAGACGGCTTCAGCCTCTGCCGCTGGATTCGCCAGCATCCGCGCCAGGCGCAGGTGCCGATCATCATGCTCACCGCCAGTTCCGACGAAGCCGACCGTGTGATCGGCCTGGAGCTGGGCGCCGATGACTATATCGGCAAACCGTTCAGCCCTCGCGAGTTGCAGGCGCGGATCAAGGCCCTGTTGCGCCGCTGCCAGTTCGGCCAGGAGCGCAGTGGGAATGCTGATGTGCTGGTGTTCGATGAATGGCGCCTGGACATGATCAGCCACCGCCTGTTTCACGTCGACGGCGAGGAAGTGATCCTCTCCGGTGCCGACTTCGCGCTGCTCAAGTTGTTTCTCGACCACCCGCAACAGATTCTCGACCGCGACACTATCGGCAACGCCACCCGTGGCCGCGACCTGATGCCGCTGGACCGCATCGTGGACATGGCAGTGAGCCGGCTGCGCCAACGCCTGCGCGACACCGAAAAACCCCCGAGGCTGATCCGCACCGTACGTGGCAGCGGTTATCAACTGGCAGCCAGCGTGGTTGCCGGCAATGTCCAATGAGCCGGTGACCGAACGCCGTCGCCGCTTCCCGGTACCGCGCTCGCTGTTGGGGCGCATGCTGCTGTTGACCTTGCTCGCGGTGTTGTTCGCCCAAGCGTTGTCCAGCGTGATCTGGGTCTCGCAGTTGCGCGCCACCCAGCTTGAGGGCCTGGTCACCAGCGCCCGCAGCCTGGCGCATTCGATGACCGCCAGTGTGAGTTACTTCCGTTCGTTGCCCGTGGCCTATCGCCCGCTGGTCCTGGACCAATTGCGCAGCATGGGCGGCACCCGGTTTGTAGTGACCCTCAATGACCGCCCGCTGGACATGCAGGTCTTGCCCGAAACCCCGCGCAAACAGGCGGTGCTGGTGGCGGTGGACGAAGTGCTGCGCCAAACCCTGGGCGCCGACGTGCATATCTCGGTGGAGTTCGTCAGCGCCGAAGACCTGCGCATCTTCAACGCCGGCCTCAAGCTCGATGAGCTGCCGCGTTCCTGGGCCCATTACGCACTGACCCTGGAACCGGTAAACCCGCCGGTGCTGGTGACCCAGATCCAGCTCGCCCCCGGCGAATGGCTGTACATCGCTTCGTTGCTGCCTGAGCCTTACACCAGTCTTGAAGAACAGGGCCTGCCATCGCAGCAGGTGTGGTTTATCGTACTGACCAGCGGTTTTCTGCTGTTGTTTATTGGCCTGCTGGTGCACTGGCAAAGCCGGCCGCTCAAGCGCCTGGCGCGGGCGGCGCGGGATATGTCCCTGGGCGCCGACGTAGAACCTGTGGCCGAAGGTGGCGGTAGTGAAGTGGTGGAAGTGGGACGCGCATTCAATGCCATGCGCGAGCGCATCAGCCGCTACCTGACCGAGCGCAGCCAGCTGTTCAGCGCGATTTCCCACGACCTGCGCACACCGATCACCCGTCTGCGCCTGCGCGTGGAGCTGCTGGAAGACGAGAATCTGCAAACCAAGTTCGGCCGCGATCTGGATGAGTTGGAACTGCTGGTGAAGGGCGCGCTGCAATGCGTGAAAGACACCGATATCCACGAGAACATCCAGCCCGTCGATCTGAACCATGTGCTCGAATGCCTGGTGGAGCCTTATGTTGCGCCCAACGGCAACGGCCGCGTGACCCTGAATGGCGCTGCATTGGTGGCCTATCCGGGCAAGCCGCTGGCGCTCAAGCGTTGCATTGGCAACCTGATCGACAACGCCTTGAAGTACGGGCAGAACGCGCATTTGCATGTCGAGGATGATGGCGCGGAATTTGTCCTGCACGTCGACGATGAAGGTCCTGGCGTGCCGGAGCAGCGCTTGGAACAGGTGTTCGAGCCGCACTTCCGCCTGGCCGGGCAGCAGCAGGGCTACGGGTTGGGTCTGGGGATTGCGCGCAATATTGCCCACAGCCATGGTGGCGAGGTGAGCTTGCAGAATCTGCGCGAGGGTGGGTTGCGGGTCACCTTGCAGCTCCCGCGCACCCTGGACTGAAAAACACTGAAGATCAGATGCTTTGGCGCAGTCTGGCTAGATCCCGCAACGGCGGCGCACCAAATAGTCGGCTGTACTCCCGGCTGAATTGCGACGGGCTTTCATACCCCACCCGATAACCGGCTGCCGAGGCTTCAAGCCCTTCGGCAATCATCAACCGCCGCGCTTCCTGCAAGCGCAGTTGCTTCTGGTATTGCAGCGGGCTCATGGCAGTGATCGCCTTGAAGCGGTGATGCAGGGTCGAGACGCTGAGGTTCACTTCCCTGGCCAGGTCATCAATGCGCAGCGGTTGCTCATAGTTGCCGTTGAGCCACTTGATCGCCTGGCTCACCCGATGGCTCTGACTATTGGCCACGGCAATTTCATACAGGCGATACCCCTGCGGCCCCCGCAACAGGCGGTAGAGAATTTCCCGGTTGATCAGCGGCGCCAGCATGGCGATGTCTTTGGGCGTATCCAGCAAGCGAGCCAGGCGCAGCACGGCGTCGAGCAATTGGGTGTCGATGCGGTCCACGTACATGCCGCGCGATGTCGGGCGCGTAGGGACGCCCATGGGGCCGGCCTCTGCAATCAGGGCTGTGAGTTGCGCCGGGTCGATGTTGATGCGCACCGACAGGTTCGGATCTTCCGGCGTCGCATCGATGATCCGCCCGGCCACCGGCATCGCCACCGAGAACACCAGATAGTTGAGCGGGTCGTAGGCAAAGATTTCATCGGCCAGGCGCACTTCCTTGCTGCCGTTGGCGAGGATGCACAGCGCGGGCTCCACCAGCACCGGCATAAAGTCGCGCGGTGTGTTGTGGCGGTTCAGGTACAGCGAGGTGATCGCGGTGCCGTAGGAGCCATCTTCCCAGGTATGCCGGTGCACGATACTGGCCAGTTCGGCGCGCTGTTTTTCCATCTCGGCATCGAGGGGAATGGGCTGATGTTCGGGCGACGACATGAAGCGTCCTCTGCAGGCGGCTTTGATGGGGTCAGCTTAGCGGCGGCTTTTCAAAGAGTGTTAGGTCGATTCTGCATAATCCTTGCCTGATCCTGCGCCATGTGGGCAATCAGGCAAGCGCGAGGCCTGTCATCTCCCTGAAACACGGCGTTCGCCCCTGCGTAAAACCGCTGGGCCGAACACTCGGTTTACGCTTCTCGCAGGATTGTGCAATAAGCCGGCAGGAATCGACTAACCGCGTCCACCCCCGCGCCGTTATCGTTGATCCTGTGGCAACACACCCTCACAGTGCTTGCCGAGCATCACTTCTCAACGGGAGAGTCGAACATGTCCACCCCCATTCCCGCGAGCCATATGGCCTTTATCCGTGCCCGCACCGGGTGCAGCACCGAACTCGGTGCACGTTTGAGCAGTTTGATCGAACCAGGGCGTCAGGCTCAGGGTTGTCTGCAATTTTCGTTGCAGCATTCCCAGGTCGACCCCGATGTGTGGCTGGTCTCGGGTTTCTGGAGCAGCGAGCAGGCGATGAGCGCCTACTTCAGCTCGCCGGCGCTGATGATCTTCACCGAGTTGTTGAACGACATGGTGGTGCGCAGCATGGACTTTCAGACCTTCACCGATGCATCCGCCGCCCACGCCTATGGCGAGTACCTGCAACTCGCCGGTTGAACCGGTTTAGAATGGCCGCCTTTCCATTGGCCAGGACCTGCAACATGGCACGTAAACAATTTGCCCACCACGAAGCCGTTTCCGCCGTAGTACCGGGTGAAGGAGGCTACAGCGCCGCCGTCGCCGTCAAGGCACTGGATGGCATGGGCGCACCGCAGTTTCACAAGATCCTCGATGGGCAGACGTTCAAGACCGCTTCGGATGCCGATGATGCGGCGACGCTGCAGCTTGCAGGCTTGGTCGACGTGGATGCAGAGGGTCAACTGATTTGGGCGCCTGCCGCTGACTAAATGTGGGAGGGGGCAAGTCCCCTCCCACAATTGATCGCACTCCAATCAGCGTTGGGGGGCGCCTGGGCGGTGCATCTTGAACAGTGCCTCTGGCCCTAGCTGGAAGTAATCCGCCGGGCCACCGCCGCGCAAAATCGGCTCGGCGGCGGCGGTGTCGTAGACGCCGTCCTTGAGCAGCCACTTGGCAATATGCACCGCAACCACCTCGCCCAGCACCAGCCAACTCGGTACCAACCCTTTGTCGGCGCGTTGCAGCTGGATGATCTGCGTCACCTTGCATTCGAATGACACCGGGCTTTCGCCCACCCGTGGCACGGCGACGATTTTCGAGGCCACCGGCGTCAGGCCTGACAACTCGAACTCATTCACGTCTGGCGCGACCGCTGCGCAACTCTGGTTCATCTGCTCGGCCAGCGGGCGGGTAGCGAGGTTCCACACGAACTCGCCGGTCTGTTCGATGTTGTTCAGGCTGTCTTTGCGCCCGACACTGGAAAACCCAATGATTGGCGGAATGTAGTTGAACGCATTGAAAAAACTGTAGGGCGCCAGGTTCAGGCGGCCTGCGCTGTCGTGGGACGAAATCCAGCCGATAGGCCGTGGGCCGACGATGGCGTTGAACGGATCATGGGGCAGGCCGTGGCCGTTGGCGGGTTCGTAGAAATGGATATCGTCAGACATGGGCCGGGTTCCTGCTACGCAATTCTGGGAGGAGGTCATAGTGCAACCCGTGGCAGCGAATTTCCATTGGCCCATGGAATTTTCATTCATCGCCCACCTATTTTTCACAGCGCCCCGTTCAGTCTGCGCCCAAGGTCGACACCCCCATAAGTCGGCCATCGAAAGACTGAATCTCGGAGCCTTCTACCCCATGAATAAACTTCCTCAGATCACCCTGGCGTTCTGGGTCATGAAAATCTGCGCAACCACCTTGGGCGAAACCGCCGGGGACTTGTTGTCGATGACCCTGAATGTCGGTTATGCGATCAGTTCGATGATTTTGATCAGCGTGTTCCTGGTCACTCTGGTGACGCAACTCTGGTCGAAAACCTACAACCCGGTGCTGTACTGGATCGTGATTTTATCCACCAGCACGGCCGGCACCACCATGTCCGACTTTATGGACCGCACCCTGGGCTTGGGTTACGCCACGGGGTCGATGATCCTGATTGTGATCCTGATGATCATTTTCGCGCTGTGGCACCTCAGCGGTGACTCGCTGAACGTGAACAAGGTGCAGACCTTCCGGGGTGAGTTGTTCTATTGGATGGCAATTCTGTTTTCCAACACCCTCGGCACGGCGTTGGGCGATTTCCTGGCGGACGATTCGGGGTTGGGGTTTGCTGGCGGGGCACTGTTGATCGGCTCGACCATCGCCGCAGTGGTGGCGCTCAAATACTTCACGCAGATTTCGTCGGTGCTGTTGTTCTGGGTAGCGTTTGTGCTGACCCGGCCGTTTGGCGCGACGTTGGGGGATTTCCTGACCAAGCCCCATGAGCAGGGTGGCCTGGATTTTGGCACCATTGGTTCATCGGCGGTGTTGGCGGGAATATTGGTGATGATGATTGCAGGGGCGTCGTATGCGCAGCGGCGGTATGGGCGTAGTGAGGTGGCGGAACTGCGCTGATTAACTAAGCGATGTAAAGCCAATGTGGGAGGGGGTAAGCCCCCTCCCACATTTTTTAGTCCGTGGTAATGCGCGAATGCTTGCGGGTGTCCTTCATGGTCACGTAGACCACCAGCGACACTGCGATACACGCAGTCACATACCAGTAGTAACCGGTTTCCATGCCGATGCTCTTGAACCACAGCGCGATGTATTCAGCGGTGCCGCCGAAGATCGATACGGTCAGTGCATACGGCAGGCCCACGCCCAAGGCACGGATTTCGGTGGGGAACAGTTCGGCCTTCACCACTGCGTTGATCGAGGTGTAACCGCTGACGATGATCAGCGCCGCCATGATCAGGAAGAACGCGCCCCACCAGGATTGGATGGTGTGCAGGGTGGTGAGGATCGGCACAGTGAACAGCGTGCCGAGGATGCCGAAGGCGATCAGGATTGGACGACGGCCGACTTTATCCGACAGCCCGCCGACGATCGGTTGCAGGCACATGAACAGAAACAGCGTAGCTGCCGAGATGGTGGTGGAGTCGGAGATGCTCATGCCTACCGTGTTCACCAAGTACTTCTGCATGTAGGTGGTGTAGGTGTAGAAGGCCAGGGTGCCGCCCATGGTCAGGCCGACCACGGTCATCAGTTCCTTGGGGTGACGCATCAAGGTGCGCATCGCGCTTTCCTTGGCTTTTTCTTTCTTGGTGAACGACTCGGTTTCTTCCATGCCACGACGCAGGTACAGCGCGACCACTGCGCACAGGGCGCCGATGGCGAACGGGATACGCCAGCCCCAGGCATACAGTTGCTCGGTGGTGAGCACCTGTTGCAGCACGATCAGCACCGCCAAAGCGATGAGCTGGCCGGAGATCAGGGTCACGTACTGGAAGCTGGAGTAGAAACCACGGCGCTCCTTGGTCGCCATCTCGCTGAGGTAGGTGGCGGAGGTGCCGTATTCGCCGCCGACTGACAGCCCCTGCAGCAAACGGGCAAACACCAGCAGGATGGGCGCACCGATACCAATGACTTCATAGCCTGGGCTCAGGGCAATCAGCAACGAGCCGAAGCACATCAGGTAGACCGAGGCCATCAGGGCTTTTTTACGCCCGACCTTGTCGGCGTACAGGCCCATCAGCCAGCCGCCGATCGGGCGCATCAGGAAGCCCACGGCGAAGATTGCGGCGGTGTTGAGGAGTTGGGCGGTAGTGTCGCCTTTCGGGAAAAAGGCTTTGGCGAAGTACAGTGAAAAAGCGGCGTAGACGTACCAGTCGTACCACTCGACCATGTTGCCGACTGATCCGCTGAAGATCGACTTGATGCGGCTGGAAGTGGTGCGTGGTTGTGCCGGCGCGGCCGCCGACCCCAGAGGCAAGGTGTTGGAGTTATCCATTGAAGGATCCTTCATCTAGTTGTTTTTATGGAGCGGCGCGAGCGCTGCCTGGCTGGGGCTGTAGCAGGAGCTGTGCCAGGTAGATGAAGGCCCGGTCTAGAAGGGTTTGTGGTTTTTTTTGAGCGGAATATCGCTGGTTATTCTGGAATGATGAGCGGAAATCCGCTCATTCATCCTTGATGAACATGTCGCGTGCCAGGCCATGGCGTTGCATTTTTTCATTGAAGGTACGGCGGGGCAGTTGCAATTCCGCCAGCACGGCCTTGATGTCGCCTTTGTGCCGGGTCAGCGCTGCCTTCAGGCAATGGGCTTCGAAGGCTTCTTGCTGTGCCGCGAGGGATTGCCCGGCCTCGATGCCTTCCGGTTCCGGGTCGCCAAGGCCCAACACCTGGCGCTCGGCGACGTTGGCCAGTTCACGCACATTGCCGGGCCAGTCATGGCTGAGCAGGCGCCCCAGCGCCGGCCCGCTCAATGGCTCGGCCGTACGCCCCAAACGTTCAGCAGCGCTCTGGGCAAAGTGCTCGTACAGCAGCGGAATATCTTCACGGCGCTCGCGCAACGGCGGCAGGCGCAATTGTGCGACGTTGAGGCGATAAGCCAGGTCTTCGCGAAACCGCCCCGCTCGGGCCTCTTCCAGCAGGTCCGGCTTGGTCGCGGCGATGATGCGCAAGTCCACGTGGATGCTCTGGTTGGAGCCCAGTCGCTCCAGCTTCTGTTCTTGCAACACCCGCAACAACTTCACTTGCTGGGCCAGGGGCATGCTTTCGATTTCATCGAGGAACAGCGTGCCGCCGTGGGCGTATTCCAGCTTGCCGATGCGCTTGCCCTGGGCGCCGGTGAACGCGCCGCTTTCGTGGCCGAACAACTCGGCTTCAAACAACTGCTCGGGAATTGCCGCGCAGTTGAGCGCCACAAACGGCTTCTTGGCCCGAGGGCCGAAATCATGCAGGCAGCGGGCAACCAGCTCTTTGCCGCTGCCGGTCTCGCCACGGATCAGCACGTTGACCGGCAAGCTCGCCAGGTCGAGCACCTGACGGCGCAGGTTCAGCAAGCCGCGGGACACGCCGAGCAGGCTGGATTCGAGCTTCGAACGGTGGTCGGCCTGTTGGTGCAGGCGACGGTTTTCCAGGATCAGCCCACGTTTGTCCAACGCCCGGCGCAGGCTGTTGAGCAGGGCTTCAGGGCTGAAGGGTTTTTCCAGAAAATCGTAGGCGCCGTCGCGCATGGCTTCGACAGCCATCGGCACATCGCCATGGCCGGTCAGCAATATCACCGGCAAGTCGGCGTCGCGACGCTGCACCTCGGCCAGCAACTCCAGGCCGCTGAGCCCTGGCATGCGCACGTCGCTCAAGATCACGCCGGGAAAGTCCTTGGGCAGGTGTGCCAGGCATTCTTCGGCGCGGCTGAACAGCTGCACCTCAAACCCGGAGAGGCTCAACCACTGCTCTACGGCCGTGCGAATGCTGGCTTCGTCATCGACCACAATCACCGCATTCAGCATAGGTCCGGCGTCTCCAGCGCGATGGGCAGGGTCAGGGTGAATATCGCGCCGTCGCCGTGGTTGCCGGCGATCAGGCGTCCACCGAGTTCATGCACGATAGCGTAAGACACCGCGAGTCCCAAACCGAGACCATCACCCACCGGCTTGGTGGTAAAGAACGGGTCAAACACGTTGTTCAGGTGTTCCTCGGCAATCCCGCCGCCGCTGTCGCTGACGGTCAAAAGCCAAAGCTGCTGGTCGGCGTGCAGGCGGATTTCCAGGCGCTTGCGCGGCTTGTCGGCCATGGCGTCCAGGGCGTTGCGCAGCAGGTTGATCAGCACCTGCTCCAGACGAATCGCGTCGCCGCGCACCCAGGCCGGGCGGGTCAGGTCCATCACCACGCCGATGCCTTCATCGCGCAGGCGTGCGTCGAGCAGGTGCAGGGATTGGTCGACCACCGTGGCCAGGTCCAGGCGTTCGCGCAAGCCGCTGGGGCTTTTGCGTGCGAAGGTCTTGAGGTGGCCGGTGAGCGCGGCCATGCGCGTGAGCATGTCGTCCAGCGGCGTGAGCGCCTTGTAGGCGTCGTCCACGCGGCCGTGATCCAGCAACAGGCGCAGGGTGGCAAGCTGCATGCGCTGGGCAGTCAGTGGCTGGTTGATTTCGTGGGCGAGGGCGGCGGACATTTGCCCCAGCGCCGCCAGCTTGGCCGATTGCACCAAGCCGTCCTGTGCGGTGCGCAGGGCCTGGGTGCGTTCTTCCACCAGTTGCTCCAGCTCTTCGCGGCTGCGCTGGCGCAAGCGGGCCAGGCGCCAGCGTTGGCTCAGGAACAGCACGAGGAACACCAGCGCCAGCCAGGAGCCCGCGGCGGCCAGGCCCGCGTTGCGTTGGTCTTCAAACGGCAATTGCGGTTTGCGCAGCAGGTGCAGGGTCCAGCCTTCTGCCTTCAGCGGCAGCGATTCCCAGATGTACCGGGCACTGCCGTCGGGGCCGTTGACGCGCATCAGGTGGCTGTTTTCGTCAAAGCGCTGCAGGGTCTCGGTTTCCAGCGGCTGCAGTTGTTTCTTGTCGTATTGGCGAGTGGCCTTGAGCTCGGCGAGGTCATTGGCCGATAGCGACCTCAGATTGCGATAACGCCAGCCCGGCTGGTTGGCAATAAACACGATGCCACGTGCATCACTGACCAGCAGCAAGTCATCGCCCTGGGCCCATTCGCGCTCCAGCTCGGGGAACTCCAGTTTCACCACCATGGCGCCCAGGAACTGCTCGTTTTCATCGAGTACTGCGCTGGAGAGGAAGTAACCCGGAATCCCGGTGGTCACCCCCACCGCATAAAAGCGCCCGGTGCCCTGGCTCTTGGTCTGGCTGAAATACGGCCGGAATGCATAGTTGTGGCCCACATAACTGCTCGGCAGCGCCCAGTTGCTGGCGGCCACGGCGAGGCCGCTGCGGTCCATCAATTCCAGGGTGGACGATTGCGCGGCACCATTGATACGTTCCAGTTTGCGATTAAGCACGTCCTGGGTAGCGGCATCCAACGGGCCTTTGAGCGCGCTGATCATTTCCGAGTCCAGCGCCAGCACGGCGGGCAGGGCGCGGTAGCGTTCGATCAGGGTGTGCAGCGAGTTGGCGTACAGCGCGAGCTGTTGATTGGCGCGTGCGGCATCGTCGGCCAGGGCCTGGCGCTCGGCATGACGCGTGGCCAAGGCAGCGGCCAGCACCGCTCCGGCGATGATCAATAACGAGTAGAAGGTCAGGCGCAGGGGGCGAGGGATCGCGATCATACGGATATGAACAGCTGCAATAAGGGGCGAGCACCATACCATGAGCCATAAAAAAGGCGACTGGGCCATGGGGCCGCAGTCGCCTTTATCCTTGCAGTAAAGTGCTTACTGCACTTCTACCGCCAGGCTTTCACTGATCTTTTTCTGCCAGATGGCAGGACCGGTGATGTGCACGGATTCGCCTTTGCTATCAACGGCAACGGTGACCGGCATGTCTTTGACGTCGAACTCGTAGATCGCTTCCATACCCAGTTCGGCGAACGCGACAACCCGCGACTTCTTGATGGCTTGCGCCACCAGGTAAGCAGCGCCGCCCACGGCCATCAGGTACACGGCCTTGTTGTCCTTGATCGCTTCGATCGCAGTCGGGCCGCGCTCGGATTTGCCGATCATGCCCAGCAGGCCGGTTTGCTCAAGGATCTGGCGGGTGAACTTGTCCATCCGCGTGGCGGTGGTCGGGCCAGCTGGGCCAACCACTTCTTCGCGCACTGGATCTACCGGGCCGACGTAGTAGATGAAGCGACCCTTGAGGTCCACCGGCAGGGTTTCGCCCTTGTTCAGCATCTCGACCATGCGCTTGTGCGCGGCGTCGCGGCCGGTAAGCATCTTGCCGTTGAGCAACACGGTTTCGCCCGGCTTCCAGCTCTGCACGTCTTCCGGGGTCAGGGTGTCGAGGTTGACGCGACGGGCCGACGGGCCGGCTTCCCAGACGATTTCCGGGTAGGCGTCCAGCGGTGGTGCTTCCAGCGACGCCGGGCCGGAACCGTCGAGCACGAAATGCGCGTGACGGGTGGCGGCGCAGTTGGGGATCATGCACACCGGCAGCGAAGCGGCGTGAGTCGGGTAGTCCATGATCTTCACGTCGAGCACGGTGGTCAGGCCACCCAGGCCCTGGGCGCCGATGCCCAGTTGGTTGACCTTCTCGAACAGCTCCAGGCGCATTTCTTCGATACGGTTGGACGGGCCGCGCTTGATCAGCTCGTGGATGTCGATGGATTCCATCAGCACTTCCTTGGCCATCACTGCGGCTTTCTCGGCGGTGCCGCCGATGCCGATGCCGAGCATGCCCGGCGGGCACCAACCGGCGCCCATGGTCGGAACGGTCTTGAGCACCCAGTCGACGATCGAGTCGGACGGGTTGAGCATGGCCATTTTCGACTTGTTCTCGGAACCACCGCCTTTGGCAGCCACGTCCACTTCCACGGTGTTACCCGGGACGATGGAATAGTGGATCACCGCTGGGGTGTTGTCCTTGGTGTTCTTACGCGCACCGGCCGGGTCGGCGAGGATAGACGCTCGCAGGACGTTTTCCGGCAGGTTGTAGGCGCGACGCACGCCTTCGTTGATCATGTCGTCCAGGCCCATGGTGGCGCCATCCCAACGTACGTCCATGCCCACGCGCACAAACACGGTGACGATACCAGTGTCCTGGCAGATCGGGCGATGGCCGGTGGCGCACATGCGCGAGTTGATCAGGATCTGCGCCATGGAGTCACGGGCTGCTGGCGATTCTTCGCGCAGGTAGGCCTCGTGCATCGCCTGGATGAAGTCAACGGGGTGGTAGTAGGAAATGAATTGCAGGGCGTCGGCAACGCTCTGAATCAGGTCGTCTTGCTTGATCACGGTCATGAGTCGCGCTCCTCTATAAGGGAACATTCAATAAAGGTGGCTTCAGTGGGGTGTATCGGTCGGCTGAAGCCACCTTTCCAAGGCACGCCAAGTGGTGCAGGCGCGACGCTAAAAAGGCGCGGCAGTATAACCCGACGCGGTGGCCGATACACCCGACTATGGTCAAACTGTCGCAGGCATGATTCCCTGTGCGCCTCCCCTGTGATTGAGCCCTTATATGCCTGAACTGTACGTCGGCGAACGCCATTGGTCGGTAACTGCCGGCAGCAACCTGCTGGATGCCTTGAACCAGGCGGGCGTGGCCGTGCCCTACAGTTGCCGCGCCGGCAGTTGCCATGCATGCCTGGTACGTTGCCGGGGCGAGGTCGAGGACAGACAGCCCGATGCCCTGAGCCCTGCGCAACGCCAGGACGGTTGGCGGTTGGCCTGCCAGTGCCATGTGACGGGTGATCTGCAGGTCGAAGCGTTTGATCCGCAACGCGATGGTCTGGCGGCTCGGGTGGTGGGCGCCGACTGGCTGAACTCGAATGTTGTGCGCGTGCGCCTGCAACCCGAGCGCGGCCTGCGATATCGGGCCGGGCAGCATCTGGTGCTGTGGGCCGGGCACGTGGCGCGGCCGTATTCCTTGGCCAGCTTGCCTCAGGAAGATGCATTTCTGGAGTTTCATATCGATTGCCGGCAGCCCGGTCAATTCAGTGATCTCGCTCGGCAGCTGCAGGTCGGCGATCCATTGCGCCTGGGCGAGTTGCGCGGCGGCGCTTTGCAATACGATCCAGACTGGCAATCCCGCCCGCTGTGGCTGCTGGCCTCCGGCACTGGCCTTGGTCCGTTGTGGGGCGTGTTGCGCGAGGCCTTGCGCCAGGATCATCAAGGCGCCATCCGTGTGATTCACCTGGCCCATGATGCCGACGCTCATTACCTGGCCGAACCCCTGGCAGCGCTGGCCGCGCAGCATTCAAACCTGTCGGTGGAGTTGTGGACGGCGGCTGAGTCGACCCAGGCATTGGCGCAACTGCGGCTTGTTTCCCGGCAAACGCTGGCCTTACTCTGCGGACACCCCGCGAGTGTCGAGGCGTTTTCCAAGCGCTTGTTCCTGGCGGGACTGCCGCGCAATCAACTGCTGGCCGATGTGTTCCTGCCCCGTGGTTGAGCGCTGAACCCTACAGCCGCGAGACGCACCATGACCGACGCCATCCTGCTGCACCGCGAGCGCGGGTTGCTGACCCTGCAGCTCAACCGCCCGGACAAGAAAAACGCCCTGACCCGCGCCATGTACACCCAACTCGCCGAGGCGCTGGAGTTGGCGGATGCCGATTCAGCGATCAGCGCCGTACTGATCCAGGGCAGCAGCGAGTGTTTTACCGCCGGTAATGACATCGGCGATTTTCTTGAACAGCCGCCCAGCGACCTCGACAGCCCACCGTTTCACTTTATGAAAAGTCTGCTCAACTGTCGCAAGCCCGTAATCGCTGCGGTGGCAGGAGCGGCGGTGGGGATTGGCACAACCCTGCTGCTGCACTGTGACCTCGTGTATATCAGCCGTGATGCGCGCTTGCGTATGCCGTTCGTCAACCTGGGGCTGTGTCCTGAGTTTGGTTCGAGCCTGATCCTGCCGCGTTTGCTGGGGCATGCGAAGGCGGCTGAATTGTTGTTGCTGGGTGAGGGGTTTACCGGGGAGCAGGCTGCTGCATGGGGGATCGCCACCGAGGCGTTGGGCAGTGGCGAAGCGGCGTTGGCCAAGGCGCGGGAAATCGCCGAGCGCTTTGAAACGCTGGCGCCGGGGGCGGTGCAGGTGACCAAGCAATTGATGAAGAGTGTGGATCGTGAGCAGTTGCGGCAGGTGATTGAGGAGGAGGGCGCGTTGTTCGTCCAGCGTTTGAAGTCACCGGAGGCGATTGCGGCGTTATCGGGGTTTATCACCAAACGCTGAGCCACATCAAAAACAAAAAGCCCTGCCATTCACATGGCAGGGCTTTTGTTTTTCAGCGTTTGACTCAGACCATTGGATCGCCAACGTGCAGGATTTTCATGCCGTTGGTGCCGCCGATGGTGTGGTAGCTGTCGCCCTTGGTCAGGATGACCCAGTCGCCTTTCTCCACGACGCCACGCTTGATCAACTCGTCGATGGCCGCCTGGCTGACTTCATGGGGCGGCAACGAAGCCGGATCGAACGGTACGGTGTACACGCCACGGAACATCGCCGCGCGGGCCTGGGTTTCGCGGTGTGGGGAGAACGCGTAGATCGGCACCGAGGAACGGATGCGCGACATGATCAACGGCGTGTAGCCACTTTCGGTCAAGGCGATGATCGCTTTAACGCCCGGGAAGTGGTTGGCGGTGTACATGGCGGCCAGGGCGATGCTCTGGTCGCAGCTTTCAAAGACCTTGCCGATACGGTGGCTGGAGGTCTTGCTGGTCGGGTGCTTTTCGGCGCCGACGCAGATGCGCGCCATGGCCTGCACGGCTTCCAGCGGGTACGGGCCAGCGGCGCTTTCAGCCGAGAGCATCACGGCGTCGGTGTAGTCGAGCACGGCGTTGGCCACGTCGGACACTTCGGCGCGGGTCGGCATCGGGTTCTGGATCATCGACTCCATCATCTGGGTCGCGACGATCACTGCTTTGTTGTGGCGGCGTGCGTGCAGGATGATCTTCTTCTGGATACCGATCAGCTCGGCGTCGCCGATTTCCACACCCAGGTCACCACGGGCAACCATCACGGCGTCGGATGCCTTGATCAGGCCGTCGAGGGTTTCGTCATCGGCCACGGCTTCGGCGCGTTCGATCTTCGCCACCAGCCAGGCGGTACCGCCGGCTTCGTCGCGCAGTTTACGGGCGTATTCCATGTCAGCGGCGTCACGCGGGAAGGACACGGCGAGGTAGTCCACTTCCATTTCAGCGGCGAGCTTGATGTCGGCCTTGTCTTTTTCAGTCAGGGCTGGAGCAGTCAGGCCACCGCCGCGACGGTTGATGCCTTTGTGATCGGACAGCGGGCCGCCGATGATCACGGTGCAGTTCAGTTCGGTCGGGGTGGCGGTGTCGACACGCATGACTACGCGGCCGTCATCCAGCAGCAACTCGTCACCGACGCCACAGTCCTTGACCAGGTCCGGATAGTCGATACCCACGACGTCCTGGTTACCTTCGGTCAGCGGATGGCTGGTGGAGAAGGTGAACTTGTCACCGATCTTCAGCTCGATACGCTTGTTGGTGAATTTGGCGATACGGATTTTCGGGCCTTGCAGGTCACCCAGCAATGCGACGAAGCGACCGTGCTTGGCGGCCAGGTCACGCACCAGCTTGGCGCGAGCCTTGTGCTCGTCCGGGGTGCCGTGGGAGAAGTTCAGACGGGCAACGTCCAAACCAGCCAGAATCAGCTGTTCGAGGACTTCCGGCGAGTTGCTGGCCGGGCCAAGGGTGGCGACGATTTTGGTACGACGGACGGACATGCACAGACTCCTGAGTTCAAGCGCTGAGGAAGGCTACTATGCTCTTTGGTTGTAGTCATTGTTCGTTTGCACTACTTATCGACGATTCGCTTGTTTTCGTTCCGATTGAATAGACCAACATCCTTGAAGATTTTCGACGAGGGGTCGATACACTGCACAAGACAGGAGAACCCTCATGCGAATTTTGCTCATTGCTGCCCTGGCCGTCAGTGTTGTCGGCTGCACCCGCTGGTCGATGGACCATCATTTGAACAACGCTTACCGTGCGTACAAGGTCGGTGACTGCGAGCGTGTCACTCTGGAATTGTCCCAGGTCGACCGCGAGAGTCGTACCCGGCGCTACGTGCAGCCGGAGGTCTCGATGTTGCGCGGGCAATGCCTTGAACGACAGAAGCTGTTCGTCGATGCGGTGCAAACCTACCAATTCATCATTAATCAGTACCCGTCGAGCGAATACGCCTACCGTGCACGCGCAAGGTTGGACACCTTGCAACAACTGGGGCATTACCCCGGTGCAAGCGTTGCAAAGCCGCGTCCGGCCTCGTTGTAATGGCGTTCGTCATTTAATAACTGGCCCCTTGCCAGTCTTGGGCTATCCTTTGAATGGGCGTTTGTATAGGTTTTCTATTCGAACGAATGCGGGGCCCGGATTCGGCAGCTGTCTAGTGACAAGGCGTTGTCTTTCGTCACACCGAGATCCAGGGAGAGCGAGCAATTGCGCTCGTTCCGAATCACTGGCACGGCCAGAGTCATGGCCACTGGATGGCGATCTCACCATGTTTACCGACCGACGGATCGAGCGGCATCAACTTCCTTATTTCCTGCAGGTGTTTAACCGCGTCACCGACAAGCCCATCGGATATTTGGGTAACCTCTCTGACGACGGGCTGATGTTGATCAGCCAGTTACCCATGATGGTCGACGCGGAGTTCGAGTTGCGCTTGAAAATTCCTGGGGCTGACGACACCTTCCATGCCATTGACCTCACGGCGACCTGCCTGTGGAGTCATGAAGATATCAACCCGCAGCATTACGATTCCGGGTTCAGCGTGCTTCAGGCGCCCGAGGAATATGGGCAGCTCATCAAGGCGCTGTTGCATTACTTCAGCTTCGATCCCTTGGAGGCCTCGGCCTAGAAGCAGCATGCAGTCGACATGTCCGGGGGAATGGTGCTGTCCCCCAGCAGTCGTGCGCTTTTTTCAGAAGACTCCAGCTTTTTTCCAGCCCAGGTAGCGTGTTACCAGGGCGGCGCCCATGGCTGATGGCAGCGTATCCAGCACCGACAGACCGTGTGCGTTCAAACGGTCATGCAATTCGTCCCGCATGTTGAGGTAGTCGACAGTGCCGCTGTAGGCCAAAGCCTCGGGCAACGTCTGTACGGGAGACTGGCGCAGTAGATCGAGGACTTCCTCCCGCATACTCGCCACCAGCACCCGATGTTGACGGCTGATGCGTTTGACGGCGCTGAGTAGTGCTTCATCGTCCTCATCCCGCAGGTTGCTGACCACGATCACCAATGCCCGCCGCTTTTGCCGGGCCAGCAGTTGGCTGGCCGCCGCCTCGTAGTCGGCAGTTCGGCGGGTGGTGTCCAGGTCATAGACCGCATTGAGCAACAGGTTCAACTGACTACTGCCCTTGACCGGCGCCAGGTAGCGTGGGTGGTCGCAAGCAAAGGTGCACAATCCCACCGCATCGCCCTGGCGCAAGGCTACATAACTGAGCAACAGGCAGGCATTGAGGGCGTGGTCGAAGTGTGACAGTTCATCATCCTGGCTGCGCATGCGTCGGCCGCAATCGAGCATGAACACGATCTGCTGGTCGCGCTCGTCCTGATACTCTCGTGCGATGGGAGTACGTTGCCGCGCAGTGGCTTTCCAGTCGATCTGCCGCAGGCTGTCACCCTCACGAAATTCGCGCAGTTGATGAAACTCCAGCCCCAAGCCCCGTCGTTGGCGTTGACGCACCCCCAGTTGGCTCAGCCAGTTATCCACCCCCAGCAGCTGTGCCCCGTACAGTCGGGCAAAATCCGGATAGACGCGGGTGGCATCCTCGACTTCGATAAAGCGCCTGGCGGACCAGAGGCCCAATGGGCTGGGCAGGTGGACTTCGCATCGACTGAACGTGAAATGCCCGCGCCGTAAAGGCCGTAGCCGATAGCCCAGCTCGCTGCGTTCACCGGGGCGTAACTCGATGGACTGGGGCAGGTTTTCCAGGCTCAGCCCGTCGGGAACGTGATCGAACACCTGCACCGTCAACGCTTGTGGAGAGCCATGTTCCAGGACCAGGCGTACTTCGCCCCAGCGTCCCAGCGCCAGGCTGCCGGGCATATGCCGATGCACGTTCGGTGGTGGTCTGCGGCGCAGTCGCAGCGCGTCCAGCAACGCCAAGAGGAACAGCGCCAGGAGCAGACCCCACGCCACCGAGTGCAGGGTGTCGGGCACCTTGAACTGCAAGGCTGCCGCAGTGCCCAGCAGGATGTTCAAGCCCAGCAGCACGCCAAGCCAGACTAATAACAGACGGGTCGGTTTCATGGGCGCTTCATTGCCGGGGTGCCGGAATCTGGTCGAGCAGTTGCTTGAGCACCTGGTCGACCTCCAATCCGTCGATGTCCAGTTCTGGTGCAAGGCGTACCCGATGACGCAGTACCGCAAGGGCGCAGCTTTTGATGTCATCCGGCGTGACGAACTCGCCCCCACGTAGCAGTGCACGGGCGCGGGCGCCGCGTACCAGTGCGATTGACGCTCGTGGGCCGGCGCCGATGGCCAGGCCTGGCCAACTGCGTGTGGCTCGCGCCAGGCGCACGGCATAGTCGAGTACGTGTTCATCCAGGGCCAGTTCACTGGCGATCTGTTGCAGTTGCAACACGTCTTCGGCCTGCAGCACTGTACGCAAAGGTTGCACATCCAGCATGTCGGCCCGTGACGAGCGCGTCACTTCTCGCACCATATCCAGTTCCTGCTGCGCGTCGGGATAGTCCATGCGTACCTTGAGCATGAACCGGTCCAGCTCGGCTTCCGGCAGGGGGTAGGTGCCTTCCTGCTCGATTGGGTTCTGCGTGGCCAGCACCATGAACGGCTGGCCGATGGGCAGGGCTTCACCTTCGAGGGTGACTTGCCGCTCCTGCATGGCTTCGAGCAGGGCCGCCTGGGTCTTGGCTGGGGCCCGGTTGATTTCGTCGGCCAACAAGAGGTGGGTGAACACGGGACCCTTGCGCAGTTTGAACTGCTCGGTATGCAGGTCGTACACGGCATGGCCGGTGACATCGCTGGGCATCAGGTCCGGAGTGAACTGGATCCTCGCGAAGTCCCCGCCAAAGCAACGGGCCAGGGCGCGCACCAGCAAGGTCTTGCCCAGCCCGGGTACGCCTTCGAGCAAGACGTGGCCGCCGGCGATCAGTGCGGTCAGTACGTCATCGATCACCTGATCCTGCCCGATCACCGCCTTACGCAGTTCAATACGCAGAGCTTGGGCTTGCTTGCTGGCGCGTTGCAGGGGTTCGCCGGTCGAGGCTGTGGTGCTGGGGAAATCGCTCATAGGGCATTCCTGAGGGTTTGCAGGCATGCCACCTGCCGGCTGAAATCGGCGCTGGAAAGCCGTTTTGCCGGGAGTGGGCCGAGGGCCTGGCTGATGACGTGAGAGGGTTGGCGCGTCAGGTGTTCCAGTACCCGCCATTGTTCTGCTTTGTCGAGATGTTCGAAGCCTGGATGGCGACGTCGGGCCGCACGCAGAATATCGTGCTGCAAAGCCTGCAATAGCGTGCCTTGACCGCTGCGGCGCAGCAGAAAGTCGGCGCTGGCTTTCAAGTGCTCCTGCAATTGCCGGCGCGCCTTGGAGGCTGGGGCCTGGATCGGGCCCTGGCGCATCCAGGCCTGCCAGAGTCCCAGGGCTATCAGTGCAATGAGCGCAACCACTGCCTGGGGGAAGTAACGCAACAACAGGGTGAACAGATCATCCACGTTGCTGTTGGACAGCAAGGTGACGGCAGTGCCCTGGTTCAGATACCACAACAGCCAGGCATTATCGTGTTTGCCGATCTCGGGTGTTTTCCACAGTTCGCTGTCGGTGATTACCGTAACGCGGCCTTGCCCGAGGTCAAGTTGCATCAGGTGGCTCGACCTGGCGCTATTGGCTGAAAATTGTGCGAGGTGCCTGGGGTCGATAAGGTTGAAGTCGGTATCGAAGCTGAAGTAGGCCGGGGCGGTGTCATTGTCGATATAGAGTTTCGTCAGGTCCGGCGCTT
This sequence comes from Pseudomonas sp. SR18, assembly GCF_023701505.1. Classification (NCBI taxonomy): domain Bacteria; kingdom Pseudomonadati; phylum Pseudomonadota; class Gammaproteobacteria; order Pseudomonadales; family Pseudomonadaceae; genus Pseudomonas; species Pseudomonas sp. SR18. The sequence goes on along the minus strand of NZ_JAMQAU010000025.1, from coordinate 16,656 downwards.
TCTTTTTACTGGCGGGTGCGGGCTCTTCGGGTTCGTCACTCAGCACTTGGTGGATATGCAGGCGATCGAGCAACAGGTCGCCGCTTTTGCCGGTATCTTCATCCCAGAGTGCTTCGGCCACTAACAACAGATGTCCACCGGACTTGGCCCAATCCAGCAACTGTTCGACCTGGCGTGGCGACATGTTGCTGCGTTCTTCCAGTAGCAACAGACTGTTGCCTGCGGCCGGCAGGGTGGCCAGGCGTTCGAGGCTATTGGCATGTTCCACGGGCAGGCCTTGCTGGCGCAGAAAGTGTTCGGCAGCCAGGTAGGGATTGGCCAGGGCTTGCGGAGCGGGACCGCGGTCCACCACCTCTTCATAGGGGATCGCCTTGTTCCAGGCGTAAAAGCCGCCCGCAGTGATCAGGCATGCCAGCAGCAGTCCTATCCCTAGTAAGCATCGGTTCATTGGGCGCCCTCCGAACTGAACAGGGCACGCCAATCGTTGCATAGTTTTTGCTGGGCCGAGGCGGGTGGGAGTTGATGACCGTAGGCCAGGTTTTGCCAGTGTCGGGTCAACTCATCGCTGAACGCCATCAGTTGTGGTTGCTGTAACAGGTGAACGCGTTCCAGCACCTGGCCTTCAGTGTCCGCGCTTTTAAGGGGCAGGTTGAAGTCATGCAGCAAGCGGCTCAGCAGGCCGCGATACAACAGGCCAAGGGCTTCCCGGGGTTGGCTCGACCAGAGTTGCTCGGCAGTGCTGGCGATGTCCCTGGGCAGGCTCTCTGTGCCCAGCTCCAGACCGAACAACTGGGCGGGTACTGCTTTGGCGGCTTTGGGTTTCCCTGGCCCGCGCCGGCTGACAAAAGTACGCAGCCATTCCCGATAGCGCCATATCAATAGGACCAGGCCGCCGATCAGTACGCTCCACAACAGCACTTCCAGGCCCTGGGCGACATGCTTGAAAGTATTGCCGTTGAAGTTGTCCAGCAGTGCCTGCAGCCACGCCGGAAGTTTGCCGTCACTGTGTGTCTGGTTTTTAACGGCGGGCTTTTCTTCGCCAAAGCGGTAGCGAGTGACGGTCTCCGGGTTTTTGAAGGGGGGCTGGTCCAGAAGCGACTTGATGGATTGGCTTGCGCTTTCATGGCTCAGTGTTTTGCCTTCCTCTGCCATGGCGTGCGGGCTGTATGGCAGGAATGTCAGCCCGAGCGCCAGCAGTAAAAGCGACGCTACGTTGCTCAGGCGCTGGCGCAGGCGGCGGAATACAAGCTCCAGGTCCCACGCTTCCAGCACGGTGCGGCGATTGAGATAAAGGCTGAAACCACAGGCGACATAAATGGGCTCCCAAAACACCAGTATCAAGGCATAGAACGCGTTGCCCAGATGCTCCAGCCACAAGGCTTCGGAACCCGTAGCCAGCGCCAACCGTTGCCAGTCCCAATCCAGTTCAAGTTGCTGCGGAATGAGTAGGTAGAACAGCGCCATGCAGCCAAACCACAGCCCGATTTCCAGGTGCACCCCGACAGTGGTCAACCAGCGCGCGGCACCGGCGTTACGTTGCAGCAGCACGCCCAGGCGTTGTTGACGCGCCTGGCCGTCGAGGCCTTCGAGCTGACTGACCGGCATCACAAAACTGCGGCTGAGGCTTAGCCTGCGCCAGGTCAGGCTGGCCAGCAGTTGGCTGTTAAGCAGTTTTGGCCATTGGCGCACAGCCTGCTTGAGGCGAGGCGTTTCACCGAACAGGGCTTTGGAGAGAATGAATAAAGGCAAGCGGTCGAACGCCGGTTTGAACCACCAGAACAGGAACATGGCCGTGGATGGGTAGTTCCATAGCAACGCGGTGAGCACGGCAAACACCGGCAGGGTCACCAGCGCCCAGCTCCCCATCAACAGCAGGCGATGCTCCCGGGCCATTGATACGCCAAGGTCCATGGCCTCCCATGCGGTTCGCGGGCGAATCGCCACGCTGGCATCACTCAGGCGCATGGCGAGTCCGTCCGGCAAAGGTCAGGTAAGCAGCCACCAACAGCCAAAGTGCAGTGCCCACAAGGTATTTTATCCAAGGGTCGATTTGGGTGGTGGAAGACCAATAGGCTTCGATAAAGGCTGCGATCAGCAGGAACACCATGACACCGCACAGCAGTTGCACGCTCTTGCGAGCGGCAAGTCGCAAGGATTCGCTGCGTGTCAGTTGCCCAGGCGCAATCAGCGCCCAGCCCAGTTGCAAGCCTGCGGCGCCAGCGAGGGCGATAGCCGTCAGTTCAAAGGCACCATGGCCGATGACAAATGACCAAAAGGTCTGCCCATAGCCGATTTCGGTCAGGTGCCCGGAAATCGCGCCGATGATCAGCCCGTTGAATATCAGGAAAAACACACTGCCCAAGCCGAACAGCAACCCCGCGGCGAATGTCTGGAAGGCGATGCCGACGTTGTGCATCACGTAGTAGCCAAACATCATCCAGTCTTCGCTTGACGCCCGTTCGGCGGCGCGACCCAGGCGGCTGGCATCGGGGTCATACATGCCCTGCATTTCGGCTACCTGCTGTGGGCTGACAATGCTGTAGATCAGGTCGGGAAACAGGTAGACCAGCAGGGCAATGCCCAGCAGGCTGCCAAAGAACAGCAGGCTGGCAATCAACACGAAGCGCCATTGTTCCCTTACTTGTCGCGGAAAGTCGGCCAGTAGGAAACTCAGTACATTCGCCGCCAATTGGCTGCGGTGGCGATAGAGTTGTTGATGGCCGCGCAATGCCAATTGTTGCAGCGGGTCCACCAGGTAACTGCTGTAACCACGCTCCTGGGCCAGGGCCAGGTGCTGGCATAGACGGCGGTATTGATGAGGAAAGTCGGCGAGGTCACCGGCCTTGGCCTTGCCTTGTTCCAACTGCTTAAGTTGTTCGGCAAAGGCTTGCCATTGGGGCTGGTAACGGCTTTCGAAGAGGCTCTGTTTCATGTTGGCCCCAGCAGGCCACGGGCCACGCCATTGAGTTGCTCCACGGCACGTGCTGGGGATACTTGCAGCGGTGTCGCGAGGATGGAGGCGAGTTCGTGTACCCGCTCGGGGGACAGCTCAGCCTGGCGTTCGGCGAAACCCAGGATCGCCCGCTGCTCACTCAGGTCCAGGGCAAACGGTAGGCGCAGTGCTGCAGCTTGAGGTATCTGGGGGCGTGCCAGGGGCTGCTCGCGATAGACCACCAAGGTGCCGGCGGCCAGGTCGCCAAGGCGTTTGAAGTGAGGGTGCTGCAGGCAACTGATGGCGCCGAGGAAGTAGCCGAACGGAAGCATGTCGACGAACCGCAGCAGGTTGCGGATCAGTGACGCTGACCAGCCTATGGGCGTGCCATCGTCCTGCACTACCCGCAGGCCCATGACCTGTTTGCCCGGTGAACAGCCCTGGTTGAGGACCTCGAACAGCACCATGTACCACCAACTGACCAGGAACAGCAGCAGCGAGCCCAGGCCGATCCCAATATTGCCGAGCAGGGCTAATGGCACCATAAATACGCCCATGATCACTGCGCGTGCGCCGAGGTCAAAGGCAAATGCCAGCACCCGTGGCACCAGGCCGGCGGGGCGCAGTGGCAGGTCGATGCCCTCTGGGGTTTCGATCTGGTAGCGGGTATCCAATGGGGCTGATGGCATCGCGATCCTTGGCAGTGCAGAGCGGCTGGGTGACACGGATGCTAACAGCGTCGGCGATGGAAGCAACCACTCAAGGTTTTGCTGGATGTTTGTACAGTTGATTTGGTGCTGGCCCCGAACCAGGCCCAGCGCCTAGACTTTGTCGATCTTCAGCACAGGAATAGCCCGTGACCACCATTTTCTGGTACGACTATGAAACCACCGGCATCAACCCGCGCAGTGATCGACCGCTCCAGGTAGCGGGGATTCGTACGGATCTCGAACTCAACGAGGTCGGCCCGCCGGTCAACATCTACTGTCAGCCCGGCGACGATATCCTGCCCCATCCCGCCGCGTGCGCGATTACAGGGATCACCCCCGCCATACTGGCCGAAAAGGGCCTGGCCGAGGCTGATTTCATGACCCGCGTACATGCCGAACTGGCAACTCCGGGAACATGTGGTGCCGGCTATAACACATTGCGGTTTGACGATGAAATGACGCGCTACAGCCTGTATCGCAACTTCTTCGACCCTTACGCGCGCGAATGGCAGGGCGGTAACAGTCGTTGGGACTTGATCGATGTGGTTCGCACCGCCTACGCCCTGCGTCCGGAAGGCATCGACTGGCCGCAGCAGGACGGGCGTGTGACCCTCAAGCTTGAACGTTTGACGGCTGCCAACGGCATCGATCATGGGCAGGCCCACGATGCGTTATCCGACGTGCGCGCCACGATCGCCCTGGCTAGATTGGTGCGCGAGAAGCAGCCAAAACTGTACGACTGGCTGTTTCAATTACGCAGTAAACAGCGAGTGATGGACCAGGTGCGCCTGTTGCAACCAATGGTGCACATATCAGGGCGGTTTTCCGCCGAGCGTCATTACCTTGGCGTTGTCCTGCCCTTGGCTTGGCATCCGCGCAACCGCAACGCGTTGATTGTCTGCGACCTTGGCCTGGACCCTCAGGGGCTGCTTGACGCTGACGCCGCCACCTTGCGCCAACGCCTGTACACCCGTCGTGATGACCTTGCCGAAGGTGAGTTGCCGGTGCCGCTGAAGCTGGTGCATATCAATCGCTGTCCGGTTGTCGCGCCCTTGAACGTATTGCGGGTCGAAGATCGTGAACGCCTGCAATTGGATATGGACATTTATCAGGCGCGGGCGCTGCGGCTAACTGACGCACAGGAACTGTGGCGCGATAAGTTGGCGGTCATTTATGCCGACGAAGATTTTTCAGGGAATACCGACCCGGAACAGCAGCTTTACGACGGCTTTATTGGCGATCGTGATCGACGCTTATGTGAACAAGTCCGGATGGCAGAGCCCGAGCAATTAGCAAGACAGCAGTGGCCTTTTGATGATCATCGATTGCCGGAATTATTATTTCGCTACCGAGCGCGTAACTTCCCCGATACGCTGAACAGCGAGGAGCTACAACGCTGGAAACTTTTCTGTCAGCAACGTTTGTCCAGCCCTGAATTTGGCGCACCCAATACCCTTGAGGCATTTAATCAGGCGCGGCAGGAGTTGGCTGTTAGTGCGACGCCGTTGCAGCAGCAGGTGCTGGTGCAGTGGCAGGAATATGCCGATGCTTTAGCGGCCCGTGTGAATCTGTAATTAGGTTGTGCAGAATTGACGGCCAATAAAAAACGCCAGCAAGCTGGCGTTTTTAATGTGTTGCGTATCAGGCGCAGGCCTGGCAAAGCTTAGCCCAGCAGGGTAGCCCAGCCTTCAACCACGTCACCGCCCCACTTGGCTTTCCACTCTTTCAGCGTTTTGTGGTTGCCACCTTTGGTTTCAATCACTTCGCCGTTGTGCGGGTTTTTGTATTGTTTGACCTTGCGAGCACGCTTGGTACCGGTAGTTTTCACGGCGCCACGAGGTGCTTTAACTTTCGACTCTGGATCCAGCAGCGCGATGATGTCACGCAGGGATTTGGAGTATTCACCCATGAGGGTGCGCAGTTTGCCTTCGAATTCCAGCTCGGTTTTCAGCTTGTCGTCTTGGGACAGGTTCTTCAAACGGGCTTGCAGCTCTTTGATAGCTTCTTCGGTGGCACGGTATTCGTTGATCAGAGACATGTGGACTACCTTATGTAGAACGCTGATTGACAGGGACAGTGGCCCAATAATAGTCAGGCAGTTTCCCCAAGTAAACATTTAGGTCGCATTTATGTGAATTACTTTGAATGTTTTTAGCACACCTAATGCAATCGAGTTAATTATCACGGTGTAAACCTAAAGATAATATTGCTGACATCAGGGAACAGCCTTGGGGGCACAGTAAATTCATAGTAGCGGTGGTAATCCTTGGGTTGGCGAGGGGGAGGTCGCGGGCAGGTGAACAGAATAAGCGCTAACGAATACTGCAGTTTTCCTGCGTAATCGCTAGAATGGCGGCCTTTGCGAAGTTCTGGAGTTTCCCCCTAATGCGCACTTTTCGGCTGGTGATTGCTTGCCCGGACCGGGTCGGCATCGTTGCCAAAGTCAGTAATTTTCTGGCCTCCCACAACGGTTGGATCACCGAGGCGAGCCATCACTCGGACAATCTCAGCGGTTGGTTCTTCATGCGTCATGAAATCCGTGCCGACACGCTGCCCTTTGGCCTTGAGGCTTTTCGCGAGGCCTTTGCGCCAATCGCCGAAGAGTTTTCGATGACCTGGCATATCACCGACACCGAGCAGAAGAAGCGCGTGGTGTTGATGGCCAGTCGCGAATCCCACTGCCTGGCCGACTTGCTGCACCGCTGGCACAGTGATGAGCTGGACTGCGAGATCGCGTGTGTAATCTCCAACCATGACGACCTGCGCAGCATGGTCGAGTGGCACGGGATCCCGTACTACCACGTGCCGGTCAACCCACAGGACAAGGAGCCGGCGTTCGCCGAGGTTTCTCGCCTGGTCAAGCAGCATGAGGCTGATGTTGTGGTGCTGGCGCGCTACATGCAGATCCTGCCGCCGGAACTGTGCCGCGAATACGCCGGCAAGGTGATCAACATTCACCACAGCTTCCTGCCGTCATTTGTGGGGGCCAAGCCATACCACCAGGCGTCCCTGCGGGGCGTGAAGTTGATTGGCGCAACCTGCCATTACGTCACCGAAGAGCTGGACGCCGGTCCGATCATCGAGCAGGACGTAGTGCGCGTCAGCCATAGCGACAGCATTGAGGACATGGTGCGCTTCGGCCGCGATGTCGAGAAAATGGTGCTGGCCCGTGGCCTGCGTTACCACCTGGAAGACCGCGTGCTGGTACACGGCAACAAGACTGTCGTGTTCTGATCAAGGCGTTCTGATTGAAGAATGAAGGGCCTGGGCGTTAAATCGCTGCAGGCCCTTTTTCTTTGTGTGCCATTGAGGATTGACCGATGAGTGACCCACTGGACAAAGCCACCTCCAAAGCACCTGCGACATTGGGTGAAGGGTGCTTGAGCCGGTACGATCCGGATGACCTGGACAGTGAAGACGGCACCGAATTTCCGGGTGCCGCCGAGCTGTGGGAGCGTGAGCAGGCCAAACCGGATCCCGCTGCTGAATAAAGCAGATCAGATCCGGAAGCTGCCCACCAATTGTTTCAACCGTGCCGCCTGCTGTTCCAGGTCGGTGCACGCGCGCAGAGTGGAGTGCAGGTTTTCCACGCCTTCCTGATTGAGGGTGTTGATCTCGGTGATGTCCATGTTGATTGACTCCACCACCGAGGTCTGTTCCTCCGTGGCAGTCGCCACCGACTGGTTCATGCTGTCGATCTCGCCAATGCGTTGAGTCACGCTGTTGAGGCGCTCACCCGCCAGGTTGGCAATCTCTACGCTGTCATGGCTGTGGCGCTGGCTGTCGCTCATGGTGCTGACCGACTCCCGCGCGCCGACTTGCAGTTCCTCGATCATCTTTTGTACTTGTTGCGCCGATTCCTGGGTGCGGTGCGCCAGGTTGCGCACTTCGTCGGCGACGACCGCAAACCCGCGTCCGGCTTCACCGGCACGGGCCGCTTCGATGGCAGCGTTCAACGCCAGCAGGTTGGTTTGCTGGGAAATGCTGGTGATCACTTCGAGAATCTGGCCGATGTTCACGGTCTTGCTGTTAAGCGCTTCGATATTGCTGCTGGAGGCGCTGATCATTGCAGACAACTGAGTCATCGCCTTGATATTGCGCTCAACCACCTGTTGACCGTCTTCGGCCAAGTGCCGTGCATCGCTGGCCTGGTTGGAGGCCTGCGCAGCGTTGCGTGCGATTTCCTGGGCGGCGGCGCCCAGCTCGTTGATGGCGGCAGCCACGCTGTTGGTGCGGTTGGCCTGTTCGTCAGAGTTGACCATCGACGAGTTGGACGCGCTGACCACCCGCAGTGCCACTTCATTCACGTGCTCGGTGGCCGAGGACACTTCGCGGATGGACGTGTGAATCCGCTCTACGAAGCGGTTGAAGGCATTACCCAGGATGCCGAATTCATCGTGGTTCTGGATGGTCAGGCGGCGCGTCAGGTCACCTTCGCCGTCGGCGATGTCCTGCATGGCACGGGTCATCACATGCAGTGGTTGCAACAAGACACGAATCAGCATGCCCAGCAAGGCAATGATGATCACCACGGCAATGATCGTGGCGATCACCGCCGAGGTGCGGAATTCGCTGAGCATGGCGTAGGATTTATCTTTATCCACCGAAATACCCAAGTACCAGTTCACCGACGGCAGGCCTTTGATCGGTGTGAAGGTCACGATGTTGTCCTTGCCGTTGGCTTCGACTTCACTGAAGTCGCCACTGATCTTCGGCGTATGTTTTGGATACACGTCGGCCAGGGTCTTCATCACCAGGTTTTTGTCCGGGTGTACCAGCACTTTGCCATCGGCGCTGACCAGGAATGCATAGCCCATGCCGCCGAAATTCAGCGCGCCAATGTTATCCACCAGGGTTTGCAGGCTCAGGTCACCGCCCACCACGCCAATGCTCTGGCCGCCTTTGGCGCTGGGGGTGGCGATGGAAATGATCAATTGCCCGGTAGCGGCATCAATGTACGGCTCGGTCAGGGTCGAGCCGTTGCTGTTCTGGGCGCCCTTGTACCAGGGGCGAACCCGTGGGTCGAAGCCGTCCGGCATCTTGGTGTCGGGGCGAATGGTGAAAGCCCCTTTGCTGTCACCCACGTAGGTCGCCATGAAGGAGGATGTCAGGCTTTTCTGTTCCAGCAGGCTGGCAACGGTCGAAGGCTCAGGGTTGATGGCGATGTTTTGTGCGGCGTTTTCCACTAGCGCAATGCGCCCGGTCAGCCAGGTCTGAATGTTGCTGGCGGTGACATCGCCCATTTCGTGAAGGTAATTGTTGAGGTCGTCACGGATAGCGTTACGTTGTAGGTAGTCGTTGTAGAGGGTGAACAGGGCAAAGGCCGCGATGACGATAAGGGAGGCTGCAAGCAGGATCTTGTGGCTGAAGCGCAGATTTTTATTCATAGCTTGAAGGGTCCGCTAAGGTCTTAATATCCGAAGCGCGTCCTTGTGGAACACGCGAAAGGGTGGCGTAAAAAAAGTTTGATATTTCCGTTGGTCCCTGTAGGAACTATCTGAGCGATTTTTAGACTTTATGGGTCTCACATCTTTCTTATCGACCTGGCGACACTAAAGCTTAACCATGGGTGACGAAATGCCTGATTCCACGCAACTCCTAATCGGTGCCGGTCTTGATGGCCAGCCCATTGCCCAGGCCATGCGCCTGGCCAACCGCCACGGGCTGATCGCCGGCGCCACGGGCACCGGCAAGACCGTCACGTTGCAACGCCTGGCTGAAGCCTTCAGTGATGCGGGCGTGGCGGTATTTGCGGCGGACATCAAAGGTGACCTCTGTGGCCTGGGTGCCGCTGCCAATCCTCAGGGCAAGGTGGCCGAGCGTATTGCCGGGATGCCTTTCCTTAATTACACGGCCAAGGCGTATCCCGTTACGTTGTGGGATATCCACGGGCAGTCCGGTCATCCGTTGCGCACTACCATCAGTGAAATGGGGCCGTTGTTGCTGGGCAGTCTGCTGGAACTGACTGACAGCCAGCAGTCGGCCTTGTACGCAGCGTTCAAGGTTGCGGATCGCGAAGGCCTGTTGCTGCTGGACCTCAAGGACCTCAAGGCACTGCTCAACCATCTACGCTATCACCCGGAACTGCTCGGTGAAGACGCGGCGCTGATGACCACCGGTTCCAGCCAGGCGCTGTTGCGGCGCCTGGCTGTCTTGGAACAGCAGGGGGCGGAGGCGCTGTTTGGCGAGCCGGCCCTGCAGCTTGAAGACATCTTGCAGCCCACGGCTGACGGGCGTGGGCGCATCCACTTGCTGGACGCCAGCCGCCTGGTGCATGAGGCGCCGAAGGTGTATGCGACCTTCCTGCTGTGGCTGTTGGCGGAGTTGTTCGAGCAGTTGCCGGAGCGCGGCGACGCGGATAAACCACTGCTGGCGCTGTTCTTCGACGAGGCACATTTATTGTTTGCCGACACGCCCAAGGCATTGCAAGAGCGCCTGGAGCAAGTGGTGCGGCTGATTCGTTCCAAAGGCGTGGGTGTGTATTTCGTCACTCAATCGCCGGGCGACCTGCCGGACACTGTGCTGGCGCAACTTGGTTTACGGGTGCAGCACGGCCTGCGGGCGTTCACCACGAAAGAGCAGAAATCCCTCAGGGCGGTAGCGGACGGTTTCCGGCCCAACCCGACATTCGATGCCTTGTCAGTGTTGACCGAGCTGGGCACGGGTGAGGCGTTGGTGGGTACGTTGCAGGAAAAAGGCACGCCGGAAGTCGTCCAGCGCGTACTGGTCGCGCCACCGCAATCGCGGATCGGGCCGCTCAGCACGGCTGAGCGCGCCGCACTGGTGGCGAGTTCGCCGTTGCAGGGCCGCTATGACAAGCCGATTGATCGGGAGTCTGCCTATGAAGTGCTGATGGCGCGTAAGGAGCTGGGTCCCACGGAAGAGGCCAGTCAGCCCGCCGAGGAGCCCAGCTTCACGGACAAGGCGGGTGCGTTCCTCGGAACCACCGCAGGCAAGGCGCTGAAATCGGCCATGCAGCAGGCAGCCAATCAGATGGGGCGCCAACTGGTACGGGGTTTATTGGGGTCTTTGCTGGGCGGCAGCAAGCGCAAATAGCGCTTCAGGCCTTGGGCTTGCCATGGGCGGCCAGGCGCTCAAGCGCGGCGCGCAAGCCTGGATCGCTGATGCCGTCGGCCGTGGCCTGAATAGTCTCGGCCGCATTTTCCGACAGGTCCATAGTATGGCCGGCTGCCCCTTGCTGCACGGTCGGTGGTTGCACCTTGAACTGGATGCGGGTCAGGCTGGCGAACTCATCGAATGCCATCAATTGACGCTGCAGACGTTTTTGCTGATAGCGCAACCGGGTGGCCCAATGACCGTCGGTGACAATTAACAGCAAATTACCCTCACGCCACGACGCTACATGGCAGTGCTCGCGGGCGGCGGGTTGCAGTTGGCTTTCGAGCAGGCGTTGCAGGTGGCCCAAGCGTTGCGCATGGCCAAAGATGGCTTTCAACGGCTTGGCTTCGCGAAGCAACACGCTGGGTGCGCGGGCTGTAAGAGGGCGAAATGCCATGATTGGACACCTTAAGTAACAGAGCGGCCATCTTAGCAGAATGCGTCTGCGCGGCCCCGGACAATGCATTGCCGGGGGGTTTCCCATGAAATCAATCGGCTCCATGGGTTGAAGTTCGCGCAAAAGCCCTTATTTTAAACAAGCCCTCTCACAGCACCATGCCAGCGTCGGGGAACAACGCCACTTTCCTCACCCACGATTCCGGGTAGAATGCGCGTTCGCATGCGGCCGTGAGGGCTGCTCGGGCCACTCACGGTGCGCCCTCCATCCCTATGTGTGGAAGAACCTGCCGATATGTTTGCGCCTTTGTTAAAGAAACTTTTTGGAAGCAAGAATGAGCGCGAAGTCAAACGCATGCTCAAGACGGTGCAGCTGGTCAATGCCTTCGAAGAGCAGATGGTTGCCCTGTCGGACGAGCAATTGCGCGCCAAGACCCAAGAGTTCAAGGCCCGCATAGCTAAAGGTGAAACCCTCGACAAGCTGCTTCCCGAAGCCTTTGCGGTCGCCCGTGAAGCCGGTAAGCGTGTCATGGGCATGCGCCACTTCGACGTCCAGTTGATCGGCGGCATGACCTTGCATGAAGGCATGATTGCCGAAATGCGTACCGGTGAAGGCAAGACCCTGGTCGCGACCCTGGGTGTTTACCTCAACGCACTGTCCGGCAAGGGCGTGCACGTTGTGACGGTGAACGACTACCTGGCTCGCCGGGACGCCAACTGGATGCGCCCACTGTATGAATACCTCGGCCTGACCGTCGGTGTGGTCACGCCGTTCCAGCCGCCGGAAGAGAAGCGCGCTGCCTACGCGTGCGACATTACCTACGGCACCAACAACGAATTCGGTTTCGACTACCTGCGCGACAACATGGCGTTCAGCATGGATGAAAAATTCCAGCGCGAACTCAATTTTGCCGTGATCGACGAAGTCGACTCCATCCTCATCGACGAAGCCCGCACCCCACTGATCATCTCCGGCCAGGCCGAAGACAGCTCGCGCCTCTACACCGAGATCAACAAGTTGATCCCGCGTCTGGAGCAGCACATCGAGGAAGTGGAAGGCGTGGTGACCAAAGAAGGTCACTTCTCCATCGACGAGAAGACCCGTCAGGTCGAACTCAACGAGGCGGGTCACCAGTTCGTCGAAGATATGCTGACCCAGATCGGCCTGCTGGCTGAAGGCGAAAGCCTGTACTCGGCGCATAACCTGGGCCTGCTGACCCACGTGTACGCCGGCCTGCGCGCCCACAAGCTGTTCCATCGCAACGTTGAATACATCGTGCAGGATGGCCAGGTGGTACTGGTCGACGAACACACCGGTCGTACCATGCCGGGTCGTCGTCTGTCCGAAGGCCTGCACCAGGCTATCGAAGCCAAGGAAGTGCTCAACATCCAGGCCGAAAGCCAGACGTTGGCCTCTACCACCTTCCAGAACTACTTCCGTCTGTACAACAAACTGTCCGGCATGACCGGTACAGCGGACACCGAAGCGTTCGAATTCCACCAGATCTACAGCCTGGCCGTGATGGTGATTCCACCGAACAAGCCGCTGGCACGTAAAGACTTCAACGACCTGGTGTTCCTGACCGCCGAAGAGAAATACGCGGCGATCATCAACGACATCAAGGACGGCCTGGCCCAGGGCCGCCCGATCCTGGTGGGTACCGCAACCATCGAGACTTCCGAGCACGTGTCCAACCTGCTCAACAAGGAAGGCATCGAGCACAAGGTCCTCAACGCCAAGTTCCACGAAAAAGAAGCAGAGATCATTGCCCAGGCCGGTCGCCCAGGCGCACTGACCATCGCCACCAACATGGCCGGTCGTGGTACCGACATCCTGTTGGGCGGTAACTGGGAAGTGGAAGTGGCGTCCCTGGACAACCCGACTCCTGAGCAGATCGCCCAGATCAAGGCTGACTGGCAGAAGCGCCACCAGGCCGTGCTGGAGTCCGGTGGCCTGCAGGTGATTGCGTCCGAGCGTCACGAATCGCGCCGTATCGACAACCAGCTGCGTGGTCGTGCCGGCCGTCAGGGTGACGCCGGTTCCAGCCGCTTCTACCTGTCCCTGGAAGACAGCCTGATGCGCATCTTCGCCTCGGATCGGGTGAAGAACTTCATGAAAGCCCTGGGCATGCAGTCCGGTGAAGCGATCGAGCACCGCATGGTGACCAACGCCATCGAGAAGGCGCAGCGCAAGGTTGAAGGCCGTAACTTCGACATTCGCAAGCAACTGCTTGAGTTCGATGACGTCAACAACGAACAGCGTAAAGTGATCTATCACATGCGTAACACGTTGCTGGCCGCCGACAACATTGGCGAGACCATCGCCGATTTCCGCCAGGACGTGCTCAACGCCACCGTCAGCGCACATATCCCGCCACAATCCCTGCCAGAGCAGTGGGATGTTGCCGGTCTGGAAGCCGCGTTGAAGAGCGACTTCGGTGTCGACTTGCCGGTCCAGCAATGGCTCGACGAAGACGATCACCTGTACGAAGAGACGCTGCGCGAGAAGCTGATGACCGAGCTGTTGGCCGCGTACAACGAGAAAGAAGAGCAAGCGAGTGCTGAAGCACTGCGCACCTTCGAGAAACAAATCGTGCTGCGCGTGCTGGACGACCTGTGGAAAGACCACTTGTCGACCATGGACCACCTGCGTCACGGCATCCACCTGCGTGGCTACGCCCAGAAGAACCCGAAGCAGGAGTACAAGCGCGAGTCGTTCACGCTGTTCTCCGAGTTGCTGGATTCGATCAAGCGCGATTCGATTCGTGTGCTGTCCCACGTTCAGGTGCGTCGCGAAGACCCGATCGAGGAAGAAGCCCGCCTGCGTCAGGAAGCCGAAGCACTGGCGGCGCGCATGCAGTTCCAGCATGACGAAGCGCCGGGTCTGGAAGCACCTGAAGTGTTGGGTGAAGAGGTCGATGTGGCCTTGGCTCAGGCTCCGGTTCGCAATGACCAGAAGCTGGGCCGCAACGAATTGTGCTACTGCGGTTCGGGCAAGAAATTCAAACACTGCCATGGCCAGATCGAATAAGATTTTCGCCTGACGCTGCAATACCCCGCGCCGCGACCGGCCTCTGCCGTCGCGGCGTTTTGCCATTAATTTCACCGTCGATTACGACGGCACAGACATCATCTATTTATAAGGAGCGCGTTCATGGCTGTTGGTCTTGGTCCTTTGCCCACATTGCACCCGGTTGCCGGTTTTGAGCTCGGTATCGCGTCGGCCGGCATCAAACGCCCGGGGCGCAAGGATGTGGTGGTGATGCGCTGTGCCGAAGGTTCGACCGTCGCCGGTGTGTTCACCCTCAACGCCTTCTGCGCCGCTCCGGTGATCCTGGCCAAGCAGCGCGTTGCCGGCACCATCCGTTACCTGCTGACCAACACCGGCAATGCCAACGCTGGCACCGGTGAGCCGGGTTTGGTTGCAGCAGCGCGTACCTGCGCCAAGCTGGCCGAGTTGACCGGCGTGAATGCCAGCCAGGTGCTGCCGTATTCCACCGGTGTCATCGGCGAGCCGCTGCCGGTGGAGAAAATCGAAGGCGCCTTGCAAGCCGCGTTGGACGACCTGTCTGTGGATAACTGGGCGGCCGCCGCCACTGGCATCATGACCACCGATACCCTGCCCAAAGGCGCGAGCCGTCAGTTCGTGCACGACGGTGTGACTGTTACCGTCACGGGTATCAGCAAGGGCGCGGGCATGATCCGCCCGAACATGGCCACCATGCTCGGCTACATCGCCACCGACGCCAAAGTCTCCCGCGACGTGCTGCACAGCCTGATCCTGGATGGCGCCAACAAATCGTTCAACCGCATCACCATCGATGGCGATACCTCGACCAACGACTGCTGCATGCTGATCGCCACCGGCCAGGCCAACCTGCCGCAAATCACCGAGGCCAGCGGCCCGTTGTTCGCAGCATTGAAGCAGGCGGTGTTTGAAGTCTGCATGGACGTGGCCCAGGCCATCGTGCGTGACGGCGAAGGCGCCACCAAGTTCGTGACGGTTGAAGTCAACGGCGGCGGCAATCACCAGGAATGCCTGGATGTCGGCTACACCGTGGCCCACTCGCCGCTGATCAAGACTGCACTGTTCGCCTCCGATCCGAACTGGGGTCGCATCCTCGCCGCCGTCGGCCGTGCCGGTGTGCCGGACCTGGACGTGAGCAAGATCGACGTTTTCCTCGGTGACGTGTGCATTGCCAGCCGTGGCGCCCGCGCCGAGAGTTACACCGAAGCCCAGGGTTCGGCGGTGATGCAGCAGGAAGAAATCACCATCCGCATTGAGTTGGGTCGCGGCGACTGCAGCGAAACCATCTGGACCACCGACTTGTCCCACGAATACGTGAAGATCAACGCGGAATACCGTACCTGAGCCTGGAGGATAAGCGCGGTGAAACGAGTGCATGTAGCAGCAGCGGTGATCCGCGGTGTCGATGGCAGGATCCTGCTGGCGCGCCGCGCCGATACTCAGCATCAGGGCGGTCTCTGGGAGTTTCCCGGCGGCAAGGTCGAGGCGGGCGAGTCCGTCGCTACGGCCTTGTCCCGCGAATTGCAGGAAGAACTGGGCATCCAGGTGACCACGGCGCGGCCGTTGATCAAGGTGCAGCATGACTACCCGGACAAGCAGGTGTTGCTGGATGTCTGGGAAGTCTCGGCCTTTACCGGCGAGCCCCACGGTGCCGAAGGGCAACCCCTGGAGTGGGTGGCACCTCGGGATCTGATCAATTACGAGTTCCCGGCCGCTAACGCTCCAATCGTTGCCGCCGCGCGCTTGCCCGCCGATTACCTGATTACCCCCGGCGAGCTGGAAACCCCGACCCTGTTGCGCGGGATTCAGAAGGCTATCGCGGGTGGCATCAAGCTGGTCCAACTGCGTGCGCCCAACGGTTACGACCCTAAATATCGCGACTTGGCGGTGGATGCGGTGGGGCTGTGTGCGGGCAAGGCACAGTTGATGCTCAAGGGACCGTTTGAATGGTTGGGGGATTTCCCTGCGGCCGGTTGGCACATGACCTCGGCCCAATTGCGCAAATACGCGAGCAAGGGCCGGCCGTTGCCGAAAGACCGTTGGTTGGCGGCGTCCTGCCACAACGCTGAGGAACTGGCGCTGGCAGAAATGATGGACGTGGATTTTGTCACGCTGTCGCCGGTGCAGCCGACCCAGAGCCATCCAGATGCCCAGCCTTTGGGTTGGGAGCAGGCGGCGGAGTTGATTCGTGGGTTCAGCAAGCCGGTGTTTCTGTTGGGCGGGGTTGGACCTGCAGAGCGGGAACAGGCTTGGGAAGCCGGGGCTCAAGGTGTTGCTGGGATTCGGGCGTTCTGGCCTGAGGGGTGATGTTGTCCTGACTGGCCTCATCGGGGGCAAGCCCCCTCGGGACTGTCATAAATTTTGTGTTCGGGCATAACATGTTGATAGAGGTGCATGTATGCCGACCAAAAAGAAACCGGCCCGTGAGGCCCCGCGAGACCTTCCATCCATTCCCCAAGAGCTGATCGACC
>NZ_JAMQAU010000024.1:0-86127 GCF_023701505.1 Pseudomonas sp. SR18 | reverse complement strand
GTGGATGAGTCGGTGCTGATCTACAACGGGGAGCGGCCGCACTTATCCCTGAAATACAAAACGCCCGATGCGGTGCATCAGGCGTTTTGAGACTCAAACAGGTGTAAACCTATTTCAGGACTAGACAGAATGCATTCAAAACTGTGGGAGCTGGCTTGCCTGCGATGGCATCACTTGGGTCTCACTGTAAACCGAGTCGTCTGCATCGCGGGCAAGCCCGGCTCCCAAACAAGCCGGGCTCCCACAGGAATCACTGTGCGTTCACTACCGCGTTGCTTTTGCGAACCCGCATCCGATAGGCAATGTAGATAATCCCCACCCACACCGGCATCGCATACACCGACTCGCGAATCCCCGGAATCGCCAGCATCACGCTGATGATCATCAGCATGAACGCCAGGCACAGGTAGTTGCTGAACGGGAACCAGAAGGTCTTGAACGATGGCGTCACGCCTTGCTCGCCCATGGCCTTGCGGAACTTGATGTGAGTGATGCTGATCAGCGCCCAGTTGATCATCAGCGACGCAACCACCAGCGCAAACAGCAACTCCAGGGCACTTTGCGGCGCCACGTAGTTGACCACCACGCACAGCATCGTCACCAACGCCGAAATCGCCAGGGCTCGCAGTGGCACGCCTTGCTTGTTGAGTTTCATCAGCGCCTTGGGCGCATCGCCTTGTTCGGCCAGGCCAAACAACATGCGGCTGTTGCAGTACACGCCGCTGTTGTACACCGACAGCGCCGCCGTCAGCACCACGAAGTTGAGGATGTGCGCAGCGGTGTCGTTACCGATCAGCGAGAAGATCTGCACAAACGGGCTGCCGCTGTACGCGTCGCCCGACGCGCCGAGGGTTTGCAGCAGTTGGTCCCATGGGTACAGCGACAGCAGTACGGTCAGGGCGCCGACGTAGAAAATCAGGATCCGGTAGACCACCTGGTTGATCGCCTTGGGGATCACCTTGCGCGGTTCGCTGGCTTCGGCGGCGGTGATGCCTACCAACTCCAGGCCACCGAACGAGAACATGATGAACGCCATCGACATCAACAGCCCCATGCCGCCATTCGGGAAGAACCCGCCGTGGCTCCACAGGTTGCTGACGGATGCTTGCGGGCCGCCGGTGCCGCTGAACAGCAGGTAGCAGCCGAGCACGATCATGCCGACAATCGCCACCACTTTGATGATTGCGAACCAGAACTCGGTTTCACCGAAGAACTTCACGTTCAGGGTGTTGATCAGGTTCACCGCGACAAAGAACACCAGCGCGCTGACCCAGGTCGGGATCTCCGGCCACCAGAACTGGATGTACTTGCCCACGGCCGTCAGTTCGGCCATGCCCACCAGCACGTAGAGCACCCAGTAGTTCCAGCCGGCGAGGAAGCCCGCGTAACCGCCCCAGTATTTGTGCGCGAAGTGGCTGAAGGAGCCGGCCACCGGTTCTTCGACGATCATTTCACCGAGCTGGCGCATGATCAGGAACGCAATGAAACCTGCAATCGCGTAGCCCAGGATCATCGACGGGCCCGCCGACTTGAGTACCCCGGCCGAGCCGAGGAACAATCCCGTGCCAATCGCCCCTCCCAAGGCGATCAGCTGAATATGCCGGTTCTTCAGGCCACGCTTGAGGCCTACCGGGTTAACCATGTCATCCGCCATTAACGTTCCCTTCTACTTGTTTTTCTTGGGGTTGATTGCACGCCGCACCCGCCCCTCAGAAGTGCTGAGGAGTCAGATATTACTCTGCGTAAACTTTTCGTAATACAGCTGAACGCCATCAAGTGCCTGATCCGACAGCCATTGTTGGATGGATTCGACCATCGGAGGGGGGCCGCACACATACATATCCGCCGATCTGTCCCGCAATTCGGCCAGGTCGAAATGTTGGGTCAGGTAGCCGCGCTTGCCCGGCCATTCATCTGCGGCGTCGCTGAGGACTTCGGTGTAGCGAAAACCCGGCAGTTGCGCCGCGTAGGCCGCGATGCGTGGCGCTTCGCATAAATCCTCGGCGCCGCGCACGCCGTAGTAGAGATGCACCGGCTGCTCGCAGCCGGTGGCAGCCAGTTGATCAAGCATGCCCAGCAGCGCCGACAACCCAGTGCCACCGGCGACCAGCACCAGCGGCTGGGTGACATGCCGCAGGTAGAACGCACCCAGCGGTGCCTCCATCAGCAGTTCATCGCCGACTTGGCAGCGCTCACGCAGGTAGTTGCTCATCACCCCATCGGGCAGCAAGCGGATCAGGAACTGCAATTGATTGCCCGCCAGGTTGGCGAACGAGTAGGAGCGCCAACTGTTCGTGCCAGGCACCGAGAGGCGTGCATATTGGCCGGGCAGAAACTCCAGCGGCGCGTCCAATTGCACGTGGAGAATCGCTGTACTGGCCGACACCTGCTGCACTTTGCTGACTGTCCCGCGCACCTGCTCCGGGTTCGGCGCATTGCACAGGCTTGAATCAAAGTCGAAGTAAAAGGTGGCGTCGGACTTCACCCGCGTCTGGCAACTGAGCATCTTGCGTTGTTGCAGGTCGAGGCTGGAGAGGGCCTCGTCGTCCACGTAATCCTGGGTGTAATCGCCCGATTCGCAACGACCCTGGCAGGTGCCGCACACACCTTCGCGGCAGTCCAACGGGATCTTGATGCCATTGCGCAAGGCTGCATCCAGCAGGATTTCATTGGCGCCCACCGGGAAAAACAGGGTCTTGCCGTCGGCAAAACTGAAGGCCACTTTGTGATTCATGTGTTGTTCCCCACCTATTTATGACGTACGCACGGGTTGTTGTGGCAAGCCCGCTCACCACAAAAAGCACGCTCACCACCACAACAAGGGCGCTTTAGAGGTGATAGAAATCCAGCACCGAGTTGATGGTGTCGTTGAGCAACAACGCATGCTTGCGGGTGATCAACCAGCTGTCGCCATCGGGCTTGAGGCTGTAGGTGGCCTGTCCGTAAAACTGCTCCGACGTCGCCAGCCGATAGAACAGCGTGTGCCAGTTCAGCTTCACCTCCAGCGCGCCATCCGCCTGTTCGGCAATGCGCACGTTATTGATCAGGTGCAAAGTGCGCGGCATTGGCGTGGCTGACGCGGCCTTGCCGGTGCGCAGGCGAAAGATGCGGTCTTCCAGGCCGGAACGGTTGGCGTAGTAAATCAGCGACATCTCGCGTTTGGGATCGCGGGTGTACACATGTTCCGAGTCCCATTGCGGCAGGTGGAATTCACTCTGCGGGTCGAACAACTGTACATAGCCGTCCCAGTCCTGGGCGTCGCAGAGTTCGGACTTGCGGTAGAAGAACTGCTCGATCCGGTACTGCAATTGCGCGTTCATCATTCCACCTCCCGCAGTGTCAGCGCTTGTTTGTCCAGGCCCTTGAGCAGGAACTGTTGCCAATTGCGGTGCTGGTTGACGTACAGCCCTTCGTGGGTGAATTCGGTGCCGGTCATCGCCGGTTGGATGCCGATGGCTTCGCTGTTGGGCGTCGGCCCGGTTTCCCAGCGATGGCTGCCACGGGAGATATCGCTCCAGCGCTCCAGGCGCCCCTGGAAACCGCGCTGGGCTTCGCGAAACTCCACCAAATCGTCCGGCGTGCCCATGCCCGATACGTTGAAGAAGTCCTCGAACTGGCGAATGCGGTTTTCGCGGTCGGCGTCGGACTCGTTTTTCACCCCCAGGCATTGGCTGATGATTTCGGTCTTGTTCCACGCGACCGGACGGATGATGCGCAGCTGCGAGCTGATCTGGTCGAGGAAGAACAGGCTCGGGTAGATATTCAGGTTGCGCAGGCGGTGCATCATCCATTCGGCTTTTTGCTGGCCGTGCTCTTCCACCAGGCGCGGCATGATGGTGCTGTAGCCGGAACGTACGGAGGGATTGGGCATGTCGCTGAACAACAGGCTGTGGCCATTGTTGAAGGCGAACCAGCCGTCATCGGTGTTCGCATCACCCGCGCCGAGTTTGCTGTAGTCCAGTGTTGTGCCTGAAGCGGTGCCGTTCTCGGTATTGACCTGTTGGCGATGCTGCACGGTGGCCACGTAGTTGTAGTGCACGGTGCTCACGTGATAACCGTCCAGGCCGTTTTCGTTCTGCAGCTTCCAGTTGCCGTCGTAGGTGTAGGCGGATTTGCCCGGCAGCACTTCCAGTTCACCGGTGGCGGACTGCGCGACCATCATGTCGAAAAACACTTTGGCATCGCCGAGGAAGTCTTCCAGGCTGTTCGTGCCGTTCACGTCCAGGCTGATAAACACAAAACCCTTGTAGCTTTCGATGCGCGCCTTTTTCAGGCCGCGGGTGGCTTTGTCGAAACCCTCCGGGTATTCCCCCGGCGCCTTGACCTTCACCAGCCGGCCATCGCTTTTGTAGCACCAGGCGTGGAACGGGCAGGTAAACGTCGACTGGTTGCCCTTGCCGACGCGGGTCAGGGTGGTGCCGCGATGCTGGCAGGCGTTGATCAGCGCATTAAGCTGGCCTTCGCCATCGCGGGTGATGATCATCGGCTGGCGCCCGGCGCGCAGGGTCACGAAGTCGTGGTTATTCGCCAGTTCGCTTTCGTGGCAGGCGTAGATCCAGTTCTTTTCGAAGATCAGTTCCATCTCCAGGTCGAACAGCTCAGGCTCGGTGAACATGTCCCGGGCGATACGGAACACTTCGTCTGCCGGACGAAAATCCAGGCAGCTGTCGATAAAGCTTTTCCACTGCTCGACGCTTCTTGCACCACTCATGGGAGGCACCTTTTTGATAGGGGCTAATCGGTGGTTTATTAGAGGCAGCGGGGCAGGGCGCGGGCTATCCGCTTAATGGGGGAAGATGGGCCGCAAAGTTGGGCGCGCAGTACCCAACACGGTGCGGCGGGGTAACGCCATGCGCTACTGTCAGAGGGCGCAAGGGACGTGAAACGCGGTGACTTATCCACATAGTCGGCCGTTGCTATCCACTCCGTGGCGATACTGCCGGCGTGGCGCAGAACTTGCTGTCCAACAACGATAACGACGCGCCGCCAGAGCGCGCAAACGCCTAACCGCCGTGGGTGCACCCTGATGAGCAGCCAGACACGCGATATCCATATCCAACGCTTCGACCTGGAAGGCGCCCGCAGCTGGATGTCCGGCATCTGCGGGCCGCACCGCCTGGCGACGACGACCCCCGAGCGCCTGCGTTTCCACCACAGCGCCAATGTGTTCAAGTCCCGCGCCACGACGTTGGGTGTGATCGAGTACGGCACCGACGTGACCATCGACATCGAGGATGCCGAGCACTTCAGCAGCTATAGCCTCAGCCTGCCGCTGGTGGGTGAACAGGAGTTGAGCAAAAACGGTGAGCGCCTGAGTTCCAACCGCGATCAAGGCGTGATCATCTCGCCCAACGAGCACCAGGTGCTGGCGATTTCCGGCGACTGCCGCAAGCTGCAAGTGGTGATTACGCGGGCGGCGATGAGTGAATCCCTGGAAGGTTTGCTGCAACGGCCCATTGACGCGCCGCTGCGCTTTGAATCCGTGATGGACGCGGTGGACGGCGCCCCGGCGTCGTGGTGGCGCATGGCGCGCTACTTTATCGCCGAGTTGGAGCGCAGCAGCGAGCTGTACGAGCAGGCCGCGTTTACCCGCGACCTGGAAAGCTCGCTGATCAAGGGTTTGATCCTGGCCCAGCCGAATAACTACTCCGAGGAACTGCGCGACGTACTCGGCGTGAAGCTGCCGCATTATTTGATCCGCGCGCGTCAGTACATTCACGACAACGCCCGCGAAGCGGTGCACCTGGAAGACTTGGAAGCCGCCGCGGGCGTGTCGCGCTTCAAGCTGTTCGACGCGTTCCGCAAGTACTTTGCCTTGTCGCCGATGGCCTACCTGAAGAAGTACCGACTGGGTGCGGTGCGCCAGGAAATTCTTGAACATGGCTCTATCCGCACCATCTCCGAGATCGCCCTGGGGTGGGGCTTTACCCACCTTGGGCGGTTTTCGGCGGAGTACAGAAAACTCTTTGATGAATCTCCCAGCCAGACCTTGCAGCGCAATCGCCTACGCAGCCTCTGACCCTTCAGATCAGCTCTTCAACCAACTGCAAACAATGCCTGAGCCCCGGCGACTGATCATTCACCCTTCGGCTGAGAATAATCGGCGAGGTCGCTGTGGTTTCCACAATCGGCGTGTAACCGATGTCCGCCCGATGCAGCACCTGCACCGAGGCGGGCACCAGCGTCACGCCCATGCCCGCGCCGACCAAGCCAATCGCGGTCTGCAGCTCGTTGGTCCACTGCGCCACCTTGAGGCTCAAGCCGTGGGTGTCGAACAGGGCGATCACATGGTCGGCATAACTGGGGCGCGGGTTGCCGGGGTACAACACAAAGGGCTCGGCGGCCAGTTGGGCAAGGGTGACGGGCGCGGTGAGCAGCGCATGCCCGGCAGGCAGCACCGCCACCAGCCGATCCTCCACCAGTACGCGCTGGTCGATGGCCGGGTCGTCAATGCGGATGCGCCCGAACCCCACATCAATGCGCCCAGCCTTGAGCGCTTCGACCTGCTGCAAGGTGGTCATCTCCGACAGGCCCAATTCCAGCTCCAGCGCCTCATGGCTGCGCAGGCGGCGGATCAGCTCGGGCAACACGCCATACAAGGTCGAGGGCGCAAAACCGATGCCCAGCCAGGTCTTTTCACCCTGGCCGATGCGCCGGGTGCTGTCGCAGACCTTGTTCAACTGTTCAAGCAACAGATTGGCGTGCTCATAGAAAAACCGCCCGGCTTCAGTCAGCCGCAGCGGTCGGCCGCGCTCCAGCAGAATCACGCCCAGCTCATCCTCCAGTTGCTGGATCTGCCGGCTCAATGGCGGCTGTGCGATGTGCAGGCGTTCGGCGGCGCGGGTGAAGTTGAGGGTTTCGCCCAGCACCTGGAAATAGCGCAGATGACGCAGCTCCATGACGGCTCCTTTCATACCTTAAGAGTATTGTTCGAGACTAATTCTATATTGGCCCCCTGGAAAGACGGGGAACAGAATCAGCGCAAACCTATAAAGAACCCAACGGGTATTGCCATGCCGATTTGCGCCATTGAGTCGATCGAGACCATCATCGTCGACCTCCCCACCATCCGCCCGCACAAGCTGGCAATGCACACGATGCAAAACCAGACCCTGGTGATCATCCGCGTGCGTTGCGCCGATGGCATCGAAGGCATCGGTGAGTCCACCACCATCGGCGGCTTGAGCTACGGCAACGAAAGCCCCGACAGCATCAAGATCAACATCGATCGCCACTTTGCGCCGCTGTTGATCGGCCAGGACGCCAGCAACATCAACGCCGCCATGTTGCGCCTGGAGCGCAGTATTCGCGGTAATACCTTTGCCAAATCCGGGCTTGAAAGTGCGTTGCTCGATGCGCTGGGCAAGCGCCTGAACCTGCCGGTGAGCGAACTGCTCGGCGGTCGCGTGCGTGACGCGCTGCCGGTGGCCTGGACCTTGGCCAGTGGCAACACCGAGCAAGACATTGCCGAGGCTGAAAAGATGCTCGACCTGCGCCGCCACCGCATCTTCAAACTGAAGATTGGCGCAGGCGAAGTAGGCCGCGACCTGGCCCATGTGATCGCAATCAAAAAGGCTTTGGGCGAGCGCGCCAGTGTGCGCGTCGACGTCAATCAGGCGTGGGATGAAGCCGTCGCGCTGCGGGCCTGCAAGGTACTGGGCGACAACGGTATCGACCTGATCGAGCAACCGATCTCGCGTAACAACCGTGGCGGCATGGCGCGGCTGAACCTGTCGAGCCCGGCGCCGATCATGGCGGATGAGTCCATCGAGTGTGTCGAGGATGCCTTCAACCTGGCCCGTGAAGGCGCGGCGTCGGTATTCGCCCTCAAGATCGCCAAGAACGGCGGCCCACGTGCGGTGTTACGCACGGCGGCGATTGCCGAAGCCGCCGGTATTGGTCTGTACGGCGGGACCATGCTGGAAGGCGGCATCGGCACCCTGGCCTCGGCACATGCGTTCCTGACCCTCGACAAATTGGCGTGGGGCACCGAACTGTTCGGCCCGCTGCTGCTCACCGAAGACATCCTCACCGAACCGCCGGTGTACCGCGATTTCCAGCTGCATGTTTCCCACGCGCCGGGCCTGGGCCTGGCCATCGACGAGGAGCGCCTGGCGTTCTTGCGTCGTGATAAACACTAAGAGGCGCCTGCCATGTTGTTCCACGTAAAAATGACCGTGAACCTGCCCGTCGACATGAACCCCGAGCGCGCCGCCAGCCTCAAGGCCGACGAAAAAGCCCTGGCGCAGCGCCTGCAGCAGCAGGGCAAATGGCGCCACTTGTGGCGCATTGCCGGGCTCTACGCCAACTACAGCGTGTTCGACGTCGACAGCGTGCAAGAACTGCACGACCTGCTGATGCAACTGCCGCTTTATCCCTACATGGCCATCGAAGTGAACGCCCTGTGCCGACACCCTTCGTCGATCCATGAGGACGACCGTTGAGCCTGCTCTACACCCAATAATTACAAGATGAGGATTGCACCATGTCCACCCGACTGTCCCAGACTGTCCACGCCCAACGGTTTCTCGAAGAAGCCAGCGGCAACCTCAATGACGGCGGTAACCCGCGCACCAAAGCGCTGATCTACCGGATTTTGCGCGACACCGTGAACATCATCGAAGACTTGGACGTGACCCCCGAAGAGTTCTGGAAGGCGGTCAACTACCTCAACGAGCTGGGCAAGAATCAGGAAGCCGGGCTGCTCGCCGCCGGGCTGGGCCTGGAACACTACCTGGACCTGTTGATGGACGCCGCCGACGAAGAAGCCGGCAAATCCGGCGGCACCCCGCGCACCATCGAAGGCCCGCTGTATGTGGCCGGTGCGCCGCTGTCCCAGTACGAAGCGCGCCTGGATGATGGGACAGATGCGGCGGTGCCGCTGTTCATGCGCGGGCAGGTGCGCGACACCGACGGCAAACCGTTGGCCGGGGCGATCGTGGATGTTTGGCAGGCCAACACCGGCGGCACTTATTCGTGGTTTGATCCCGCTCAGTCGGAGTTCAACCTGCGCCGCCGCATCGAGACTGACGCCCAGGGCAACTACCGTTTTCGCAGCATCGTGCCGTCCGGCTACGGCTGTCCGCCGACCGGGCCGACCCAGCAACTGCTTGATCAGCTCGGGCGTCATGGGCAGCGGCCGGCGCATATCCACTTCTTTATCTCGGCGCCGGGCCACCGGCACCTGACCACCCAGATCAACCTGTCGGACGATCCTTACCTGCACGATGACTTCGCCTACGCGACGCGGGATGAATTGATTGCTGAAATTCGCTTCAGTGACGATCAGCAACTGGCGCGGGAGTTTTGTGTGCAAGGGCGGTTTGCGCAGATTGATTTTGACTTTGAATTGCAGGTGGCTGACGCGCCGATAGAACAGAAACGCATGCAGCGGGTTCGTGCCCTGGAGGATTGATCAATACGGTCAAAAATGTGGGAGGGGGCTTGCCCCCGATGGGCATAGGTATCTACACAACTTCCCGTGGATGCTGAATCTATGGCAACTGGGCTGTTGTGGTGAGCGGGACAAGCCCGCTCACCACAGAGTTATGTATAAGCCTTTGAGAGTTGTGTAGATACCCATGCCCCGATGGCGGTGCATCAGCCAAATATTCAGTGACTGTCACACTGCTATCGGGGGCAAGTCGAATCGTCGCACTGCCCCTCCCACATTTGATCTGTGTTGTGCTCGCTATTTGCGCAGCACCAAATCCAACACCTCATCCCGATCCTTGATCTTCTGCAACACAATCTCCGAGCGTATATCCATCACCCCCGCCGTGCGGTTCAGGTGGTTCACGATAAAGTCCGAGAAGTGCTTGAGGTTGCGCGCCTGTACCCGCAGTACATAGTTGCTGGCGCCGGTGATCACATAGGCGCTGGCCACTTCCGGCCAGCCCTGCACCTTCTTGATAAAGGTCTCATGCCAATCCTCCACGTCCTGGCGCAACGACAGGTGGACGATGGCTTCCAGCTCGATCCCCAATTGTTCGGCGTTCAGCACCGCGCGGTAGCCGCTGATGATGCCTTCGCTCTCCAGCAGGCGCAGACGGCGCAAGCAGGCGGAGGGCGACAGCGCGACTTTTTCCGCCAGTTCCTGGTTGCTGATACGGCCATCCTGTTGCAGGAAATGCAGGAGGCGCAGGTCGGTGGCGTCAAGAATCATGGTTAGAATAAATCCGCGTATTTGGGGGTTAACTTCGAATTTCCTACAGCTTAATTAGCTGGTTGCCCACCACTTTGCACGAAAATTCTGTAAATCTTCGTTCATTATCTAGTCCATCTTCACTTATAAAAACCAGGACAGACCATGACCACCCGAAGCCATTGCCAAGCCCTCGACGCCCAGGATTCGCTGGCGCCGTTGCGCAATCAGTTCACCTTGCCTGCGGGCGTGATTTACCTCGATGGCAACTCCCTCGGCGCCCGCCCGGCGGCATCGCTGGCGCGGGCGCAACAGGTGATTGCGCAGGAGTGGGGCAATGGCTTGATCCGCAGTTGGAACAGCGCGGGCTGGGCGGATTTGTCCCAGCGCCTGGGCAATCGCCTGGCACCGCTGATCGGTGCGCGGGACGCTGAAGTGGTGATCACTGATACCACCTCCATCAACCTGTTCAAAGTGCTCAGCGCGGCGCTGACGGTGCAGCGCCAACGCGCACCCGCGCGCAAGGTGATCGTCAGCGAAGCGAGCAACTTTCCCACCGACCTGTACATCGCCGAAGGCCTGGCCGAGTTGCTGCAACAGGGTTACTCCCTGCGTCTGGTGAACAGCCCGGATGAACTGCCCCAGGCCATCGACGGCGATGTGGCGGTGGTGATGCTCACTCACGTCAACTACAAGACCGGCTACATGTACGACATGCAGGCGCTCACTGCCTTGAGCCATGAATGTGGTGCGCTGAGTATCTGGGACTTGGCGCACTCGGCAGGCGCGGTGCCCATCGACCTGCACAACGCGGGAGCCGATTACGCGATTGGCTGCACCTACAAGTACCTCAATGGCGGCCCCGGCTCCCAAGCGTTCGTGTGGGTTAACCCGGCGCTGGTGGATTTGGTGCGTCAGCCACTGTCGGGCTGGTTCGGGCATACCCGGCAGTTCGCCATGGAGTCCAACTATGCGCCGAGCGCCGGCATCGCGCGCTACCTGTGCGGCACCCAGCCGATCACTTCGCTGGCGATGGTGGAGTGTGGCCTGGAGATTTTCGAACAGACCGATATGGCCAGCCTGCGCAGCAAATCCCTGGCGTTGACTGACCTGTTTATCGAGCTGGTTGAAGCCCGTTGCGCGGCGCACGGCCTGGTGTTGATCACTCCGCGTGAACATGCGCGGCGCGGTAGCCATGTGAGCTTTGAGCACCCTGAAGGTTATGCGGTGATCCAGGCCCTGATTGCCCGTGGCGTGATCGGTGATTACCGCGAGCCGCGGATTATGCGGTTTGGGTTTACGCCGTTGTATACGAGCTTTACCGAGGTGTGGGACGCCGTGGAAATCCTCGGTGAGATTCTCGACGAAAACACCTGGGACCAGCCGCAATTCAAAGTCCGCCACAGCGTTACCTGATTAAACCCCTCCCACAGGGATCCGCGACAATATCCAAACAGTGCAACCACAATAATAAAGAGGCACACCAACGTGACCACACCCGACACCGGCTTTGCCGAAATCACCCAACGCGAACTAGGCCTGCGGCGCCAGCTGACTTCCGGCCAGATGAGCATGATCGCCATCGGTGGTGCCATTGGCACCGGGCTGTTCATGGGCAGCGCCTATGCCATCGGTTATGCCGGGCCGAGTGTGCTGGTGAGTTACGCCATCGGCGCGCTGATCACTTTGCTGCTGATGGGGTGTCTGGCAGAGATGACGGTGGCCCATTCCACCTCGGGCTCCTTCGGCGCCTATGCCGAGTTCTACATCAGCCCGCTGGCCGGGTTCCTGGTGCGTTATGCGTACTGGGCGGCGATTGTGCTGGCGGTGGGCGCCGAGGTCACGGCGGTGGCGATGTACATGAAGTACTGGTTCGCTAACGTGCCGGAGTGGGTGTGGATCGTGTCGTTTTCCAGTGTGCTGATTGTGCTCAATGCGATCAGCGTGAAGACCTTCGGTAACTTCGAATACTGGTTTTCCACCATCAAGATCAGCGCCATTGTCGGCTTCATCATCCTGGCCGTGTACGTGGTGTTCGGCTCCGGCAACCCGGATTACGGCGTGCAGAACTACACCGCACACGGCGGATTTTTCCCCCATGGCTTGAGCGGCATGTGGATCGCGGTGATTGTGTCGATCTTCAGCTACCTCAGCGTGGAGATGATCGCGGTGGCTGCCGGTGAAGCCGCCGACCCGGAGCAGGCGGTGAAGAAGGCCTTTCGCGCAACCATCGTGCGGTTGGTGGTGTTCTACCTGCTGACCCTGGCGCTGATGCTCGCCATCGTGCCGTGGAGCCAGGCCGGGCAGACCCAGAGCCCGTTCGTCACGGTGATGCAGACCATCGGCATTCCCGGCGCCACCGGGGTGATGAACTTTGTGATCCTGATTGCCGCGCTGTCGGCGATGAACAGCCAGCTCTACATCACCACGCGCATGATGTTCAGCTTGTCCCGCGCCGGCTTCGCGCCCAAGTCCATGGGCGCCCTGAGCAAAAGCGGCATCCCGCTGAATGCGCTGCTGCTGTCCAGTTCGGGCATTGCCCTGGCGACCTTGTTGAATGTGGTGTACCCGCAAAGCTCATTCACCTTGATGATGGCGATCTCGATGTTCGGCGCGATCTTCACCTGGTTCATGATCTTCCTCACGCACCTGTTTTTCCGCCGTTATCGCAAGCGTCACGGCGGGCCGAAGCTCTCATTCCAGCTGCGCCTGTTTCCCTACAGCACCTTGCTGGGCCTGGTGCTGATGGGCGCGGTGATGATCACCACGTATTTCACCGAGGCGTTCAAGATGACGTTGGTGTTTGGCGTGCCATTCCTGCTGATTCTGTCGGCGGTGTATTACGGGTTCTTCCGCAAGGGCAGGGCCAAGGCGTCGAACAAGGCTTTGGCGTAACCGGGCAGTTGTTCGAACGAACGTGTGCACAGCAATAGCTGTCGGCGGGCCCAGTCTTCTGCCAGAGGCTGGGCCTTGAAGTGGCGCTCCAAATGCCAGCGATCCAGCGCGGCCTGGGGCACGATGCCCAGGCCAGCGCCCCGTGCGACCATCCGAATCACCCCATCAAAGCCCTCGGCGCGGATGCGCGTGTGTAAGCGAAACCCCGCGTTCAGCGCTTGCTCTTCCAGGTACACCGCCAGTGCGCTGTGGGCCGCGAGGCCGACGTAATCGTGTGGCAGGCTGTCGATAAAACTCACCGGGCTGGCAGCCAAGGGATGATCCAGGGGCATGATCAGCACCAGCGGGTCATCGCGAAAGGGCAGGGTCTGCAAACCGTGGGTATCCACCGCATCGGAGATGATGCCCAGATCCGCCGTGCCCTGGCGCAAGGCCTGGGTGATGCGCAGGCTGGGCAATTCCTGCAGGTCGATGTCGAGGTTGGGGTGTTCGCGCAGAAAATCCGCCAGCAGTTCCGGCAGGTATTCACTGAGCGCCGTGGTGTTGCACAGCAGGCGCACCTGGCCTTTGATGCCGTTTGCGTATTCCGCCAGGTCCTGTTGCAGGTGCTCGGCCTGTTGCAGCAGCAGGCGCGCATGGCGGGCCAGTGCTTTGCCAGCGGCGGTAGGGGTAACACCACGGCGGCCGCGCTCCAGCAGTTCAATACCAAAAGACGCTTCCATCGCACGGATGCGGGCGCTGGCCGCCGCCAGGGATAAATGGCTGCGGCTGGCGCCGGCGGTGATGTTGCCGGTGTCGAGGGTGTGCAGGTAGAGGCGCAGGTCGGTGAGGTCAAAGTGCATGGCTGGGGTTCTCGATGAGGCCTTCAGCCTCCCGCAAAACAAGAGGCAGCCTCAGTATATGGCGAATTTCCAGCGCACATCCAAACCCGCACAATCCCCCCATGACGACCTTCCTCGCGTTCTACCAAAATCTCGGCCCCGCCTTGACCCTGCTGGTGATCGGCACCTTTGTGCTGGCCGGCACGGTCAAGGGGGTCATCGGTCTGGGCTTACCGACAGTGGCCATGGGCATGCTCGGCCTGGCTATGTTGCCGGCGCAGGCTGCGGCGCTGCTGATCATCCCTTCAACGGTCACCAACCTCTGGCAACTGGCATTCGGCGGTCATCTGAGTGCCTTGCTCAAACGCCTGTGGCCGATGCTGTTGCTGATTTTCCTCGGCACCGGGCTGGGCACGCTGTGGCTGGGCATGGACGGCGGGCACTGGGTGGTGCGGGCGTTGGGCGCGGCGTTGCTGGTGTATGCGCTGAGCGGATTGTTTTTGCCCGCCTTCAAGCTCAAGCCGTCAACCGAACGCTGGTTGGGCCCGCTGTGTGGGTTGATCACCGGCGTAATCACCTCGGCCACCGGCGTGTTCGTGATCCCTGCGGTGCCGTGTCTGCAAGCACTGGGCTTGAATCGCGATCAACTGGTGCAGGCATTGGGTCTGTCGTTCACCGTGTCGACCCTGGCGCTGGCGGCGGGCTTGGCCTGGCGCGGTACCTTGGGCGGCGGTGAGGTCAGTGCCTCGTTGCTGGCGCTGGTCCCGGCGTTGTTGGGCATGTGGCTGGGCCAGGTGCTGCGCCAGCGCATCAGTGCGGTGCTGTTCAAGCGGGTATTTTTCATCGGCATGGCGCTGCTGGGCGGTCATCTGCTGATCGGTGGTTAACAATGCTTGCTGGATTCGTGCTTTTTGATCAAAGGTATTTTGCGGGGTCACGGCTTATTCCGAAGGGTTGGGGTCGATAGTCTGCGTCCAGACATTTTCAACTTCTGGATGCCCTCTCATGAAAAAAGTACTCCTGCTCAACGGCGGCAAAAAGTTCGCCCACTCCGATGGCCGCTACAACACCACCTTGCATGACACCGCACTGGCGTTGTTGGACCGCAACGGTATCGACGTCAAAGTCACGCATATCGACGAAGGCTACGATGTCGCCGACGAAGTCGCGAAATTCCTCTGGGCCGACGTGATCATCTACCAAATGCCCGGCTGGTGGATGGGCGCACCGTGGATCGTCAAGAAGTACATCGACGAAGTCTTCACCGAAGGCCACGGCAGCCTCTACGCCAGCGACGGCCGCACCCGTTCCGATGCTTCGCAGAAATACGGCAGTGGCGGCCTGATCCAGGGCAAGCAGTACATGCTCTCACTGACCTGGAACGCGCCGCAGCAAGCCTTCGACGACCCGAGCGATTTCTTCGAAGCCAAAGGCGTGGACGCGGTGTACTTCCCGTTTCACAAGGCCAACGAGTTCCTCGGCATGACCGGCCTGCCGACTTTCCTGTGCGTGGATGTGATGAAACGCCCGGCCATCGAGGCGGACGTGGCGCGCTACGAGCAGCATCTGGCGCAGGTGTTCAACCTCTCGGTGTAAGCTGCGGTGAACCGATAACGAGGACCGCCCGTGAAAGCCCGATCCGATGAGCTACAGATCTTCGTCAGCGTGATCGAGTGCGGCTCGATTTCCGCTGCGGCGGAGCAGGTCGGGCAGACGCCGTCGGCGGTCAGTCGTACCTTGTCGCGCCTGGAAGCCAAACTCGACACCACGCTGATCAACCGCACCACGCGGCGCATGGACCTGACCGAAGAGGGCAAGTACTTCTTCGAACAGGCCAAGCTGATCCTGGCGCACATGGATGAGCTGGAAGAGCGCTTGTCGTCACGCCAGAAAAAACCGGCCGGCCGGCTGCGTATCAACGCCGCGGTGCCGTTCATGCTGCATGGGATCGTGCCGTACATCGCCGAGTTTCGCAGCCTGTACCCGGAGATCCAGCTGGAGTTGAACAGCGATGACCTGATCATCGACCTGCTGGAACAGAGCACCGACATTGCCATCCGCATCGGCGCTCTGGCCGACTCGACCCTGCATGCGCGCGCCCTCGGGTGTACGCCGCTGCACATCCTCGCCAGCCCTGACTACCTCAAGCAGTACGGCGCGCCGCAGACCGTCGCCGAGTTGGCCGACCACACGTTGCTCGGCTTCACCCAGACCGAAACCCTCAACCACTGGCCGCTGCGCCATGTGGAAGGCGACCGCTGGCTGATCCAGCCGAGCATCGCCGCGTCCAGCGGCGAAACCTTGCGCCAGCTGGCGTTGGAAGGGCAGGGCATTTGTTGCCTGTCGAACTTCATGACCAGCGCCGACATCGACGCCGGGCGCCTGGTGCCAGTGCTGGAGGCGTTCAACAGCGGTTATCGCCAGCCGATCCACGCGGTGTTCTACCGTAACTCGCAACTGGCGTTGCGTATTCAGTGCTTCCTGGACTTTATCCAGGCCAAGCTGGCGCGGTATGCGTGCTGAGACGCGCACGTCGGTCGTTGAGTGGATTTGCAGCGAGAGGGTGTGAGGTTCGCTTGAGACCGAGTCGCTGCCATCGGGGGCAAGCCCCCTCCCACATTGGAATGCGGTCAAGTGTGGGAGGGGGCTTGCCCCCGATGGCGGCGACTCGCTCTTCCAGACTAGCCCCGAGTTGATCAATTCCGTACCATCCCTTGCCTTATCCCCCGCAATTCCCTGGTACCTCATGAACCTCACCCGTCTGCGCGCCGATGCCCTGGCCGGCCTCACCACGTCTTTCGCGCTGCTGCCCGAATGCATCGCCTTTGCCCTGGTGGCTCATCTCAACCCGCTGATGGGCCTGTACGGCGCGTTTATCATCTGCACCCTGACGGCCTTGTTTGGCGGCCGGCCCGGTATGGTTTCCGGTGCGGCGGGCTCGATGGCGGTGGTGATCGTGGCGTTGGTGGTGCAGCACGGCGTGGAGTATCTGCTGGCGACGGTGCTGCTGGGCGGGTTGATCATGGTCGCCTTCGGCCTGCTGCGGCTGGGCAAACTGGTGCGCATGGTGCCGCATTCGGTGATGCTCGGCTTCGTCAACGGCCTGGCGATTATCATCGCGCTGGCGCAGTTGGAGCATTTCAAGAGCGGTGAAGCCTGGCTCAGCGGCACGCCGTTGTATGTGATGACCGCGTTGGTGGCGGCGACCATGGCCATCGTCTACCTGCTGCCACGCCTGACCCGCGCCGTGCCGCCGGCATTGGTGGCGATCCTCGGCGTGGGCCTGGCGGTGTACCTGCTTGGCCTGCCGACCCGTACCCTCGGCGACATGGCCCACATCGCCGGCGGCCTGCCGACCTTTGCATTGCCGCAGATCCCCTGGACCCTGGAAACCCTCGGCATCATTGCGCCCTATGCGTTCCTGATGGCCATGGTCGGCCTGCTGGAAACCCTGCTGACCCTGAACCTGACCGACGAAATCACTGAAACCCGCGGCTACCCAGACCGCGAAAGTGTGGCATTGGGCGCGGCGAATATGGTCTCGGGCCTGTTCGGCGGCATGGGCGGTTGCGCGATGATCGGGCAAACCGTGATCAACCTCAGCTCCGGCGGGCGCGGGCGCTTTTCCGGGGTGTTTGCCGGGGTGATGATCCTGCTGTTCATTCTGTTTCTGTCACCGCTGATCGAGCGGATCCCGCTGGCGGCGCTGGTGGGGGTGATGTTCGTGGTGTCCCAGCAGACCTTTGCCTGGGCGTCGCTGCGGGTGATCAACAAGGTGCCGCTCAATGATGTGCTGGTGATTATCGCGGTGACGGTGATTACCGTGTTTACCGACCTGGCGACCGCCGTGCTGTGCGGCATCGTGATCGCCGCGCTCAACTTCGCCTGGCAACAGGCCCGCGAGCTGTATGCCGATGAGCACCAGGAAGCTGACGGCAGCAAGCTCTATCGCCTGCACGGCACCTTGTTCTTCGCCTCGACTACGCCGTTTTTGAATCAGTTCGACCCGGCCAATGACCCGGAGCAGGTGACGCTGGATTGCCGTCACCTGAGTTTTGTCGACTATTCAGCGATTGCCGCGCTGATGACCCTGCGCGAGCGCTACACCAAGGCCGGCAAGCATCTGCGGGTGCTGCATTTGTCGGAGCGCTGCAAGAAGTTGCTCAAGCGGGCGCGGGTGCATCACGACTGATGGAGCATCTGTGGCGGGGGATCACGGCCCGACCAGGTCTTCCAGTTCCTGGGCGCGCGCCTGGGTCATGTCCAGCACACAGCCGGTGCCATTGACCTGATCGATGGTGCCGCCGGTGGCTGAGCCGATAAACCCGCAGTTGGCATCGCGGTACTGTATCCACAGGCGCTGCACGTCTTGCAGTTGCTGCTTGCGGGCACCTTCCTGGGCGGCGAGGGCGATCTTGTAGGCTTTGTTCAGACGCGTGTCCTGCACCTTGGCTTGCTTGGCGTTGCAAGTAACCATGTCGGCGGTAGTGTTGGCGCCGTCCATGCATTTTTTCAGCGCTGGGTTGTCGGCGGCGGTGGCCGCGCCGCAGACGGCGAGAAGCAGGGCGCCGGCGGCGAGAGACGTGCGAATCATGGGCGATGTTCCTGGCAACAGTGGATGTGCAGTCTATGACTCAACCGGCTGGGTTGAGTTTCCGGTTCTCTGATCTTCATGTAAGAACAACCCCTGAATTTTCATACGCAGGTGTCGGGCATATCCCAACGCGACAGCGCTTGTCTGTGGGCGAAATTTACTTTCATAAAATTTGAAAACACCCCTCGGTAATGATTTATGAGTTTCACAACCAAATCGACGTGACCCTTTCCGAGGAGTACCGCATGGCCGCATCACCGGGCTTCGGGCTGTTGGCATACGCTGCCATCGCCATCATTGCTTTGATCGTGCTGATTGCACGTTACCGACTCAACCCGTTTATCGTCATCACCCTGGTGTCCATTGGCCTGGCGCTGATGGCCGGGATGCCGGCGGACACGATCATGGGCTCGTATGAGGCGGGTGTCGGCAAGACCCTGGGGCATATCGCGCTCGTGGTGGCGCTGGGCACCATGCTCGGCAAGATGATGGCCGAGTCCGGCGGTGCGGAGCAGGTGGCGCGCACCTTGATCAACCGTTTTGGCGAGCGCAACGCCCATTGGGCGATGGTGTGCATTGCCTTCCTGGTTGGGCTGCCGCTGTTTTTCGAGGTGGGTTTTGTATTGCTGGTGCCCATCGCCTTTACCGTGGCGCGACGGGTCGGCGTGTCGATTTTGATGGTCGGCCTGCCGATGGTCGCCGGCCTGTCGGTGGTGCACGCGCTGGTGCCGCCGCACCCGGCGGCGATGATGGCGGTGCTGGCGTATAACGCGTCGGTGGGGCAGACCGTGCTGTATGCGATTCTGATCGGTATCCCCACGGCGATCATTGCCGGCCCCCTTTACGCCAAGTTCATCGTGCCGCACATCCACCTGCCGGCGGAAAACCCGCTGGAGCGCCAGTTTATCGAGCGTGAACCGCGCACCCGTTTGCCGAGTTTCGCGCTGACCATGGGCACCATCCTGTTGCCGGTGGTACTGATGATG
Source organism: Pseudomonas sp. SR18 (assembly GCF_023701505.1). Taxonomy (NCBI): domain Bacteria; kingdom Pseudomonadati; phylum Pseudomonadota; class Gammaproteobacteria; order Pseudomonadales; family Pseudomonadaceae; genus Pseudomonas; species Pseudomonas sp. SR18. The sequence continues at coordinate 66,687 of NZ_JAMQAU010000024.1, read as the reverse complement.
ATTGGCGGTTGGGCCAATGTAATCTCCACGCCGGGGACCGGCTTCAACCAATTCCTGCTGTTTATCGGCAACTCGGTCATCGCCTTGCTGGTGGCGACCCTGGTGAGTTTCTGGACGTTGGGATTGGCCCAGGGCTTCAACCGCGAATCGATCCTCAGGTTCACCAACGAATGCCTCGCGCCGACCGCCAGCATCACCTTGCTGGTGGGCGCGGGCGGCGGGTTGAATCGCATCCTGGTGGACGCTGGAGTGACCAACGAAATTCTTGGCCTGGCCCATGCGTTTCACCTGTCGCCACTGGTAATGGGCTGGTTGTTCGCAGCGTTGATGCGCGTTGCGACCGGGTCGGCCACGGTGGCGATGACCACCGCGTCCGGCGTGGTCGCACCCGTCGCCCTGGGCTTGGGTTATCCACACCCTGAATTACTGGTGCTGGCCACCGGTGCGGGTTCGGTGATCTTTTCCCACGTGAATGACGGCGGCTTCTGGCTGATCAAGGAATACTTCAATATGACGGTGATCCAGACCTTCAAGACCTGGACCGTGCTGGAGACATTGATTTCGGTGGTCGCCTTCGGTCTTACGTACGGTCTGTCTTGCATCCTCTGACCCTGGAGCCCCAATGGACATCCTCTACCAGATCCGCGCCCGCCAGGCTTCTTTCAGCGCCGGCGAAGGACGTATCGCCAAGCTGATGCTCGATGACGTAGGTTTTGCGGCGTCGGCCAGCCTGGAGGCGTTGTCCCAGCGGGCAGAGGTCAGTACGGCAACGTTGTCGCGATTTGCCCGCAGCGTCGGTTGCCGTGATCTACGCGATTTGCGCCTGCAACTGGCCCAGGCCAGTGGCGTCGGCAGCCGTTTCCTGGACCCGGCGGGGTTGCCCGAACAGTCGGCGTTTCACCGGCAGATTCTGGGGGACATCGAGGCAACGTTGCGACAGCACTTATCGGGGTTCGACCAGGCCAGTTTCGCCGATGCGGTCAGCCTGCTGAGCAAGGCGCGGATGATCCATGCGTTCGGCATGGGCGGCCCGTCAAGCCTGTGCAGCGACGAGTTACAAGTGCGCCTGGTTCGCCTGGGCTACCCGATTGCCGCTTGCCACGATCCGGTGATGATGCGCGTCACGGCTGCGACGCTGGGCCCGGAACATGCGCTGATCGTCTGCTCGTTGACCGGCCTGACGCCGGAACTGCTGGACGTGGTGGCGCTGGCGCGCAACTACGACGCACGCATCATCGCCATCACCCTGGCCGACTCCCCTCTGGCGCGTTTGGCGGACGTGGTATTGCCCCTGCAACCGGCCGAAACCAGTTTTATCTACAAACCCACCGCAGCGCGCTATGGCCTGCTGTTGGCCATCGACCTGCTCGCTACCGAGCTGGCGCTGGCCCTGCCGGACGCTAACCAGGAACGCCTGCGCCGGATCAAACTGGCCCTGGACGATTATCGCGGCGGCCCCGGTAGCCTGCCGCTTGGAGACTGATATGAAGTACGACACGCTGATTCGCCACGCGCTGATCATCGATGGCAGCAACACACCGGGTTACGTGGCGGATGTGGGGGTGCGCGAGGGGCGTATCGAGACAATCGGTGATCTGTCTGCTGCGACGGCCGAGCATCAAATCGACGCCACCGGCCGCGTATTGGCACCAGGCTTTATCGATGTGCACACCCACGACGACACCGTGGTGATACGCCACCCGCAGATGCTGCCCAAGCTCAGTCAGGGCGTGACCACAGTGATTGTCGGCAACTGCGGCATCAGCGCCTCGCCGGTCAGTTTGCGCAGCGATCCGCCGGACCCGATGAACCTGCTGGGTGGCGCTGCGGCGTTTGTGTATCCGCGTTTCAGCGACTATCGCCGCGCCGTGGAAAGCGCTCATCCAGCCGTCAACGTCGCGGCGCTGATCGGCCACACAGCGCTGCGCAGTAACCACATGGACGACCTGCATCGCACTGCGACACCGTATGAAATCGCCGCCATGCGGGTGCAACTGCACGAGAGTCTGGAAGCCGGCGCCCTCGGTTTATCCACAGGCCTGGCCTACGCCAGCGCGTTCAATGCCGAGACCGATGAAGTGCTGCAACTCAGTGAAGAACTGACGGCCTACGGTGCGGTGTACGCCACTCACTTGCGCAGCGAATTCGAGCCGGTGCTGGAGGCGATGGGCGAGGCGTTTCAGATTGGCCGACATGCCAAGGCACCGGTGATTATTTCCCACCTCAAGTGTGCAGGGGCGGGGAACTGGGGGCGCAGTCCGCAGCTGTTGGCCGCACTGGAACTGGCGGCGAAAACCCATCCGGTGGGGTGTGATTGCTATCCCTATGCGGCCAGTTCTTCGACCCTGGATTTGAAGCAGGTGACCGACGCGTTTCGCATCACCATTACGTGGTCCACGCCCCATCCGGACATGGGCGGGCGAGATCTACAGGCTATCGCCGACGAGTGGAATGTTTCATTGATGGACGCCGCCCGCCGCCTGCAGCCGGCGGGCGCCGTGTATTACGGGATGGACGAGGCGGATGTGCGGCGAATCCTGGCGCATCCGTTGTCGATGGTAGGCTCGGACGGGTTGCCTGAAGACCCGTTTCCCCATCCGCGTTTGTGGGGGGCGTTTCCACGGGTGCTGGGGCATTTCAGCCGTGACGTGGGGTTGTTTCCACTGCATACGGCGGTGCACAAGATGACCGGCTTGTCGGCAGCGCGCTTTGGCTTGTCGGATCGCGGAGCCATTCGTGAAGGGCATTGGGCCGACCTGGTGTTGTTTGATCCGTTGCGGGTGCGGGATATGGCGGACTTTAAAACGCCGGAACGGGTGGCAGAAGGCATTGACGGGGTGTGGGTCAATGGCGTGCTGAGCTACAGCGACGGGCAGGCGAACGGTCAGCGCCCTGGGCGATTCCTGGCGCGCAGCGGGGATTTGCGTCGCGGTTTTTCGTCTTTATAGTGGGCGATCTTTTACACGGAGCGGTTGCCATGCACTTAGGAAAAGTCACCCCCATCCTGCGGATTTTCGACGAGACAAAGGCGTTGGAATTCTATGTGGAATTCCTCGGGTTCAAGGTCGATTGGCAGCATCGTTTCGAAGCGAATTACCCGCTGTACCTGCAAGTGTCGTTGGGTGAATGCGTGCTGCATTTGTCCGAGCATCATGGCGATGCCTCGCCGGGGGCTGCGGTGCGGATCCAGGCGCAGGGAGTGGATGCCTACCAGCAGCAATTGCAGGCGAAGGACTACCGTTATGCCAAGCCCGGGGTTGAAGAAACGCCGTGGGGCTCGCGGGAGATGAGCATCAAGGACCCGTTTGGGAATCGGGTGGTGTTTGTCGAGGAAGGTGAGGGCTGAAGGGCAAATCGCAGGCAATAAAAAACCGCCTTAGTAGGGCGGTTTTTTATTGCAATCCCAGTTTGCGGCTGGGGTTGCGGTCTCACAGGAAGCGCTGACCAACAGGCGGAATACTACCGCCGCTCATATCATCTCGCAAGGCCAGAGGATTATCGTTTTGATGATTTCTCTTGCCTTTTTGCACCGTAAAAATTTGCAATGAATCTATCGAGCAATACTGGTGTTGGAGCATCGTTGGTCACACCTTCGACTGGGATTTGGTTAGGCTCCTCCCCGTTCTAAGTTCGTCGATGTGAGGTGATCCGGGCGTGCACGCGAATTCTGGACCAACCGCCACGGGCTAGTAATCCGTGCCGGATTAATGCGGGAGGCCCATTAGCCCGGCCGCCTCACAGGAAGCGCTGACCCGCGTCCGAAGGCTCGCGTGTTCCGGTAAGTGCGCTGGAGGTAAGGCCCAACTCACGGAGGGCCGAGTATGTCTAAATTTGCACGACGTACCTGGAACCTCGTAGTGAACTGCCTGCGTGCTTACCACGTATGGAGTTCCTGCGGGACAGCTTTGATGACCGGTAAGGTCTGAGAAGTGGAGCCGCCTCGGTTAATCCCGAGGCGGCTTTTTGGTTTGTTAAACCCGGAAATGGCTGACCATCTGCTGCAACTGGCTGCCCAGACGAGCCAGTTCCACACTCGACTTGGCCGTCTCGTCACTCGCAGTGGCGGTCTGTTCCGACACGTCGCGCACATTGACGATGCTGCGGCTGATCTCTTCGGCCACGGCGCTTTGTTGCTCGGCGGCGGCGGCGATCTGCTGGTTCATCGACTGGATGTTCGACACTGTCCGGGTGATGTTCTCCAGGGATACACCGGCCTTGCGCGTCAGCTCCACGCTGCTGTCGGTGAGGCTGCGGCTGTTGTTCATCACGTTGGCCACTTGCTGGGTGCCGTTCTGCAAACCGGCGACCAGGCCTTCGATCTCTTCGGTGGATTTTTGCGTGCGCTGGGCCAGGCCGCGCACTTCGTCGGCGACCACGGCAAACCCGCGACCGGCTTCACCGGCGCGTGCCGCCTCGATCGCGGCGTTGAGGGCTAGCAGGTTGGTCTGTTCGGCGACGGCCTTGATCACGTCCATCACGCTGCCGATCTTGTTGCTCTCTTGTTGCAGGTGGCTCATGGCGTCGGTGGAACGTGCCACTTCAGCGGCCAGGCGTTCGATCTGGGCGATGGCTTCGGCCACCACTTTGTCGCCTGCGCGGGCTTGGCCGTCGGCATCGGCAGCGGCCAGGGAAGCCTGTTCGGCGTTACGTGCGACTTCCTGCACGGTGGCGGTCATTTCATGCATGGCAGTGGCCACTTGATCGGTCTCGATCTTCTGGCTGTTCACGCCGGCGCTGGTCTGCTCGGTCACGGCCGACAGTTCCTCGGCGGCGCTGGCGATCTGGGTCACGCCGTCACGAATACCGCTGATCAACTCACGCAGGGTGGTGCCCATGCGCTGGATGCCTTGTTGCAGCACGCCGAGTTCATCGCGGCGGGTCACCTGGATGTTGTGGCTCAGGTCGCCGGAGGCAATGCGTTCCACCACGGCCAGGGTTTCCTGGATCGGGCGGGTGATCTGACGGGTGATGACCAGTGCGGCAATGATGCCAACCAGCAAGGCCAGCAGAGTGCTGATCAATTGCAGGCTACGGGCCTGGGCGCTTTCGGCGTCGCGGCGATCCAGTTGAATGTCGTAGAGCTTGTCGCTGATGGTGACGATATCAGCGCCCTGGGTGGTCATTTCAGCACGGGCAGCGACGATGTTGGCGTTGGCCGCCTTGTAGTTCTGCACCGCCGTGCGATACGCGCCAAGAGCGGTTTCCAGCGCGGTCAGCGCGCTTTGCTGGCTGGCGCCAACGGCGGCGCCGAGGTCTTTCAAGCCGGTAATGGCTTTGTCGATCTGTGCGGCAGCGCGGGCTTCGGTGTCTGGGCTGACGTTGCCGGTGTAGCCGCGCACTTCGTAGCGGGCCAGTTGGAATTGCATCTTGGCGTCGGCCACGGCCTGGAACTGGGCCAGATGCTCCGAGCTGTCGGGCATCTGCTTGACGCTGGCTTCCAGCGCGTCGATCTGGGCGTTGGCGCTGTCGGCCTTGTCGCCCATCACCTGGCGAGAGGCATTGCCGTTACGGTAAGCCTCGCGCATTTTGTTCAGGGATTGCTGGTAGGCGGTGATGACTGCTTTCTGCTCGTTGAGCAGCTTGAGGTTTTCCGGGCTCTTGAAACTGTCGAGCAGTTTCTGCTGCTGGGCGGCGAAGGCATCGAGGCTGGTCTGCACGTTTTGCGCCACGGCTTCGTCACCGTTGGCCAGCATGTATTGAAGGCGCACGATGCGCAGTTTGGTCAGCGAGGCGTTGAGCTGGGTGATGTCGCTCATCCAGTTGCTGCGGTCAATCAGGCCGCCAAGGCTGGTCCAGCCAGTCAGTGCCAGGATCGAGGTGAGGACAAGCACCAGGCCGAAGCCCAGGCCCAGTTTGAGGTTGACGCTTATGTTACCGAACCAGCTATTCATCGAATGCTCCGCAAGAGTGATGTCTGTTTGCTGGACGGTGTTGTTATTTGAGCCAGCCAAGGTGTAGCGCTGTATCGGCGGCGGGTCTTGATTCTGAAGGGTGTTTTATTCCATGTGGCGACGAAGGGTCGCCAGCGGTGTGCAGCACGACTGAGGGCTCATCAAGGGGCGGTCTTGTGTGCTAGTCTGCGGGCCCTTTTAGTTTCGGGCAGCGCGGGAAATCGCGTTGTCCTACAGCGGAGCCTCTTCATGTCCGAAGTTAATCTGTCCACCGACGAAACCCGCGTCAGCTACGGTATCGGCCGTCAGTTGGGCGACCAACTGCGCGACAACCCGCCACCGGGCGTAAACCTTGACGCAATCCTGGCTGGCCTGACCGACGCATTCGCTGGCAAGCCAAGCCGCGTTGACCAAGAGCAAATGGCTGCCAGCTTCAAGGTGATCCGCGAAGTCATGCAAGCCGAAGCAGCCGCCAAGGCTGAAGCCGCTGCTGGCGCTGGCCTGGCCTTCCTGGCTGAAAACGCCAAGCGCGATGGCATCACCACCCTGGCTTCCGGCCTGCAATTTGAAGTGCTGACGGCCGGCGAAGGCGCCAAGCCGACTCGTGAAGATCAAGTCCGTACCCACTATCACGGCACCCTGATCGACGGCACTGTGTTCGACAGCTCGTACGAGCGTGGCCAGCCAGCAGAATTCCCGGTTGGCGGCGTGATTGCCGGTTGGACCGAAGCCCTGCAACTGATGAATGCCGGCAGCAAATGGCGTCTGTACGTGCCGAGCGAACTGGCTTACGGCGCTCAAGGCGTTGGCAGCATTCCGCCGCACAGCGTGCTGGTGTTCGACGTCGAACTGCTCGACGTTCTGTAAGACCTGCTGATTACCTGTTGGGGCGAACCTGTTCGCCCCAACAGTGTTTTGCGCGTTTGCTCATGGATGAAACTTGCCATTGAGCTCCGTCGCCGGGCGCAACGCCCGGGCATAACAGAACAGAAACAAATTACGCACCACCTCCTTCAGCACACCGGGTTCACTTGAACTCAGGCCGTTGACGTCCAGGTCACCCTGGTCCTGCAATTCATTCAGCGCTTCTTCCTCCAGCACCGCACAGACTTCACCGGTTTCCCGATGCAGGATTCGCAGGTAAGGATGTGGGCGGTCCAGCCAGGCATCTATCAAATAAGTCATGGTGCATCTCCTTGATGGGTTTCAATGAGAATAATTCTTATTCGTAGAATAGCAAGCGTCTATTGGCAGTTTGTTGGTTTTTCTGTGTGGATATTGAGGTGGGTCAGGGAGGAGGGCAAAACGCCATCCCGCGGCGGGCGCGGGATGGATGCAGCGGATTCAGACTTTGCGCACGAACTCGGACTTGAGCTTCATCGGGCCGATACCGTCGATCTTGCAGTCGATATCGTGGTCGCCGTCGCACAAGCGGATGTTCTTGACCTTGGTGCCCACCTTGACCACCAGGGACGTGCCCTTGACCTTGAGGTCCTTGATTACGGTGATGGTGTCGCCGTCCTGCAGGACGTTGCCCACAGAGTCTTTCTTCACGGTTTCATCGCCGGCCACTTCGGCCTCGCCATTGGCGTACCATTCATGGGCGCATTCCGGGCAGATCAGCTGGGCGCCGTCTTCGTAGGTGTATTCGGAATTGCATTTCGGGCAGGGTGGCAACGTGCTCACTAAAGCTCCTTAAAGGTCAGGACGGCTAAAAGTCGCACATTATATAGGGTTTTGTAGTCTTGCAGGTTGTATGAAATCTAAATGTGGGAGGGGGCTTGCCCCCGATGACGGTGTGCCAGTCTATACAGAGGCTGGCTGATCTACCGCTATCGGGGGCAAGCCCCCTCCCACATTGGTCTGACTTAGTGAGTACGCGCGACCGCAAACTCACTCAGTTCAACCAGGGCGTCCCGGTATTCACTGGCAGGCAGGGCTTCCAGGCACTGGATCGCACGGGCCACGTAATCACGCGCCAGCTGTGCGGTGTAGTCCAGGGAGCCCGAAGCTTCTACGGCCTCACGGATGCTTTCCAGGTCTTCGATCCCGCCTTTCTGGATCGCTTTGCGTACCAGGGCGGCCTGTTCCGGCGTACCTTCGCGCATGGTGTAGATCAGCGGCAAGGTCGGCTTGCCCTCGGCCAGGTCGTCACCGACGTTCTTGCCCAGGGTTTCGGCGTCGCCTTTGTAGTCGAGCAGGTCATCCACCAGTTGGAACGCCACGCCCAGGTGATCACCAAAGGTACGCAGGGCTTCGGCCTGTTCGGCGGTCGCACCGCACAGGGCCGCAGCACTGTGGGTCGAGGCTTCGAAGAGCATCGCGGTTTTGCCGCGAATCACTTCCATGTAGGTTTCTTCGGTGGTGCTGGCGTCGCGGACCTTCGACAGCTGCAACACTTCGCCTTCAGCGATGATGCGCGTGGCCTGGGACAGGATCTTCATCACCGGCATCGAGCCCAGTTCGACCATCATCTCGAACGAGCGCGAATACAGGAAATCGCCCACCAGGACGCTGGGGGCGTTGCCCCACATGGCATTGGCGGTCTCGCGACCACGGCGCATGCCGGACATGTCGACGACGTCGTCATGCAGCAGGGTGGCGGTGTGCAGGAATTCGATGGTGGCCGCCAGCAGGCGCAGGTCATCGCCTTCGCGGCCCAGGGCCTTGCCACACAGCAACACTAATAAAGGACGCAGGCGCTTACCGCCCGCCGACGTAATGTAGTCGCCAATTTTGGAGACCAGCGGCACTTTAGACGTCAGCTGCTGCTTGATGATGCCGTCGACGGCGCTAAAATCGTCCGCGACCGCGCGGTAGAAAGCTTGGGGTTGCATCAGCGACAGTCGCTCCAGAAGGGTTGCGCGGCATGCTAGGACCCTGACCCCGCAGTGTCAAGGCGCGATAGACGGCCCCTTGCAAGGCCTCGTTGCCTTGCGTACAATCGCGCACCCTGAACTTCCTGGGCAGCACCTGCCTTACGCAATTGCATTCGGGACGTCCATCCCATGCAGCCATGCCAGCCAATACCTCTTCTTATAAAGAGCTGGGTGAGCAGGATTATCGGAGAAATACCATGTCGTACGCAGTAATTGTTACTGGTGGCAAGCAATACAAGGTCGCCCCAGGTGAATACCTGAAGATCGAAAAACTGGAAGTCGCTACTGGCGAATCCGTTACTTTTGATCGCGTTCTGTTGGTCGCCAATGGCGATGACGTGAACATCGGCGCTCCAGTTGTTGCTGGCGCTACCGTTGTGGCTGAAGTGATTTCCCAAGGGCGTCACGATAAAATCCGCATCATCAAGTTCCGTCGTCGTAAGCACCACATGAAGCGTATGGGCCACCGCCAGTGGTACACCGAGATCAAAATCACCGGTATTCAGGCTTAATTTCAGCCTAATTCCTCACTAGGAGAATTGACTCATGGCACACAAAAAAGCTGGTGGTAGTACCCGTAACGGTCGCGACTCAGAAGCCAAACGCCTTGGCGTTAAGATGTATGGCGGCCAGAAAATCATTCCGGGCAACATCATCGTGCGTCAGCGCGGCACCCAATTCCACGCCGGTTACGGTGTAGGCATGGGTAAAGATCACACCCTCTTCGCGAAAATCGAAGGCGTGATCAAGTTTGAAGTAAAAGGCGCGTTCAACCGCCGTTACGTGAGCGTTGTCGCAGCTTAATTGCGAGATCGCTGGAAAAGCCCTGTCTTGCGACGGGGCTTTTTCGTTTGTGGGGTGAGTCTCTTGCAAAGCTGTTTGTGATGGGCTCCGGCGCTGGATTTGCGGTCGCTGATTGAGGTCGCTGCGCTCATTTTTGCAAGAGTCTTATGTCTTGGTTTTTTAAGCTCGTCCGTGCGGCGAGAGGCGTTTTGTTATGAAGTTCGTTGATGAAGTTTCCATCCGAGTAAAAGCAGGCGACGGCGGTAACGGCTGCATGAGTTTCCGTCGCGAAAAGTTCATCGAAAACGGTGGCCCCAACGGCGGTGACGGCGGTGACGGCGGTTCCATCTACATGATGGCCGACGAGAACCTCAACACCCTGGTCGACTACCGTTACACCCGGCACTTCGATGCCGAGCGTGGCTCCAACGGCGGCAGCACCGACTGCACCGGTAAGAAAGGTGAAGACCTGGTACTGCGCGTACCGGTCGGCACCACGATCATCGACTCCGCGACCCAGGAAGTGATTGGCGACCTGACCAAGGCCGGCCAGAAGCTGATGGTTGTGCAGGGCGGCTGGCACGGTCTGGGTAACACCCGATTCAAGTCCAGTACCAACCGTGCACCGCGCCAGACCACGCCGGGCAAGCCTGGCGAGCAGCGTGACCTCAAGCTGGAAATGAAAGTACTGGCAGACGTAGGCCTGCTGGGCCTGCCGAACGCGGGTAAAAGTACCTTCATCCGCTCGGTCTCGGCCGCCAAGCCGAAAGTCGCCGACTACCCGTTCACCACCCTGGTGCCAAACCTGGGCGTGGTCAGCGTCGACCGCTGGAAAAGCTTTGTGATCGCCGACATTCCCGGCCTGATCGAAGGGGCTTCCGATGGCGCAGGCCTGGGGATTCGCTTCCTCAAGCACTTGTCCCGTACCCGTTTGCTGCTGCACCTCGTCGACATGGCGCCGCTGGATGACACCAGTGCACCAGACGCCGCCGAAGTGATCGTCAGCGAGCTGACCAAGTTCAGCCCGGCCCTGGCTGAGCGTGATCGCTGGTTGGTGCTGAACAAGTGCGACCAGATCCTCGAAGAAGAGCACGAGGAGCGCGTCAAGGAAATCGTTGACCGCCTGGAATGGACCGGTCCGGTCTACGTGATCTCGGCCATCGCCAAAGAAGGCACCGAGCGCCTGACCCGCGACATCATGCGCTACCTCGAAGACCGCGCCGACCGCCTGGCCGCCGACCCGGTATTCAAGGCAGAACTGGCCGAACTCGACCAGCAGATCGAAGACGAAGCCCGCGCCCAGCTGCAAGCCCTGGACGACCAGCGTGCCCTGCGCCGCAGCGGCGTGAAGTCGGTCCATGACATCGGCGACGACGATTGGGACGAAGAAGACGTGGATGATGAAGACGGTCCGGAAATCATTTACGTGCGTGACTGATCCGTTGCAGTAAACTTGAACGCCGCTCTCTATAGAGCGGCGTTTTAGTATCCGGGTTTAACGTTATGGGCCGCGCTGGGTCGCGCAGCCCTCAATCTAAGGTTGAAGATGATGCGGAGCAAAGTGACAGGTGCGCAGCGCTGGGTCGTAAAGATCGGAAGTGCGCTGCTGACAGCGGATGGCAAAGGCCTGGATCGCGCAGCAATGAGCGTTTGGGTCGAGCAGATGGTGGCCCTGCATGAAGCGGGCGTCGAGTTGGTGCTGGTGTCGTCCGGGGCGGTAGCCGCCGGGATGAGCCGCCTCGGCTGGACCGCGCGACCCAGCGCGATGCACGAACTGCAAGCCGCCGCCGCCATCGGCCAGATGGGCCTGGTGCAAGCCTGGGAGTCCAGCTTCGCCGAGCATGGCCGCCACACGGCGCAGATCCTGCTGACCCACGATGACCTGTCCGACCGCAAGCGCTACCTCAACGCCCGCAGCACGTTGCGCGCACTGGTGGAGCTCAAGGTCATCCCGGTGATCAACGAGAACGACACCGTGGTCACCGACGAAATCCGTTTCGGCGACAACGACACCCTGGCCGCCCTGGTGGCCAACCTGGTGGAAGCCGACCTGTTGGTGATCCTCACCGACCGCGACGGCATGTTCGACGCCGACCCGCGCAACAATCCCGATGCCCAGCTTATTTATGAAGCACGTGCCGATGACCCGGCGCTTGACGCCGTGGCCGGCAGTGTCGGCGGTGCCCTGGGCCGTGGCGGCATGCAGACCAAGCTGCGAGCTGCACGCTTGGCTGCACGTTCCGGTGCCCACACCATCATCGTCGGCGGGCGCCTGGAGCGCGTGCTGGATCGCCTCAAGGCCGGGGAGCGCATCGGCACGCTGCTGTCGCCGGAACGCGGCATGCTGGCGGCACGCAAGCAGTGGCTGGCCGGTCACCTGCAAACCCGTGGCACCCTGGTACTGGACGATGGCGCGGTGTCGGCGCTGTCCCAAGGCAACAAGAGCTTGCTGCCGGTGGGCGTCAAACTGGTACAAGGCAGTTTCCGCCGTGGCGAAATGGTGGTGTGCGTGGCCCCCGACGGTCGTGAGATCGCTCGCGGCCTGGCTAATTACAGCGCCCTGGAAGCTCAGAAAATTATTGGACAATCGTCGGATGCGATTGTCGGACTATTGGGTTACATGGCCGAACCGGAACTGGTTCACCGCGACAACCTGATCCTGGTTTAACCAAAGGAATATACGATGCGTTTAGTGAAGTTCGCGCTGGGCCTGCTGTTGCTGACGCCGCTGCTGGCTTCGGCCGAAGAAATTGGCCAGGTGTCGACGGTGTTCAAGTTTGTCGGCCCCAATGACCGGATTGTCGTGGAAGCGTTTGACGACCCCAAGGTCGACGGCGTGACCTGCTATTTGTCCCGTGCCAAGACGGGCGGCGTCAAGGGCGGCCTGGGCCTGGCCGAAGACCGTGCCGAAGCATCGATTGCCTGCCGCCAGGTCGGCCCGATCCGTTTCAAGGGTGAGCTCAAGGACGGCGACGAAGTGTTCAAGGAGCGCACCTCACTGGTGTTCAAGACCATGCAGGTGGTGCGTTTCCTCGACAAGAAGCGCAACACCCTGGTGTATCTGGTCTACAGCGACCGCCTGATCGAAGGCAGCCCACAGAACGCCGTGACCGCGATTCCGATTTTGCCGTGGCCGACCGCTCAGTAATCCGCAGGCGGGTTTTGTAATCGGCGTCTATGATTGCAGGCTTGCGAGTTGTAATCTCGATGAGCCGCAACGTAAAGAATATGGGATATCTGGAGTTCGTCATGAGTGCTTTCCACGACCTGAAACTCAAAGCTTTGGACGGACAAGAGCTGCCACTGGCGCCCTTCAAGGGGCAGGTCGTGCTGGTGGTCAATGTGGCCTCCAAATGCGGCCTGACCCCGCAATATGCGGCGTTGGAAAACCTCTATCAGCAGTACAAGGACCAGGGGTTTACCGTGCTGGGCCTGCCGTGCAACCAGTTTGCCGGCCAGGAACCGGGTACCGAAGAGGAAATCCGCGAGTTCTGCAGCCTGAACTACGGTGTCACCTTTCCCTTGGGCAGCAAACTCGACGTAAACGGCCCGGAGCGTCACCAACTCTACCGTTTGCTGGCAGGTGAGGGCGCCGAATTTCCTGGGGATATCACCTGGAACTTCGAAAAATTCCTGCTCGGTAAAGATGGTCGCGTGCTCGCGCGCTTCTCACCGCGCACAGCGCCGGATGATCCAACAGTCGTCCAGGCCATCGAAAAAGCCCTGAGCTGAACCTTTGGCCGGCGGGCTTGTGTGGTAGCGGGCTTGTCGAATCGTCGCACCACCCACGCTGGGCTGCGTAGCAGCCCAATACCTCACTGCTTTTACCCCTTAATCACCCCAATCAATAGTGCTACCCAGCGCTGTGCACTCTCCATATTATCCGCATCATAAACCCCGTCTCCCGTGGAGTGCCCCCATGCCCGTCCAAGCCTTGTTCAAACCTTTCCAGCTCGGCGCATTGCAACTGTCGACCCGCGTGGTCATGGCGCCGATGACCCGCTCGTTTTCTCCGGGTGGCGTACCCAATTCCAAAGTGATCGAATACTACCGTCGCCGCGCTGCCGCTGGCGTGGGCCTGATCATCACCGAAGGCACTGTGGTCGGTCACCAGGCCTCCAACGGCTACCCGAATGTCCCGCATTTCTACGGTGAGGCGGCCTTGGCCGGCTGGAAGAAAGTGGTCGATGCGGTACACGCCGAAGGCGGCAAGATAGTCCCGCAACTGTGGCATGTAGGCAGCGTGCGCCGTATCGGCACCGAGCCTGACGCCAGCGTTCCCGCCTACGGTCCGATGGAAAAACTCAAGGACGGCAACGTGGTCGTCCACGGCATGACTGCCCAGGACATCAAGGACGTGATCAACGCCTTCGCCCAAGCCGCCAAAGACGCCCAAAGCATTGGCATGGACGGTGTGGAAATCCACGGCGCCCACGGCTATCTGGTCGATCAGTTCTTCTGGGAAGGCAGCAACCAGCGTACCGACGAATACGGCGGCAGCCTCGCCAACCGCTCGCGGTTGGCCATCGAACTGATCGAGGCCACCCGCGCCGCCGTTGGCCCGGATTTCCCGATCATCTTCCGTTTCTCCCAGTGGAAGCAGCAGGACTACACCGCGCGTCTGGTGCAAACCCCTGAGGCATTGGGTGAATTCCTCAAGCCTTTGTCCGACGCCGGCGTGGATATTTTCCACTGTTCCACCCGCCGTTTCTGGGAGCCGGAATTCGAAGGTTCCGACCTCAACCTGGCCGGCTGGGCCCGCCAGCTCACCGGCAAACCGACCATCACCGTCGGCAGCGTCGGGCTGGACGGAGAGTTCCTGCAGTTCATGGTCAACACCGACAAAGTCGCGCAGCCGGCCAGCCTGGAAAAACTGCTGGAGCGCTTGAATAACGACGAGTTCGATCTGGTTGCCGTAGGTCGTGCGCTGTTGGTTGACCCGGATTGGGCCGTGAAGGTGCGTGAAGGTCGCGAGGGCGACATTCTGCCGTTCAGTCGTGAGGCGTTGACGACTCTGGTCTGAGTGGCGTCAGGGCGGGCACTGGGTGGCCGTCCTTGCACACTCCGCGCAACTGGCGTTCAAACTGTTCGATAATCGCCGGCCAGCCCTGGCGACTGGCATGTTGGCGCGCGTTCAGGCGCGCCCTGCGCAACGTTTCGCGCTCTTCCAGTAGCCAGATGGCCGCGTCGCAAAACGCATCTTCATCCCCCGGCATCGCCAGTGCGCCGCTATAGCCGTGGCGCAGGTGCTGGCTTGCGGCCGCTTGATCGTAGGCCACCACACCAAGACCTGAAGCCATGGCTTCCAGCACCACGTTGCCGAAGGTTTCGGTCAGGCTGGGAAACAGAAACAGATCACCGCAGGCGTAATGCCGTGCCAGCTCTTCGCCGCGTTGAGTGCCGCAGAACACCGCGTCGGGCAGATCGCGCTCAAGCAGTGCGCGTTGCGGGCCGTCGCCGACGATGATCAGCTTCATGCGGCGCGATGGATACGTAGCTTGAAGCGCATCGACGCAGCGCTTGAGCAGCCCGAGGTTTTTCTCCTGGGCCAGGCGGCCAACGTGCAGCACAGCAATATCGTCGTTCTCCAGACCCCAGCTTTCACGCAGTGCATTGTCACGCTTGGCCGGGTGGAACAACTGGCTGTCGACACCGCGGGACAACATGCCAAGGCGCTCGAAATGCCGGCGCTCCAACTCCAGGCGTTGGCTGGCGCTGGGCACCAGGGTCAGGGTCGAACGGTTGTGAAACCAGCGCAGGTAATGCGTGACCACACGGCTCAGCAGGCTCAAACCGTACTGGTTTGAATACTGCTGGAAGTTGGTGTGAAAGCCACTGACCACACTGATTCCCAGGCGGCGTGCTGCACGCAGTGCGGACAATCCCAGCGGGCCTTCGGTGGCGATGTAGAGCACGTCCGGGCGTTGGCGTGTCCACCGTCGCAGTAACTTGTGCATCGACGACTGGCCCCATTGCAGGCCTGGATAACCCGGCAGCGGCCAGCCGCGGCACAGTAAGAGTTCGTCGTCGCTGAGCCGGCTCTGATCAGCGCCCTGGCGTGGGCGCACGAGCTCGACTTGATGGCCGCGCGCACGCAAACCGTCGCACAGGCGACCAAGGGTATTGGCCACCCCGTTGATCTCTGGCGGGAAGGTTTCGGTGATCAGGGTGATATGGAGCGAAGCTGTCGTCATGACCCACAGTGTCCCGGTGGGCCATGTCGCCATTGTGTCATCCAGATGATGGATTTATGACCTGGGCACCTTGGGCGTGGCCATCGCCTCGGCGCCTTGCTCGCGCACCCAGAACAGCGTCGCCCCGGCCACTGCCGCCGGCATCATCAGCAGGTTGACCACCGGCACCAGCAGCACCAGATAAACGATTCCGCCGAAGCTCATGCTCTGCCAGCGCTTCTGGCGCAGCCACGCGAGCATCTCGTTCCAGCCCAGCTTGTGGTTGTCGGCCGGGTAGTCGATGTACTGGATCGCCATCATCCACACGCCGAACAGCAGCCACAGCGGCGCCGCGATCAGGTTCACAACGGGGATAAACGACAGGATAAACAGACCGATCGCCCGCGGCAGAAAGTAGCCCAGCTTGCGCATTTCCCGAGCCAGGGTGCGCGGCACCATGGCGATCAGCTCGCCCCAACTGAACGCGGGGAAGTCATCGGTACCGCGCACCACCACTTCGACTTTCTCCGAGAGAAAGCCATTGAACGGTGCCGCGATGATATTGGCGAGCATGGTGAAGGTGAAAAACACCATCAGCACCACCAACACCACAAACAAGGGCCATAACAGGTAATTAAGAAAACTCAGCCAGCTCGGCAGCGTCGGCATCAAGTGGTCGACCCACAGGCTGAACTGATGACCGGCGAAGTAGATCAATCCGACGAACAACACCAGGTTGATCGCCAGGGGCAGCAGCACAAACAGCCGCAGGCCAGGGCTCAATACCAGTTTGAGGCCTTCACGCAGGTATTGCGGGCCGGAAAGAGCAGGGGCGGGCATGGAGAACTCCGAGCAGAATGACGATCGCGCCGACCTTACCGGCTTTACATTCAAGGTGAAAGCCGCGACATCAAAGTTAACAAAGGCGTCGATCAGGCCAACTGACAGCATAGAGACCGCCTATGAGCTGGATTGTTAAACCGTATTTCCTTAATCTTGCCCCCCTCTATACGCTGCACCCATTATTTTCAGGATCTGCGAGTTAAAGCCTTCCCCAAGTGCTTCGCAGTCCTTTTTTATTCCAGCCGCCTTGTAGTCCGGGCGGTCGATAGGAGTGAGTCATGTCTGATACCCGTCATTCGCGAGTGATTATTCTCGGTTCCGGCCCTGCCGGTTACAGCGCTGCGGTCTACGCTGCCCGGGCCAACCTCAAGCCGCTGCTGATCACCGGCATGCAGGCGGGCGGTCAGTTGACCACCACCACGGAAGTCGACAACTGGCCGGGCGACGTCCACGGTTTGACCGGCCCGGTGCTGATGGAGCGTATGAAAGAACACGCCGAGCGCTTTGAAACCGAGATCGTGTTTGATCACATCAACCAGGTCGACTTCTCCAAAAAACCTTACAGCCTGACCGGCGACAGTGGCGTCTACACCTGTGACGCGCTGATCATCGCCACTGGCGCCAGCGCCCGTTACCTGGGCCTGCCATCGGAAGAAGCGTTCATGGGCAAAGGCGTTTCTGCCTGCGCGACCTGCGACGGTTTCTTCTACCGCAACAAGCCAGTTGCGGTCGTCGGCGGCGGCAACACGGCTGTGGAAGAGGCGCTGTACCTGGCCAACATCGCCAGCACCGTGACCCTGGTTCACCGTCGCGAGACCTTCCGCGCCGAGAAGATCCTGATCGACAAGCTGCACGCCCGTGTCGCTGAAGGCAAGATCATCCTCAAGCTCAACGCCACCCTGGATGAAGTCCTGGGCGACAACATGGGCGTGACCGGTGCCCGCCTGAAGAACAACGACGGCAGCTTCGACGAGCTGACAGTCGACGGCGTGTTCATCGCCATCGGCCACACCCCGAACACCTCGTTGTTCGAAGGCGTGCTGGAAGCCAAAGACGGCTACCTGGTGGTGCAGGGCGGCCGTGAAGGCAATGCGACTGCCACCAACATCGAAGGCATTTTCGCGGCCGGCGACGTGGCTGACCATGTGTACCGCCAAGCTATCACCTCGGCTGGCGCCGGTTGCATGGCCGCACTGGATGCCGAGCGTTACCTCGACGGCCTGAAGGACGCTTCGTTCTAACAAACGCCGTAAAACAATGTGGGAGGGGGCTTGCCCCCTCCCACATTTTGATCTGCGTCTGACTTAGGATTTGCGGGTCAGGGGCTGCGCGCTGAATTTCACACCGGCCAGGCCATGGGCGATCAATGCGCGGATATTGCCGTGGTCGCTGCCCTCAGGCGTAGCGATTACCGAGCGGTAATGCTCGCCAAACGCCAGCAGCGCTTCCTGGTCACTCAAGCCTTCCAGCACCGCCAGACCCAGCGTCTTGCACGACCCTTCATTCTGCCCGGCAGCGTTTTCCACCGCGCCGTTGGTGAAGGCTTGTGGCTGGTAGTCATACCCTGCGGCAACAAACGCCAGGGTATCGGCAAAAGCATGGTCACCGCTGTTGAGGCTGGCGCGCAGGGTGTTCAGGTCAGTCATGGGTTTTTCCTTTGGCGAACGCCGCCTGTTGGTCGGCGTTGGCTTCTTTCTGGTATTGGGCTTTCCAGTCGGCGTACGGCATGCCGTACACCACTTCACGGGCATCATCGAGGCTCAGCTCGATGTGGCGCTCGTCGGCCTCGGCCTTGTACCACTTTGACAGGCAGTTACGGCAGAAACCGGAGAGGTTCATCAGATCGATGTTCTGCACATCCTTGCGGCTGTCCAGATGGGCCACCAGCCGGCGGAAGGCGGCAGCTTCGAGTTCGAGGCGTTGTTGATCGTTCATAGGGTTCACTTGAATGTCAGCGGCTGGCCGCCAGGGTAATCGAAACCGACTCGGCAAAGCGCAGCGCATGGGGCTTGTCCACTTCGACCTCGGCATACAGCACCGATTCATTGCTCATCACCAGGTCCAGCAGTTCCTGGGTCAGACGCTCCAGCAGGGCAAAGCGGTTGCCTTCCACGTGGGCGATGATCGCCTTGGTGATGGTGCGGTAGTTCAGCGCGTGGTCGATATCGTTGTCGCGCACCGCCTCCTGGGCGGCGTACAGGATGGTCAGGTTGATCAACACATCCTGCTTGTTGAGGATCTCGTCCTCGTTGATGCCGATGAAGGTGCGCAGGCACAGGTCCTTGACCCGGATGCGCGCCATGCCTGGTTGAAGTTGTGGCATTGCTACTTGCTCCGTCCAATCAGTTGCAGGAACTCCATGCGCGTGGTGTTCGACTCGCGGAAAGCGCCGAGCATCACCGAGGTGTTCATGGTTGAATTCTGTTTCTCCACGCCGCGCATCATCATGCACATGTGCCTGGCTTCGATCACCACGGCCACACCGGCGGCCTGGGTCACGTCCTGGATGGCGTCGGCGATCTGCCGCGTGAGGCTTTCCTGGATCTGCAGGCGCCGGGCGAACATGTCGACGATACGCGCCAGTTTCGACAGGCCCAGCACCTTGCCAGTCGGAATATAGGCCACATGGGCCTTGCCGATAAAGGGCAGCAGGTGGTGTTCGCACAGCGAGTACAACTCGATGTCCTTGAGGATCACCATCTCGTCGTTATCGGAAGAGAACAGCGCCCCGTTGACGATCTCTTCCAGGTTCTGCTCATAGCCATGACACAGGTACTGCATGGCTTTGGCGGCGCGCTTGGGCGTGTCGAGCAAGCCTTCGCGCTCTGGGTCTTCGCCGAGGCCTTTGAGAATCTCGCGGTAGTGTTGGGGCAGGGACAAGGTCATACAACATCCTCACATACGGCTTACTTGATATGCCGCCCGCCGTTGACGGTCAGGGTGGTACCGGTGACATAGGGGTTGTCCAGCAGGTAGCGCACGCTCTGGTAGATCACCTCGGGACCGGGCTCGATGCCCAGGGCAGACTTGGCCAAGACCTTGCTGCGATAGGCCGCGTCGTCGTCTTCGTTGAACATCACCATCGCCGGGGCGATGCCGTTGACCTTGATCAGCGGCGCGAACTGCGCGGCAAATGACAGCGTAAGGCTATCGAGCCCGGCCTTGGTGGCGCAGTAGGCAATGTGCTGGCGGCTGCCCTTGCGCACCACGTCATCGCTGATGTGCACGATGTCGGCTGGTGAAGAACGTTGCAGCAGGGGTGAACAATGCAGGTTGATCAGGTACGGCGCAAGCATGTGCACGCTGAACATGTCGCTGAAGGCGCGGCTTTCGTCGCCCGGGGTTTCCGCGACCCAGGCCGAGGCGTTGTGGATGATCGCGCGCAGGCTTTGAGTATGGGTCTGCAGGTCAGCGATAAATGTCAGGATTCCAGCTTCGTTGGAGAAGTCGGCAAACACACCGACCGCGCCCCGTTCGCGCAGGGCCTGCACGCCAGGGCGTTCGCTGCGATAGCTGAAAATCACCGGTTGGCCTTCGTCCAGCAGGCGCTGGGCGCAATGCAGGCCGACACGTTGGCCGGCGCCGGTGATCAGGATCGGTGCATGGGTTGCAGTCATGGGAGGCTCGCGTCGCTGGCAGGCGCAAATCATACCAGCGACGGGTCGCCCCTGTACTCACGCCGCCGCTTCGGCGGCCTTGCGCGGTGTTGGCGCGGGATGCAGCCAGTTCGCCAGCAGGTGGGTCGACAGCGGAATGAACCAGTAAACCATCAGCGGTGTGAGTGCCATCGTGCTGACCAGCACGCGCGGCACCAGGTCGAGCTGATTGAGCAATGGCCCCAGGACGAAATTGAACAGCAGCGACACCGGGAAAAACGCCAGCCAGATCGCCACCGCCTGTTTCCAGCGCGGCGGACGCGCGCCGGCCGCACCAAACCAGCCGTCGATGCCACGTACGCGGTGCTCGGATGGGTCGGCAAACAACTCGCTGCCACGGCTCAGCCACGCACCACGGGAGGCGGAAAACTCCCAGGCGTGCAGGGTCTTTTCATCGGCGAAACGGAAAATGATCTGGAATTCGTCATCGTTGGGCGGCGGTGCCAGCACGCCGGAACCCAGGTAACCGGGGAAGTCGGTGGCCAATTGCTCGCCTTCGCGCAGCCAGGCCATCAGTTCTTCGTAGCGCCCTTTGGCGACGCGGCGCGCAACCATCAAGGTGACGGGAGAGGTAGACATTGTGTATCTCCAAATATACGGGTGCGCTGAACCGGGTAGGCGGCGCACAGACGAAGCTGCGGGGTGTTGCAGCGACGTGTAAAAAGCAGGCAAGGATTATTCCTGTTTTGCCGAAATACACCAGCGACATTGGTCCGAAAAGCCCAGACCTTGAAAAAGACAGGTCTAAAGGCGTTAAATGAGCACCCGACTACAAACGGTTTTTTGGTCTCAAATGCCCGTGATTACTGCTCCCACTGATAGCACTTCGCATCTGGATTCAGCTGACGTCTCTGAGCTGTTTCCAATCCGTGAAGTCTCAAGATTGACAGGCATCAACCCGGTCACCCTGCGTGCCTGGGAGCGCCGTTACGGTCTGATCCAGCCCATGCGCACCGAAAGTGGGCATCGTCTCTACTCCAAGTCCGACATTGAGACCGTCAATCGCATTCTTGATTGGATCGAGCGGGGAGTGGCCGTGAGCAAGGTCGGCAAGATTCTCGCCCGCGACGATCAGCAGGCCGAAATGATTCGTGCTGAGCGTGACACCCTTGAAGACGCCGAATTGCCGCAGTGGCGGGCGCGCCTGATGACCGCGATCAGTGCCTTTGATGACCGCCAGCTTGAGAGCGTGTACGGCCAGATTTTTACCACTTATCCCCTCAGTGTGGCGTTCCAGGACATCCTGATGCCCCTCTGGAACGAGCTGTTGCGCCACCAGGGAGGTTTCGGCCAGGCCAGCGAATGGCTGTTTTTCGACGCCTTCCTGCGTGTACAAACCTTCCTGCGGCTGCACGTCGCGAGTGGGTCGCTGGCGCCCAGGGTACTGCTGACCGCCATGCCCGGCGAATGCCGCAAACTGGAGTTGCTGGTGGCGGCGCTGTTGATGAGTCGTGATGACTTGACCGTGAAGGTGCTGGGCATGGGCCAGCCGTTTGATGAGCTGACCCTGGTGTGTGAAAAGATTCAGCCCCAGGCGCTGGTCATCCTCTCCAATCACGCCCATAACCTTGAGTTAGCCGGGCGCCTCAATCGCTTGGCGTTGACCCTCGATTGCCCATTGTTTCTGGCGGGTGCCGCGTCGGACCTGGCGCAGAGCGCACTGGCAGGCTCCTCCGTCGGTTGCCTGGGCAGCGAAGGGCGCGAGATGCAACGCCGCTTGCAGCAGTTCCTCAGCGGTAACCTGGATACCTGATCTCAGGCGTGCATCTGCGGGTGCACCAGGCGGTGCTGATGCAGGATGAACTGGCGCAGGCGCTCGATTTCATCCGTATCGCTTTGGCTGAGGCGATAGGCAAACAACCCCCGCGCCGTTTCCCGTTCGAACGCGCCGCGCAGGCTGATGCGCTCATAGCCGGAAGGGCTGAACCACAGGGAAAAGGTTTTTGGCGGCTTGATCCTGCCCCGAATCTCCACCAGCACGCCCTTGAATGACACTTCATGCACCCACAGCGCGCTCGCCGTGCCCTTGATGTTTTCCAGGGCCACCGGTGCTTCGAGCGCCAGCCGCCAGGCGCGGATCACTGGGCCGTCTTCGAAAATGCTCGGCACCCCCAGACGCAGATGCACGGCATTGAACTCATCCTCCACCAAGTGCAGGGGAAAAGTCAGTTGCTGGTTGTCGAACTGTGCCTGGATGGTGACATGGTCGTGGGCGGCCAGGCGGGTGAGCAAGTCGCGAATCTGCGCACCGCCGTTGACGGTCAGGCTCGACGACGCATCCCGCAAGTTGAGTTGCGGGTTGTGTTGCATGTTCTGAATGAAATCCAGCTCATCCTGGGTCAGAAGCGCATCGCGTTGCATCGTACGGGCTCAGTAGGGAGGGCATTAAAGTGCCATTATCTGCTCATATGGCCGCATTTTCTAAGTTTTGTTTAATCCGCTGGTCGCCCTGAGCGCCGCGAGCTCGGCCTTGACCTGGGCCAATTCGCCTTCCAATTGCGCGACACGCTGCTGGGCCTTGACCTGGAGCGTGACGTCTTTTTGTACGCCGACAAAATACGTCTGTTTATCGGCTGCGTTATACACCGTCGAAAGTGACAGTTCGTTCCAGAAATGGCTGCCGTCCTTGCGGTAATTACGCAGGATTTCCCGGCACGCCCCACCATTCTCCAGCGCGGCCCGTATAGCCATCAGCGCTGGCTGGTCACGGTCACCCGACTGCAGGAAGCGGCAGTCCTGATAGAGGATTTCATCCAGGGTGTAGCCGGTCAGCCGTTCGAATGCGGGGTTTACGTAAATCAGCGGCTTGTCTTTGCCTTCCCGTTCGGCTACCACGATGCCGTCGTTGGAAGCGGCGATCACCATTTGCATCAGCTTGGCGTTAATCATTGAGCGATCCATGGCTGGTTGTTGAAATGGGCAGTTTATGGCAAGTCCTGAATCTTGCACGGTGTGGCCCGAAATATTTGCGTCGCTGTTAATATCCCAGGCTTTCGCTCAACTACAGGATCAGATTGATGAAAGTCGCCATCCTTTCCGGCTCGGTCTACGGCACGGCTGAAGAAGTCGCCCGCCACGCCGCCGGCATCCTCAAAGACGCCGGTTTTGAAGCCTGGCACAACCCCCGTGCAACCCTGGCGGATGTGCAGGCGTTTGCCCCCGAGGCGTTTCTGGCGGTGACCTCGACCACCGGCATGGGTGAACTGCCCGACAACCTGCAACCGTTGTATTCGACGATTCGCGACCAGTTGCCCGCCGCCTGGCGCGGTCTGCCCGGTGCGGTGATCGGCCTGGGCGACGCCAGCTACGGCGACACCTTCTGTGGTGGCGGTGAGCAAATGCGCGAACTGTTTGGCGAGTTGGGCGTGCGCGAAGTCCTGCCGATGCTGCGCCTGGACGCCAGCGAAAGCGTCACTCCTGAAACCGACGCCGAGCCCTGGCTGGCTGAGCTGGTCGCCTTACTGCGCGCTGACTGAGCGGTTCGCAGTGGCTTTATTGACGGCGTCTCTTTGACGCCGTTTACACAGATTTAAACTATTCTCCTAGCTGACTCGTACGGTCATCAAGCTGGCTGCGAAGGCAACTCCGTCTGCCAGGGCGTCTGACTAGACTGGCCCATCACTCAAAAAACAATAAGAAGTGCGCCAAGGAGGTCGTTGCCGTGAGCCTAGCCCCTGTTGTATCGCCACAGACTGTCAAAGATCAGGTCAGCGCTGCCGAGTGGCAAGCCCGTGTCGACCTGGCCGCCTGCTATCGCCTGGTGGCGCTGCATGGCTGGGACGACCTGATCTTTACCCACATCTCGGCCAAGGTGCCGGGCACCGATGATTTCCTGATCAACCCTTACGGGCTGATGTTCCACGAGATCACCGCGTCGAGCCTGGTCAAGGTCGACCAGGCCGGCAACAAACTGATGGACAGCCCCTACGAGATCAACCCCGCGGGCTACACCATCCACAGCGCCATCCATGAAGTGCGCCACGATGTCACCTGCGTGCTGCATACCCACACGGCCGCCGGCGTGGCGGTGGCGGCGCAGAAACAAGGCGTGCTGCCGATCAGCCAGCAATCGATCTTCGTGCTGTCGAGCCTGGCCTATCATGCCTACGAAGGTGTGGCGCTGAACCACGAAGAGAAGGCGCGCCTGCAGGCCGACCTGGGCGACAACAATTTCCTGATGCTGCACAACCATGGTCTGCTCACCTGTGGCAGTACCATCGCCGACACCTTCCTGATGATGTTCACCTTTCAGCGCGCCTGCGATATCCAGGTGCTGGCGCAAAACGGCGGCGCTGAATTGATCGCCATTGGCCCGCAGATTCTGGCGGGCGCCAAGGCCATGGTCGCGGCTGTCACAAAGAGCGCCCAGGGTATGGGGGGCGCGCTGGCCTGGCCGGCGTTGCTGCGCAAATTGGATGCTCAAGATCCTGGGTATAACAGCTGATGCCACTCGCCGAGATCCCGCTCAGAGCCTGGCGCAAACGCAGCCAGAGTTTCGACTTTCGCGGTCGCACCATCCGTTATTGGACGGCGGGGCAGGGCGAACCGTTACTGCTGATCCATGGCTTTCCCACCGCCAGTTGGGACTGGCATTACGTGTGGCAACCCCTGGCCCAGCACAACCTGGTCATCGCCTGCGACATGCTCGGTTTTGGCGATTCGGACAAGCCGCTGGACCATGGCTACTGCTTGCTCGAACAGGCCGACTTGCAACAGGCGCTGCTTGAGCATCTGCGCCTGGATCAGCCGGTGCATGTGTTGGCCCATGACTACGGCGACAGCGTCGCCCAGGAACTGTTGGCCCGACACTATGAAGGCCGCTTCCAGATGGCCAGTTGTGTGTTTCTCAACGGCGGGCTGTTCCCGGAAACCCATCGCCCGGCGCTGGTGCAAAAGCTCTTGCTCAGCCCGCTGGGCTGGATGATCGGCCGCGCGTTCGGGCGCAATGCCCTGGCCGACAGCTTCAACCAGATATTCGGCCCCAACACCCGCCCCAGCGAAAGCGCCCTTGACGATTTCTGGAGCCTGATCGACTGCAACGATGGCACGCGCATCCTGCACAAACTCATCGCCTACATTCCCCAGCGTCGGCGCCTGCGTGATCGCTGGGTGGCGGCGATGCAGCACGCTGACGTGCCGTTGCGGGTGATCGACGGCGAGATCGACCCGATCTCGGGTATCCATATGGTGGAGCGCTACCGCCAGTTGGTGCCCAACGCCGACACGGTGCTGTTGGCCAATATCGGCCACTACCCGCAGATCGAGGCGCCGGTGCTGGTGCTCAAGCACTACCAGGCGTTTCGTGATCGAATTGGGCTGGCCGCGCCGCGCCTGGCTTATTCCTAGACCCTAGGATCATCCCTCTGCCTTATCGAGCACCATTCAGCCCCGGCCGTCTTTATTGTGACCAGAGGCTGGGTGCCCGACACTCGACCCATTCCCATTGTCGCCATTGGAGTTCGGTATGAGTGAGTCAGTGCAGTTCCAGGATAAGGTCGTGATCGTCACCGGTGCCGGCGGCGGATTGGGCCGGGCCCATGCGCTGTTGTTCGCCAGACACGGGGCCAAGGTGCTGGTCAACGATCTCGGCGGTTCCACCCAGGGCGAAGGCGCCAATGCCTCGGCGGCCGACCGGGTGGTGGCCGAGATTCGCGAAGCGGGCGGGATCGCCGAAGCCAACCACGACTCTGTCACCGACGGTGACAAGATTGTGCAGAACGCCCTCGACGCCTTTGGCCGCATCGACGTGGTGGTCAACAATGCCGGCATCCTGCGCGACAAAACCTTCCACAAAATGGAAGACGCCGACTGGGACCTGGTGTACCGCGTGCATGTCGAAGGCGCCTACAAAGTCACCCGCGCCGCCTGGCCCCATCTGCGTGAGCAAGGTTACGGCCGGGTGATCTTCACCGCGTCCACCTCGGGTATCTACGGCAACTTCGGTCAGTCCAACTACGGCATGGCCAAGCTCGGCCTGTATGGCTTGACCCGCACCCTGGCGCTGGAAGGGCGCAAGAACAACATCCTGGTCAACGCCATCGCCCCCACGGGCGCCACGCGCATGACCGAAGGCCTGATCCCGCCGCAAGTGTTCGAGCGTCTCAAGCCGGAACTGGTCAGCCCGCTGGTGGTGTACCTGGGCAGCGAAGCCTGCCAGGAAACCTCGGGGTTGTTTGAAGTGGGCGGTGGCTGGATCGGCAAGACCCGCTGGGAGCGCAGCCTGGGCGTGGGCTTTGATCCCGAAGCCGGCTTTTCGCCGGATGATGTGGCCGCGCACTGGCAGCAGATCTGCGACTTCGAAGGGGCGGCTCATCCCAAGGACAACATCGAGGCCTTGAAGGAGATGATGGCCAACTTGCAGAAATACAGCCTCTGATCGTTGCTTGAAAAAGATTGAATCCTACGGGGCGCTGATGGCGCCCCGTTTTATTTCAGGCAAAAAAAAGCCACTGCAAACGCAGCGGCTGAAGTAAGACGTTGGATCAAGGAGCGACAAATCAACGTCAGTGAACACCGGTAACAGATTGAAAAAAGACATCAATCCATTTGAATCTGGCTTTTCTTCCGTTGGCAGGAAACGGACTGTTTGCCCTGAAAGCCCGGCAAGAATAGTCGTTTGTAACAGCATGAGTAATAGCGATTCACGACATGCACTGTTGTCAAAATTGCAACAGTTACGGCGCTCGCCATCCACGCCCCTGATAACCCGCCATCCACCCGGTCCATGCCCCCGCCCAGACCCAGGCCAGAGCGCCTGCTAATCCTTTCGAGCGACAACACGAATCCCTCCTTGGTGCGCTTATCGCTCCTGATGCGCGGCAGTAGGGTGGGGCCTTCTGTCACTCACCGGGGAAGACGCATGACAAAAACAACAATGCGCGCCATCTTCACGCCACAGGCGCTGGCCGCTGCGGTTGCCTTGGGTTGCTGCGCCCAGGCTCAGGCTGTTTCGTTCAATATTGGCGAGATCGAAGGGCAATTCGATTCGTCGTTGTCGGTGGGGTCGAGTTGGGGCATGCGCGATGCCGACAAGAGCCTGGTCGGTACCGTCAATGGCGGCACCGGCCAGGCTTCCACGGGGGATGACGGGCGCCTCAACTTCAAAAAAGGCGAGACCTTCTCGAAAATCTTCAAGGGCCTGCACGACCTTGAGCTCAAGTACGGCGACACCGGTGTGTTCGTGCGTGGCAAGTACTGGTATGACTTTGAACTCAAGGACGAAGACCGCGAGTTCAAGCAGATCAGCGACCACAACCGCAAGGAAGGCGCCAAGTCCAGCGGTGCGCAGATCCTCGATGCCTTCGTCTACCACAACTACTCCCTGGGCGACCTGCCGGGCACCGTGCGCGCCGGTAAGCAGGTGGTCAGTTGGGGCGAAAGCACCTTCATCGGCAACTCCATCAACAGCATCAACCCGATTGACGTGTCGGCGTTCCGCCGGCCCGGTGCCGAGATCAAGGAAGGCTTGATCCCGGTGAACATGCTGTTTGCGTCCCAGAGCCTGACCAACCAACTGACTGTGGAAGGGTTTTATCAGTTGGAGTGGGACCAGACCGTACTGGACAACTGCGGCACCTTCTTTGGCGGTGACGTAGCGGCGGATGGTTGCACGGGTAATTACACCGTAGGCAGTCCGGGGATCGCAGCGTTGCAACCGATCGCCGCATCACGCGGCCAAGGCTTTGTGGTGACCCGCGAGGGTGTGGTGGTGCAGCGTGCCGGCGACCGTGATGCGCGGGACTCCGGCCAATTCGGTGCAGCCCTGCGCTGGTTGGGTGACGACACCGAGTACGGCCTCTACTTCATGAACTATCACAGCCGTACGCCCACTGTCGGCACGATTACCGCCAATACGAACCTGGCGACCATTGGTGGCATCGCCGCCGCCGCTCCTGCAGGTTTCGGTTCAGCCCTGGCCCAGAGCACCATGCTCGGCCGTGGCCAGTACTATCTCGACTACCCGGAAGACATCCGCCTGTTCGGCGCGAGCTTCTCCACCACCTTGCCCACCGGCACCGCGTGGACCGGGGAAATCAGCTACCGGCCCAATGCCCCGGTGCAGTTGAACACCACCGACTTGACATTGGCTTTGATCAATCCGATCGCCGGCCAACTCGCTTCACCCATCCGCAGCAACTTCGGTGACGACAACAAGGGCTACCGCCGCAAGGAAATCACCCAGATCCAAAGCACCATGACCCAGTTCTTCGACCAGGTCCTCGGCGCCGAACGCCTGACCCTGGTCGGCGAGGCGGCGGTCGTCCATGTGGCTGGCCTGGAGGACAAATCCAAACTGCGTTATGGCCGTGATTCGGTCTACGGCGCCTACGGTTTCCAGGGTGACACCGACGGTTTTGTCACCTCCACCTCCTGGGGCTACCGCGCGCGGGCGATCCTCGACTACAACAACGCGATTTTCGGGGTGAACCTCAAGCCCAACCTGTCCTGGTCCCATGACGTGGCTGGTTACGGACCCAACGGGATCTTCAACAAAGGCGCCAAGGCCATCAGCGTCGGCGTGGATGCGGACTACCGCAGCACCTACACCGCCAGCCTCAGCTACACCGACTTTTTCGGCGGCGACTACAACACCCTGACCGACCGCGACTTCCTCGCCCTCAGCTTCGGCGTGAACTTCTGATTTGGCTTAAAGAAGGACAAGAACCTATGCGTAAGACAATTGC
This sequence comes from Pseudomonas sp. SR18, assembly GCF_023701505.1. Taxonomy (NCBI): domain Bacteria; kingdom Pseudomonadati; phylum Pseudomonadota; class Gammaproteobacteria; order Pseudomonadales; family Pseudomonadaceae; genus Pseudomonas; species Pseudomonas sp. SR18. The sequence goes on along the minus strand of NZ_JAMQAU010000024.1, from coordinate 37,778 downwards.
AGTGTTGGCCCTGAGTTTGTTGGCCGCCCACGTGATGGCAGCCGTATCGCCTGAAGAAGCGGCCAAGCTGGGCACCACCCTCACGCCAGTCGGCGCCGAAAAAGCCGGCAATGCCGACGGCTCAATCCCGGCCTGGACCGGCGGCATCCCGAAAAACGCCGGCGCGGTGGACAGCAAAGGCTTCCTGGCCGACCCGTTTGCCAGTGAAAAACCGCTGTTCGTGATCACCGCCGCCACCGTCGACAAGTACAAAGACAAACTCTCCGACGGCCAGGTGGCGATGTTCAAACGCTACCCCGAGACCTACAAGATCCCGGTGTACCCGAGCCACCGTACGGTCAACCTGCCGGCGGATATCTACGAGTCGATCAAGCGCAGCGCGCTCAACGTCAAGGCGATCAACGACGGCAACGGTCTGGAGAACTTCACCGGCAACCGTTACTACGCGTTCCCGATTCCGAAGAATGGCGTGGAAGTGCTGTGGAACCACATCACCCGTTATCACGGCGGCAACCTGCGCCGCATCATCACCCAGGCCACCCCGCAGACCAACGGCAGCTACACGCCGATCCGCTTCGAAGAAGAAGTGGCGGTGCCCCAGGCGATCCCGGATATCGACGCGGCCAAGGCGGCCAACGTGCTGAGCTATTTCAAGCAGTCGGTCACCGCCCCGGCGCGTCTGGCGGGCAACGTGTTGCTGGTGCACGAAACCCTCGACCAGGTGAAAGAGCCGCGCCTGGCCTGGATCTACAATGCTGGCCAACGCCGCGTGCGCCGTGCGCCGCAAGTCTCCTATGACGGGCCGGGTACCGCGTCCGATGGCCTGCGCACCACCGACAACTTCGACATGTTCTCCGGCGCCCCCGACCGCTACGACTGGAAGCTGGTGGGCAAGAAGGAGATGTACATCCCCTACAACAGCTACAAACTCGATTCGCCGAGCCTCAAGTACGACGACATCATCAAGGCCGGCCACATCAACCAGGACCTGACCCGCTACGAACTGCACCGCGTGTGGGAAGTGGTCGGCACGGTCAAACCGAGCGAGCGGCACATCTACGCCAAGCGCCACATGTACATCGACGAAGACAGCTGGCAAGTCGCGCTGGTGGATCACTACGACGGTCGCGGCCAACTGTGGCGCGTTGCCGAAGGCCATGCGCAGTTCTACTACGACCACCAGGTGCCGGCCTACACCGTCGAAACCCTGTACGACATCATTGCCGGTCGCTACATCGCACTGGGCATGAAAAACGAGGAGAAAAGCAGCTTCGTGTTCGGCTTCGCGGCCAAGGCAGCGGACTACACCCCGGCCGCGTTGAGGGCTGAAGGCGTTCGCTGATCCCGGATCGAAGCGCAGTCAACATGTGAGAGGGGGCTTGCCCCCGATGAGCATGGGCATCTACACAACTTCCGGAGGATGCTCAATCTATGGCAAATGGGCTGTTGTGGTGAGCGGGCTTGTCCCGCGCTGGGCTGCGCAGCAGCCCCAAAACCTTCACCCCGATTGGTTCTGGCACTCTGCGGTGACCTTATTGGGGCTGCTTCGCAGCCCAGCGCGGGGCAAGCCCGCTCACCACAGGATTCTGTGTCGGCCTTTAAGAGTTGTGTAGATACTCATGCCCCGATGAGGGAGTATCAGTCACTGGATTGGTTGACTGATACACCGCCATCGGGGGCAAGCCCCCTCCCACTTCTGTGCATGGCCTTCAATCACCCTGCTGAATACTTCTTCAACAACCCCCCGCCACAGGACTAGGGTACGCAACACGTTGCATAACAATAAGAACGCAGGATGCAGCAATGACTGCCATGACACGCTGCCTGGACCGTCCTGGATTCATGCCCCGGCTGTCCGCCCATCATCTGCTGCGCCCCCGCCTGGCCGAGCCTTTGCTGGTGGCGCAGGCGCGCGTCAAGTTGTTGTGCGCCCCTGGCGGCAGTGGCAAGAGCGCGTTGCTCGCCGAGTGCGCGTTGCAGGCGCCTGCGGGTTGCCAAGTCTATTGGTTGCCGCTCAATGGCGCGTCCCTCAGCCCTCTCGACCTGTGCCAGCGACTGGCGCAAAACCTGGGCCTGACGTTTACCGACGAAACTACCTTGCTGCTGGACCTCAGTCGTTGGCAGGCGCCGGCGTGGTTGTTCCTCGATGATTTCTGCCGCTTGCCCGCTCCCGACACCGACGCCTTGCTCGACCGCCTGCTCACCGCCAGCAGCCCGGCGCTGACCTGGTGGCTGGGCGCTCGACGGCGTCCGGCCTGTAACTGGCCGCGACTGTTGCTTGATGATGAGCTGCTTGAGTGCGGCGCTGAACTGGCCTTTACCCCTTCGGAAATTCAGGCTCTGCTCGGCCATGCGCCGGCTCAGTCCGTCGACAGCGTGATGCAGTTCAGCGCCGGTTGGTGCGCGGGTGTACGCATCGCGTTGCTGGGCGACGGTCATCCCGACAAGACCCTGCTCGACTACCTGCAACATGAACTCTTCAGCACGCTGCCGCCGGAGCTGGCCGAGGCCTGGCGCGTGCTGGCCCATCTGCCGCGCTTCAATGCGGGCCTGTGCGAGCATTTGTTCGGCGCGGGCGACGGTGGCCAGTACCTGCGGGATTTGCAGACGCTCGGCGCATTTATCGAGCCGTGGGAAGACACCGACTGGCTGCAGGTTTTCCCGCCGCTGGCGCAACTGATGCACGACGAACCCTGGCCGGCCAAACGCTCCTGGCATCGTCGCGCTTGCCAATGGTTTTGCACCGAACAGGACTGGCAGGCGGCTTTCGAACAAGCGCTGCTGGCCGAAGAATATGAAATGGCCGTGAGCTTGTTGCAGCACTTCAGCTTCGAGGATCTGTTCCGCCAGCAGAACGCCGTGTTGCTGTTGCGCCTGCATGAGCAGCATGGCGATGAATTGATGCTCGGCTCGGCGCAATTGGTGGGGTTGGTGACCGCCGCATTGCTGTTTGCCGGGCGCTTCGAACAGGCGGCTGCGTGCATCGATCAGTTGGCCCGATTTGCCCCGCAACCCTCGGCGGCGCAACAGCGTTATCTACTGGCGCGCTGGCAGGCGCAGTGGGGCTGGCTACTGCACCTGGGCGGCGATGCCGAGGGTGCCCGTCTGCATTTTCTTGAGGCCCTGCAAGCGTTGCCCGACAGCGCCTGGACGTCCCGTTTGATGTGCCTGTCGGGCCTGACCCAGCAAGCCTTGCTGCGCGGCGAGCTGGATGTCGCCCAAGGCCTGAACCGTGAAGCGCTGTGCCTGGCGCGCGCCCATGGTTCGTTGCTACTGGAGGCCTTGCTGGAACTGGATCACGCGCAATTGCTGGAACAGCGCGGCGCGCCGTATCGGGCGCAGAGCCTGCTGGAAACGGTGCAGGCGATGTTGCTCAAGCAGCGACTCAAGGCTGGGCCTTTGGTGGGGCGCATTGCGTTGCGGCGCGGGCATTTGGCGCTGCGCCAGGGCCAGGACAGCCTGGCCGCCGAGTGTTTCGAGACTGGCTTGAAGATGTGCCTGCACAGCCAGGACAAGCGCGTGCTCTACGGATATCTCGGCCTGGCGCTGCTGGCTGCCAACCGGGGTGATTACGCCCAGGCGTTTATCCAACTGCGCGAAGCCGAACGGCTGATGCAGCAACGCCAGGTGCCGGACACTGTGTACCGTGCGGTGCTGTTGTTGGTCAGCGGGCATTTCTGGTTGCAGCAAGGCCGCGCCGAATTGACCGTGGAAGCAGTGCGCCGTGTGCTGCGCCACTTTCGTGGGCCCCAGGGCAAACAAGCGCCGCCGGCCACCCTGGAACTGATCCCGCGCCTGGAATACCTGCTGGTGCTGGCGGAGGTAAAACTGGGCTGCGCCGAGCAACCCATAGAACGGCTCAACGTGTTGCTGGCAACCACCCACCAGCGCGGCATGCTCTGCCTGGAAACCGAGCTGCACCTGGTCCTGGGTGAAGTGGCGTGGCAACTGGGCGACCCGGCCTTGGCGCGCCGTTCGCTGCAAACCGGCCTGGACCTGGTCGCACGTTGCCAGGTGCAACAAGCGATTCGCGAGCTGCGCTTGCGCTCGCCGGGACTGTTGAGCGAGCTGGGCATGGAGCCTCAGGCATCAACCCCCGGCACGCTGGAAAACCCTTTGAGCCAGCGTGAACTGGAAGTGTTGCAACTGATCGCCCTGGGCAGCTCCAACCTGGAAATCGCCGACCGGCTGTTTATCTCCCTGCACACCGTCAAGACCCACGCGCGGCGCATCCACAGCAAGCTGGGCGTCGAGCGGCGCACCCAGGCGGTGGCCAAGGCCAAAACGTTGGGCTTGATGGTCTAAATGAACGCCAGACGGTAGTCGCCGGGCGTAGCGCCCATGGCCTGGCGGAAGCGATGGGTGAAGTGGCTGGCGCTGGAGAATCCGCACAGCAAGGCTATCTCGCCCAGGGGCAGGGCACCGCCGCGCAGCAGGCTTTGCGCACGACTCAGCCGACGCGCCAATAGATATTGATGGGGCGGCAGGCCGAAGCTTTGGCGGAACATCCGCGCAAAATGGTATTCCGACAGCGCGCACAGGCCAGCTAATTGGCCCAGGCTGATGGGGTCTTCCAGGTGCTGGTCGATGTAGTCCACCAACAACCGTCGCTGGTATGCCGCCAACCCCCCTTTCAAGCGCAGGCCTTCTCGGGCGCCTACCTGGCTGAGCAGGGTGTGGCTGAGCATTTCATGGGCCAGGCTGCTGGTCAGCAGGCGTTCGGCGGGCTCCTGCCAATTGAGCGCGATCAACTGGTGGAAACGTCGGGCCTGGCTGTCGTCTTGCAGAAAGGTGCTTTCGCGCAGCTCCAGGGCGCGCGGCTCGCGGTCGAGCAGGGTGACGCAGCCCAAGGCAAATTGCTCGGGGCTGAAATACACGTGGGCCAGGCGGATTTCACCGTTGATCACCCACGCCGACTGATGCTCGGCGGGCAGGATGCACAGCTTGTCGGGGCCGCCCTTGGTGCCCGGCTGGTCACGCCGAAACGTGCCGGTGCCACCGCCGATGTAGCAGGACAGCGTGTGGTGGCTAGGCGCCTGGTAGTCCTGGGAATCGTGATGATTGCTCCACAAAGCCGCCGACAAGCCGTCACCGAGCTCGGCGCAGGCTTCAAGGCGTGCGTTGGGCGAACGGTTAAGCGCTTGAAAGACTTGCAGGGATTCCAGATCTGACATGGTGTGTGTTCTCCGACGCCTTGCATCCTACTCCGCACGGCTGGAGCTGTGAGCCCAGCGCCCGACAAAAGCGCAAGAATGTGCAAGAACGTTACGAACGTTGAAGGCGACACTGTGGCTCAATCGATGGAGCCCGCTATGAACCTTTCCCTGTATTTACTCACCGTGCTGATCTGGGGCACCACCTGGATCGCCCTCAAATGGCAATTGGGCGTGGTGGCGATTCCTGTGTCCATCGTCTATCGCTTTGGCCTGGCGGCGCTGGTGTTGTTTGCATTGTTGCTGCTCAGCCGCAAGTTGCAGGTGATGAACCGGCGCGGGCACTTGATCTGCCTGGCCCAGGGGCTGTGCCTGTTCTGCGTCAACTTCATGTGCTTCCTCACCGCCAGCCAGTGGATTCCCAGCGGGTTGGTGGCGGTGGTGTTTTCCACCGCCACGTTGTGGAACGCACTCAACGCCCGGGTGTTTTTCGGCCAGCGGGTGGCACGTAACGTGTTGATGGGTGGCGGTCTTGGTCTGGCGGGGTTGGGCTTGTTGTTCTGGCCGGAACTGGCAGGGCACACCGCCAGCCCGCAGACCTTGCTTGGTCTGGGCCTGGCGTTATTGGGGACGATGTGTTTCTCGGCCGGCAATATGCTGTCCAGCCTGCAACAGAAGGCCGGCCTGCGGCCGCTGACCACTAACGCCTGGGGGATGTTGTACGGCGCCTTGATGCTGGCGACCTATTGCCTGGTGCGCGGCATTCCGTTTGAGATGGACTGGAGCGCACGGTATGTCGGCGCCCTGTGGTACCTGGTGATTCCGGGTTCGGTAATCGGCTTTACGGCCTACTTGACCCTGGTAGGGCGCATGGGGCCGGAGCGGGCGGCGTATTGCACGGTGCTGTTCCCGGTGGTGGCGCTGAATGTGTCGGCGTTTGCCGAGGGCTACCAATGGACCGCGCCGGCGCTGGCGGGGTTGGTGCTGGTGATGCTGGGGAATGTGTTGGTGTTTCGCAAGCCGAAGGCGGTTCAACCGACGACTCCGATCCTTCAGGCAAAGCAGGTTTAGTGTGGGAGGGGGCTTGCCCCCGATGGCAGCGTGTCAGCCAGACCACTATCGGGGGCAAGCCCCCTCCCACATTTCCTGCATTTCATACATTTGGCCGAGTTGTCCTTGCTATTTGAGGCCAAGGCGCTTGGCCATGCGGCCCAGGTTGGCACGGTCCAGGCCCAGTTCGCGGGCGGCGCTGGCCCAGTTGTGCTGGTGGCGTTCCAGGCAGGCGCTGATCACTTGGCGCTGGTAGGCCTCTGTGGCCTGGCGCAGATCGCCGGTAACGGCCAGGGCTGTTTCTGCCGATGCTTCGATCACCGGTGCGCTGACATCGGGCAAGTCCAGATCCAGGGCACTCAAGCTCAGAATCCTCGGCCGCTCACGACAGCTCCCCAGTGCTTTCAACGCGCTGCGTCCGATCAAGTGCTCCAGCTCGCGCACATTACCCGGCCAGTTGTAGGCCAACAGCGCCGCCTGGGCATCGCTGCTCAGGCGAAGACTGCCCAGGCCCATGCGTGAGCGGTTCTGCTCCAGGAAGAAGCCCGCCAGCAACAACACATCGCGCCCGCGCTCGCGCAGTGCCGGCACTTGCAGCGGGTATACGCTCAGGCGGTGATAGAAGTCGGCGCGGTAGCGGCCGTTGCGCACCTCGTCCGCGAGGTCGCGGTTGGTGGCGGCGATCAGGCGTACATCCACCTGGTGCTCCTTGTCCGAGCCCAGGCGCTGCAACTGGCCGCTTTGCAGCACCCGCAGCAGCTTGGCCTGCACGGCCAGCGACAACTCGCCCACTTCATCCAGAAACAAGGTGCCGCCATTGGCCAGTTCGAACTTGCCGCGACGCTCGTTCAGCGCGCCGGTAAAGGCGCCGCGTACGTGGCCGAACAACTCGCTTTCCACCAGGGTCTCCGGCAGGGCGGCGCAGTTGAGGCTGATCAGTGGTTTGTCCGCACGATGGGAGGCCGCGTGGATAGCCTGGGCCACCAGCTCTTTGCCCACCCCGGTTTCGCCGGTGATCAGCACGGTAAGGTCGCTGCCGCCCACCAGTTTGATTTCTTCGATCAGGCGCTTGTGGCTTTTGCTCTGGCCGATCATTTCCTTGTGCTGCTGGCCGCTGGCCTGGCGGTAGATCTCGGCGCGCTGGTGCTCGTCTTCGGCGCGCAGGGCCAGGCGTTCGATGCGTTCGGCCACGTTGACGGTGGCGGCGGCGAGGCTGGCGAAGGCTTGCAGGGCGTCCAGCTCAACCCGTTCGAAGCGCTCGGTGTCGAGGGCATCCAGGGTCAGCAGGCCCCAGGGCTGGTCGTCGATGAATAGCGGGCAGCCCATGCAGTCGTGCACTTGCAGGTGTCCGTGCAAGCCATCAACCAGGCCGTCGTAGGGGTCGGGCAATTCGCTGTCGCTGTCAAAGCGCGTCGGGCCGGGGCTGCCGAGCAGCACGGCGAAGCGCGGGTGCTCGCTGACCTTGAAGCGCCGGCCCAAGGTGTCGGCGCTCAGGCCATCGACCGCCAGCGGCACCAGCCATTCACCGTCCAGGCGCAGCAACGCGGCGGCGTCGCACGGCAGCAGGGCGCGCATGGCTTGCAGCAGGCGACGGTAACGCTCGCCTTCAGGCAGGTCACGGGACAGGTCGGCGACCAGGGGTAGCAGGGTGGTGAGCAGCGATTGCGCAGTCATAATGACTCCTTGTAGTCCTTATGACTATAAAGTGTAGGAAGTCATATTGACTATGTATTATTTAAGTCATTGAAAAATATAGGTTTATTGTTTGGCACGAATACTGAGTAGCTAAGGGCAATCAGTAAAGAAGCCCAGGAGGCTCCCATGCTTAGTGCCCAAGACCGTGCCATCGTCAAATCCACCGTGCCCCTGCTGGAAAGCGGCGGTGAAGCGCTGATCACCCACTTCTACCGCATGATGCTTTCGGAGTACCCCGAAGTCCGTCCGCTGTTCAACCAGGCCCACCAGGCCAGCGGCGACCAGCCCCGCGCCCTGGCCAATGGGGTGTTGATGTACGCGCGGCATATCGACCAGCTCGATCAACTGGGCGACCTGGTGGCGAAGATCATCAACAAGCACGTGGCCTTGCAGATTCTGCCGGAGCATTACCCGATCGTTGGCGCCTGCCTGCTGCGGGCGATTTCCGAAGTGCTGGGCAGCGAGATTGCCACGCCTGAAGTGATGACGGCCTGGGGTAACGCCTACGGCCAGTTGGCAGACATCCTGATCGGCGCCGAAGCAGCCATCTACGACGAGAAAGCCCAGGCTCCCGGCGGCTGGCGCGGTGCGCGGCCGTTCCTGCTGGTCAAGCGGGTGGAAGAGAGCGACGAGATCGTTTCGTTCTACTTCGCCCCGGTGGATAACGGACCGATTCTCGCGGCGGCCCCAGGCCAATACATCGGCATGAAGCTGGTGCTGGATGGCGAAGAAGTGCGCCGCAACTATTCCCTGTCGGCCTTGAGCGATGCGGGCCTGTACCGTATCAGCGTCAAACGCGAGGCCGGTGGGCGGGTGTCCAACTATCTGCATGACCAGTTGCACGTCGGCGCAACCATTGACCTGTTCCCGCCGTCGGGCGAGTTCACCCTGGCGGCCAGCGACAAACCGTTGGTGCTGATCAGCGGCGGCGTGGGCATCACGCCGACCTTGCCGATGCTCGAAGCGGCCTTGGCTACGCAGCGCCCGGTGCACTTTATCCACTGTGCGCGTAACGGCGGGGTGCATGCGTTTCGCGATTGGGTGGATGGCCTGGCGGCGCAGCACCCGCAGCTCAAACGCTTCTACTGCTATGCCGAGGACGACGGCATCAGCCCGGCGGCCGACAAGGTAGGTCTGCTGAACCAGGAACAACTGGCCGCCTGGCTGCCCGAACAGCGCGACCTGGACGCCTACTTCCTCGGCCCCAAAGGCTTCATGGCCGCCATCAAGCGCCACCTGAAAGCCCTGGGCGTACCCGAGCAGCAGGCCCGCTACGAATTCTTCGGCCCCGCAGCCGCCCTGGAATAGCCCTCTCAGAAATACCACTGTTCCAAATGTGGGAGGGGCAAGCCCGCTCCCACATTTTGATCTGTGTCCTGCCCGATTAATCCCCCGTTAACCCCCCTCTGTTTAAACCACTCCCTGTGTGTAAACTTGCGGCCATTGGCACAACCAAACAAAGGGATACGGGGATGAGTGACGAATTGCGTTTAGGCAGGGAGCGGCGCTTTCTGGTGTTGCTGGGCATCATCTGCCTGGCGCTGATCGGTGGGGCCTTGTACATGCAGGTGGTGCTGGGCGAGGCGCCGTGCCCGCTGTGCATCCTGCAACGCTATGCCTTGTTGTTGATTGCGATCTTCGCGTTCATCGGCGCAGCCATGCGCACCAAGGGTGCCCTGACCTTTTTCGAAGGCCTGGTGATCCTCAGCGCCGTCGGCGGGGTGGCCGCGGCGGGACACCACGTGTACACCCAGTTCTTCCCGCAGGTCAGCTGTGGCATCGATGTGCTGCAACCTATCGTCGATGACCTGCCCCTGGCCAAGGTCTTCCCGCTGGGCTTCCAGGTCGACGGCTTCTGCAGCACGCCGTACCCGCCGGTGCTGGGCCTGTCCCTGGCGCAGTGGGCCTTGGTGGCGTTCGTGCTAACGGTGATCCTGGTGCCCCTGGGCATCTATCGCAATCGCCAACGCAAGGCCTGACCTCTTCCATGAAAACGCCCCGGTCCTTCTTTAAGGAAGGCCGGGGCGTTTTTGCCTGTAGGCTTTTGTGAACAGAGCGTGACGCCGGACAACGGTGGGGTGCGCGCAGCGTGCGACATGTTGTCACACGGAAGCCGCCGCAGGACGTTTCTGACCCGCCAAACCATCGCTTAAATTTGCAAAAAACGCCCAAGATGTGCTGTCAGTTCGTGGTTCGCGAGAGGCCATGCGCCTCACGCCGTACACGCCTTGGCGTGATGTCCGAATGCCTTGTTTTCTGGGGGGTTGGATAGGTTTTGCATGCCCTTACGCGATGTAAGGGCTGCGGCGGTTGCGCCAATAACACGGCAATTTTTGTGGTTTTTGTTGGGAATCTAACGCGATAAGATCGCGAACCCTTGCAATATGGGTGAAGGATTATTGCTGTAATCGATAAAAATTATTTCTTTATAAGACATGGTTTATACATCGCTAGCTAACTACAATCGCCCGCACTGAATGTCCGGTGCTGTTCAATATTTGAGCACCGGAGCGGTCGAGGGGCAGATGGATGGCTCTGTGCGACCCCAAGGTTCCGGCAGCCTTTCAACTATCCGCACCAAATGGAATTGGTCTGTAACAAGGCCTTTAACCACGAAATCGAATAAGAACTCACCGCAGGTCCGTGAAACGCTCCGTTATGGCGTGCCGGGCAGGCTCTTATTCAATCGAAGAGAAATGCCAACCCTTGGCAGGGTGAAGTGTTGGCGATCAAAACCCAACTGCATTGCGCAAGCTGCTTTAGAGGTCGTGAGATGAGTAAAAACAGGTACCCCCGATTACTAGGCTTTTTGCCGCTGCTTGGCATGATGTTAATGCTGGGAGGCTGCAAGTGGACCTTGATGGACCCGAAAGGACAGATCGGTCTGGATCAACGAAACCTGATCATCACCGCCACGCTGCTGATGCTGTTGGTCGTGGTGCCTGTGATCATCATGACCTTCGCCTTCGCCTGGAAATACCGCGCGTCGAACACCAACGCGACCTACGCGCCCAAGTGGTCGCACTCCACCAAGATCGAAATCGCGGTGTGGCTGGTCCCGATCCTCATCATCATCGCCTTGGGTTACATCACCTATAAGTCGACCCACGAGCTGGACCCGTACCGTCCGCTGGAGTCCGACGTCAAGCCGATCAACATCGAAGTGGTCGCGCTGGACTGGAAGTGGCTGTTCATCTACCCGGACCTGGGTATCGCCACGGTCAACCAGATCCGCTTCCCGGAGAACACCCCGCTTAACTTCCGGATCACCTCCGACGCCGTGATGAACTCGTTCTTCATCCCAGCCCTGGGTGGCCAGATCTACGCGATGGCAGGCATGCAGACCCGCCTGCACCTGATCGCCAACGAAAAAGCTGAAATGGAAGGCATCTCCGCGAACTACAGCGGCGCTGGCTTCACCGGCATGAAATTCAAAGCGATCTCGACGAGCCAGGAAGATTTCAACGCCTGGGTAGCCGAAGTCAAGGCCGCACCTAAACAGCTTGATCAAGCTGAATACGACGCCCTGACCAAACCAAGCCAGAACAACCCAGTCGCCCTGTACTCCACGTATGAGCCGAACCTGTTTCAGAAAATCGTCGACAAGTACGAAGGTATGAAGCCAGGCAAGCCGGTCAAGCACGAGAAGAAAGAAGTGGCCGCGGTTGAAGGTTCTGACACGGGCTCGCATTCAACTGCTGGGGCAGAGGAGTAAACGATGTTTGGTAAATTAAGTTGGGATGCGGTCCCGTTCCACGAGCCGATCGTAATGGTGACCATCGCCATGATCGCGCTGGGTGGTCTGGCACTGTTTGCAGCAATTACGTATTACAAGAAATGGACCTACCTGTGGACCGAGTGGCTGACGTCTGTCGACCACAAGAAAATCGGTGTCATGTACGTCATCGTTGCCATGGTCATGCTGCTGCGTGGTTTTGCCGACGCCATCATGATGCGTACCCAGTTGGCCATGGCCACCGAGGGTTCGCCTGGCTATCTGCCGCCTGAACACTATGACCAGATCTTCACCGCTCACGGTGTGATCATGATCATCTTCATGGCGATGCCTTTCTTCACCGGCCTGATGAACCTTGCCTTGCCGCTGCAGATTGGTGCCCGTGACGTTGCCTACCCGTTCCTGAACTCCCTGAGCTTCTGGCTGCTGGTTTCCGGCGTTGTGCTGATCAACCTGTCCCTGGGCGTCGGCGAATTCGCCAAGACCGGCTGGGTCGCGTATCCGCCATTGTCGGGCCTGCAATACAGCCCTGGCGTGGGTGTGGACTACTACATCTGGGCGCTACAGTTATCAGGGCTCGGGACGACATTGACGGGGGTCAACTTCCTGGCCACCGTCCTGAAAATGCGCGCCCCTGGCATGAAACTGATGGACATGCCGATCTTCACCTGGACCTGCACCTGGGCCAACGTCCTGATCGTGGCTTCGTTCCCGATCCTGGCCGCTACCATGGCGCTGCTGTCGCTTGACCGTTACCTGGATTTCCACATTTTCACCAATGAACTTGGTGGCAATCCAATGATGTACGTGAACCTGTTCTGGGCATGGGGTCACCCTGAGGTGTACATCCTGATCCTGCCAGCGTTCGGTATCTTCTCCGAAGTCATCTCGACCTTTACCGGCAAGCGCCTGTTCGGTCACCACTCGATGGTCTACGCATCGGGTGCGATCTCGGTACTGGGCTTCATGGTGTGGCTGCACCACTTCTTCACCATGGGTTCGGGGGCCAGCGTCAACGCCTTCTTCGGCCTGGCGACGATGCTGATTTCCATCCCGACGGGGGTGAAGCTATTCAACTGGCTGTTCACCATCTACCACGGTCGTCTGCGCATGACCAGCCAGGTCCTGTGGACTCTGGGCTTCATGGTGACCTTCGCCATCGGCGGCATGACCGGCGTACTGCTGGCCATTCCGGGTGCTGACTTCGTCCTGCACAACAGCCTGTTCGTGATCGCTCACTTCCACAACGTGATCATCGGCGGTGCGGTATTCGGTTACATCGCTGGTTTCAGCTTCTACTTCCCGAAAGCGTTCGGCTTCAAGCTTCACGAAGGCTGGGGCAAGGCTGCGTTCTGGTTCTGGATCTCGGGCTTCTTCGTCGCGTTCATGCCGCTCTATGCACTGGGCTTCATGGGCATGACCCGTCGTCTGAACGCTACTACCAACCCTGAGTGGGTGCCGTACCTGTACGTCGCCATGTTCGGTGCGATCATGATCGCCGTGGGTATCGCCTGCCAGCTGATCCAGCTGTACGTGAGTATCCGTGACCGTAAGCAGAACGCTTGCGACTCCGGCGACCCATGGAATGGCCACACCCTGGAATGGTCGACTTCGTCGCCACCTCCGTTCTACAACTTCGCCGTGATCCCTACTGCGAACACCATTGATGCGTTCACCGAAGCCAAGGAAGACGGTACTGCGTACCAGCGTCCTAAGCACTACGAGCCGATCCACATGCCAAACAACACCGCCACTGGTGTGGTGATGGGTGCGCTGTTGACCGTGTTCGGTTTCGCGATGATCTGGCACATCTGGTGGCTGGCAATCGTGGGCCTGGTTGGCACTATCGGTTACTTCATCGTTCACGCCGCGCGTGACGATCAAGGCTACATGGTGCCGGTCGAGACGATCGAACGCATCGAAGCCGAGCAACACGCTCGCCTGGTAGCCGAGAAGAAGATCCCGGCCAACCGTGTAGAAACCTCGTTGGAACAGGCTTAAACCATGTCGAACTTAGTGACCAATGCTGGACACGCCCATGTCGATGACCATGGGCACGATGACCATCACCACGACTCGGGGCCGATGACCGTTTTCGGTTTCTGGCTCTACCTGATGACCGACTGCATCTTGTTTGCGTCGATCTTCGCGGTGTACGCGGTACTGGTAAACAACGTAGCGGGTGGCCCGTCGGGCCACGACATCTTCGAACTGCCTTACGTGCTCGGCGAAACCGCCTTGCTGTTGTTCAGTTCGATCACCTACGGCTTCGCCATGTTGGCCTTCTACAAGGGCAACAAGAAAGGCGTACTGAGCTGGCTGGGCCTGACCTTCCTGTTCGGCCTGGGCTTCATCGGCATGGAGATCAACGAGTTCCACCTGCTGATCTCCGAAGGCTACGGCCCGCACCGCAGCGGCTTCCTGTCGGCGTTCTTCACGCTGGTCGGCACCCACGGTCTGCACGTAACTGCCGGCCTGCTGTGGATGGCGGTGATGATGTATCAGGTCAATAAGCACGGCCTGACCAACACCAACAAGACCCGCCTGAGCTGCCTGAGCCTGTTCTGGCACTTCCTGGACGTGGTCTGGATCTGCGTCTTCACCGTTGTTTACCTGATGGGGACTCTGTAATGGCTAATGCACACTCCCATGACCATGACAGCCATGATGCGAGCCACGGCAGCGTTAAGTCGTACGCCATCGGCTTCATCCTGTCGGTAATCCTGACGCTCATCCCGTTCGGTCTGGTGATGTACCCGACCCTGCCCAAGTCGATCACCTTGATGATCGTGCTGGCATTCGCGGTGATTCAGGTTCTGGTTCACCTGGTGTACTTCCTGCACCTGGATCGTTCCAAGGAACAGCGCGATAACGTGATTGCGTTCGTGTTCGCAGGTCTTGTGATCCTGCTGCTGGTTGGCCTGTCGATATGGATCATGTTCAGCATCCATACGTTCATGATGGCGAAGTGAGGTAAGACCCGATGTCGCTTAAGCACTTTATCCAAATCACCAAACCGGGGATCATTTTCGGTAACGTGCTTTCTGTGGCGGGCGGTTTCTTCCTGGCCTCCAAGGGACATGTCGATCTGGCCATCTTCCTGGCTGCGATGATCGGCACGTCCCTGGTGGTTGCTTCCGGTTGTGTCTTCAACAACTGCATCGACCGTGACATCGATATCAAGATGGAGCGCACCAAGAATCGCGTGCTGGTCCAGGGCCTTATCTCCCTGAAGCTGGCACTGATCTTCGCGACCGTCCTGGGTGTTGCCGGTGTGGCCCTGTTGTACAAGGTGGCCAACCCGTTGGCGGCGCTGTTTGCCGTGATCGGCTTTGTCATCTACGTCGGCCTCTACAGCCTGTACCTCAAGCGCAAGTCGGTTCACGGCACGCTGGTGGGCAGTCTGTCGGGGGCGATGCCGCCGGTGATTGGTTATGTGGCTGTGACCAATAGCTTCGACATGGCTGCGCTGGTGCTGCTGGTGATGTTCAGCCTGTGGCAGATGCCGCATTCCTACGCCATCGCGATCTTCCGTTTCAACGACTACCTGGCTGCTTCGATTCCGGTCCTGCCGGTCAAGCGTGGCATCCAGGTCGCCAAGAAACACATCCTGCTCTACATCCTGGCCTTCCTCGTGGCGACCTTGATGTTGACCTTCAGTGGCTACGCCGGCATGAGCTACCTTGCCGTCGCCGCGGCCATGGGCATGTACTGGTTGTACATGGCCTGGACCGGCTACAAGGCGGTGGACGACACCGTCTGGGCGCGCAAGCTGTTCGTGTTCTCGATCTTCACCATCACCGCGCTCAGCGTGATGATGTCCCTGGATTTCCAAGTGCCGAAAGAGCTGTTGCTGACCTACGCACACTGAGTGCCTGAGCAGTAAAAAGGCCCCGCCTTCGAAAGAAGCGCGGGGTTTTTTATTGAGTGAGCTTTAAACTATGCCCAAATCCTACCTATGCAGGACGCAGAACGATGACTAAAAAAGCTGTAATCGTATTCAGTGGCGGACAAGACTCCACCACCTGTTTGATCCACGCACTGCCGCACTACGATGAAGTGCACTGCATTACCTTCGATTATGGCCAGCGCCATGTGGCAGAAGTCAAAGTCGCCCAGCAGCTCGCCGGGCAGTTGGGGGCCACCGTTCACAAAGTGATGGACGTGTCGTTGCTCAATGAGCTTGCCATCAGCAGCCTGACCCGCGACAACATTCCTGTGCCGACGGTGAACAGCTCAGGTGAAAGCCTGCCCAGCACCTTTGTGCCGGGGCGCAATATTCTGTTCCTGACCCTGGCGGCGATCTACGCCTACCAGGTGAAGGCCGAGACCGTCATCACCGGCGTGTGCGAAACCGACTTCTCCGGTTACCCGGACTGCCGCGATGAATTCGTCAAGGCGCTGAACCAGGCACTCAAGCTGGGCATGGAGTACGACGTGCGCCTGGAAACCCCACTGATGTGGCTGAACAAGGCCGAGACCTGGGCCTTGGCCGACTACCACCAGAAACTGGATCTGGTTCGCGAGCAGACACTGACCTGCTACAACGGCGTCCTTGGCACTGGCTGCGGCGAGTGTGATGCGTGCAACCTGCGCGCACGGGGCTTGAATGATTACGTGCGGAACAAGACGGCTGTCATGCAGAACCTCAAGCAAAAACTGCAGCTCGACTGATCCCCATGTAGATCCCGTCTTGCCGGGCCGGCCTCGGCAGCTGCTACGACCCAAAACGTGCAGTTGCCCGGTGAGGGATTTGCCTGGATCAGGCCTTGGCGTTGGTCAGGTAGCGCTTGAACAGCGAACGCGCGCCATAAGCCGGCAGGATATTGAAGAACGCAAAGCCCACCTTAATTGCGATCTGCACATAGATCATGCTCAGGATATCGCTGGTCTGCATGGCGCCGTAGAACGCGATAAAGCAGAACAGGAAACTGTCGATAATCACCGCGAAGAACGTACTGAGGAAGATGCGCAGGTACAGGTACTTGGAGTTGGTCAGCTCTTTGATCTTGCACAGCAAATACGAGTTGATGTTTTCCGACACCAGGAACGATATCGAAGAGGCGATCAACACCGACGACACCTGCACAATCACATCGTTGTAGGGGCCGTCGAGCTTCCATCCAGGTAAACCGGGCAGGAAGGTCGAGCCGTAGAGCAAAACGATGATCATCGCGTTGCTGGCAAAGGCAAACAGGATGGCCTTTCTGGCAAGCCTGAGGCCAAAGTTTTCGTTGAGCAGGTCCACGATCAGGAAGGTCAGCGGATACAGGAAAGTGCCCGGCGTCACGATAATGTCGAGGGACTCGATGTAGATCGGTTTAGTCGCGGCAATGCTGGTGAAGATATAAAAGGTGAAGAGCAGCAGGTTGAGGACGATGTAGACCATCCACGAGCTTTCATTGCGGTCGTTGAGGTCGTACGCCGTCACCGTACCGGCCTGGGAGTAGTACTTCTTGTACAGGTTTTTAACTTCCATTTTGTTCAGGTTATCCATGATTTCGCTGTTTAAGACTTCGCTCAACTTGACCCTAATGATCTTGCCCGTGGCGATGATCATGATCACCGCCAGGCGCTTGTCATTTTCGAAGCCAAGCAGTTTGTATTTACTGTTTTCGATCTCGCTTTCATACGTGGTCATTGAAGCGCTCCTCAATGATATCCCCCAGGACACACAGTTGTTCTGAGCTGGCGCAGGCTTTACGGCTGATGAACAGCGTTTGGGTGGCCCGGTCGAACACCAGTTTTTCCTTATCGTCGCTGGACGAACCCTTCTGGATGATCAACAGGTCGCCTGGCTCATTCACGCCCGGTATGGCGCGCTCCAGTCGCACGCCGATCAGGTTATGGGAGGTGCCGAAGTAGTACGTGAGCGGGTAGAGGATGGCCAGTTCGCCAATACGTTTATCCAGGTGCTGCATGACCTGGCTTTCCTTGAGCACCGGCACGGCTGCGGGGTTCATGTTGCCTTGGGGCGAGGCACTGCTCTCGATGATTTCCTTGGCTTCAAAATCGATGGTCTCGATTTCTTCGTAGGACACACCGAAAAAGTCGGAAATCTTGCGCAGGGTCGACTGCTGAACGTTGACGACCTTGCCTTCGAGGATGTTGTAGATCGTGGTGCGGGTCAGGCCGGCGGCGTTGCATAGCGACAGCTGGGTCTCACCACGGCTCTTGATCAAGTACTTGATGTTGCTCTTCAAGTGCTCGGTTTTTTCTCGTCTGTGCATCACGCGCTCACCACTTCCCTTTAGTAAAAACCGTTGCGTTGAAGATGCCGTACAGATTGTTCAGCAAAAAAAGCCCATCCAGGGCGTTCCAGGCATCGCGGCGGGCGCAAGTGTTGCACGCGTGCGGCCTAACAATAAAGTCCCGGATGCTCGTCAGCGCCTGCGCGCAGGGCAAATGGCCATCCGCTCGGTAAAGGGGGACAAAAGCGAACATTTAATTTGGAAAATGTTTAATTTCCTGTTTAATTGAACGCCACGGTTCAGGACGAACTGACACGCAGCGACCAAGGAAAGGACACCCCCCCCGATGCCCGTCAATACCGTACACCTGCAGGATCAGGCCGATCTGTTGCGCCGAGGCATGGCGGACCTGCGCGCCGAGGACCTGGAGTTGGCGATGCTGCTGGACGCTGAAGTGGCGCGCCAGCACCGCACACTCTCATTGGTCGCGTCCTCCTGTGCGGTCAAGGCCCGTACTTTGGTGGCCTCCGCGTCTGCACTGGTCAACGTCACCGCTGAGGGCGCGCCCGGCAAGCGTCATCGCGCCGGCTGTGAAAACGTCGATCTGGTCGAGTCACTGGCGATCCGCAGGGCGCGTGAACTGTTCGACGCCCACTACGCCGGCGTGCAGTCGCACTCGGGCTCCAATGCCAATGCCCAAGTGCTGTCCGCCCTGCTGGAACCAGGGGATACCTTGCTGGGCATGGCCCACGATCACGGTGGCCACCTGACCCACGGCAGCCCTGCGGTGTTTACCGGCGCCTACTACAAGGCAATTCGTTACGGCACCACTGCCGAAGGCCTGATCGATTACGAGCAGGTGCGCACCCTGGCGCTGGCCCATCGTCCACGCATCATCATTTGCGGTGCATCGGCGTATTCACGTGTGCTGGATTTCGAGCGGTTTCGCGCCATTGCCGACGAGGCGGGCGCGATCCTGCTGGCCGATATTTCCCATATTGCCGGGCTGGTCGTGACCGGTCGGCACCCCAGCCCGATCAATGCGGCGCATGTCACCACCACCTGCACCCACAAGCAGCTGGGTGGCCCGCGTGGTGGTCTGATCCTGTCCGGCCGCGACGCCCATACCAAGGTGCCGGGCTTGCGGGCGACCTTCAGCCGTGTGCTGGATCAAGCCGTATTTCCGCGGATGCAGGGCGCGCCGGCGGTCAATATGATCGCCGCCAAAGCCGCCGCGCTGGGCTACGCGATGACAGCGGAATTCGACGTCTGCATGGGGCGTGTTCGCGCCCTGGCCGATGAAACGGCCTACGCCTTCCAGGCCCATGACTATGAAGTGGTCGGCGGGCGCAGTGAAAACCATACCGTGCTGATCCGTCTGCGCGGGGATATGACCGGTGCCATCGCCGAGTCGGCGCTGGAAGGCTGCGGAATCGTGGTCAGTAAAAGTCGCGTACCTGGCGAGACCCGTTCGTCTGCCGTTACCAGTGGCCTGTGTATCGGCACCGGCTCCATGGCGCAACGCAATGTCGATGCGCAGGGCTGCCGGCAGGTCGTCGATCTGGTGTGCCGGGTACTTAGCCAGGTCACGCCGCTTGGCGAACACGAATACCATGTCGAGCCTGCTGTGCAGTTGCAATTTCGCGCTGAACTTGAGCGTTTGTGCGCCCAATACCCCATCGCAGACTACTGGGAGCACTGAAACCCGCCCATGAAAAAGCCCCGTCGTCGAAAGCCGTACGGGGCTTTTTCATGGGCGCTCGGTTAAATCAGCCGACCCTTGTCTCGTCATATTCATCTATACGAGCAGTGCGAATCCATCATCCGCCTACAAGGAGTAGTCACCATGGTCAGCGTCAGTCGTCGATCCCTTCTCGCCCTCGGCGCCGCCCTGCCTTTGCTCGGACGCCTGGATTGGGCGGTTGCCGCGTCGCCGTCGGCCAAGACTGACAAGGTGTTGCTCAACTACAACGAAAGCCCCTACGGGCCTTCGTCGGCGGCCCGCGAAGCGATGCAGCGCGGCATCGCCACCACGGGGCGTTATCCCTATAAACACATGTACGCCTTGGCTGAGTTGTTTGCCCAGCAACAAGGGATTGCCGAAGAAAAGGTGGCGGTGTTTTCCGGCTCCATGGCAGCCCTGCGCTACGCGGTGCTGGCATTTACCAGCGAAACCCGCGGCCTGGTGATGGCTACGCCGTCCTACGAAGTGCCGCGCCAGTCCGCCGAATCAAACAAGGCGCCGGTCAACGAAGTCGCCCTCGACGGCGAGCATGCCCACGACATCCCGGCCATGCTGGCGGCTGACCCCCAAGCCGGCATGCTCTACCTGTGCAACCCCAACAACCCGACGGGCACCGTGACGTCGACCGACGCCATCCGCCAGGCCCTGGCGAACAAACCCAAAGGCTGTGTGCTGGTGGTGGACGAGGCCTACATCGACTTCGCCGAGGCCCCAAGCGTGGTGAGTTGGGTCAAGGACCACGACGACCTGCTGGTGCTGCGCACCTTCTCGAAAATCTACGGCATGGCCGGCGCCCGCCTGGGCCTGGCAATCGGCCATCCAGCATTGCTGGAACGCCTGGCGGTGTTTGGCGGCGACAACGTCCCGGCCGGCTCGTCCTTGCTCGGCGGCCTTGCCAGCCTGGAAGATGTGAAGCTGCTGCCACAACGCAAGGCGCTCAATGCCCAACTGCGCGAAGACACCATTTCCTGGCTCAAAGGCCGTGGTTTTACCTGCACTGCATCCCAGGCCAACTGCTTCATGATCGACGTGAAGCGCCCGGCAGAGCAGGTCATCGACGCACTTGCCGGCCATGGCGTACTGATCGGGCGCGTGTGGCAAAACTGGCCGCAGTGGGTGCGAGTGACGGTGGGGAACAAGCGAGAAATGGCGCGGTTTCGCGAGGTATTTGCGGCAACGGTCTAACGCAGTATTGAATTCATGTGGGAGGGAGCAGCTCCTCCCACATTCAGTTCAGTGGTGTCACTGTTGCGCGATGCTGTATCCATCAAACGCGCTCTGCTGCTGCAGTGCGCTGATCACGCTCTTGCGGGTCAGCGGCTGTTCAGCCCCCGAGTTATCCACAAAGCTCTCGACTTCCAGCTCGGCTTCATCGCCTTCACCCACAAAGCTGAAGCCCAGGAACTCAAACGCCTCGCGGTCGATGTTCAGCTTGGAGCGTGGCGTGCGCAGTGGCAGGGTGACGCTGATGCCGTCCTTGCTGATCACAAACACCTCGGCTTCTTTCTTGGGACGGGAAGCCTTGCCCTTGCCGGCGCTGGGGTTGCTGATGGCCTGGTGAGACTGGTTCAGCACCTTGAGGGCCAGGCCGTAGACCAGCTCCTGGAACTCGGGGTCGTCCTTGAAGCTGGACAGGATGCGGCTGATGGAGAATTTGCTGCTCAGGTCTTCCAGCGCGATGTTGTCGGCGGCTTCGGCGTCCTTGAGCTGCTTGAGCTGGCCCATCAGGTCGTAGGCCTTATCGTCATCGAACGCGTCGTGGGCCTGGCGGATGGCAAGGCGCAACTCGCGGATCTGGTCGCTTTCCTTGGAGGTGTGAAACGCGTCCAGCACCATCTCGCTGATGATCTTGGCGGCTGGCACATGCTGTGAAAGATTGATGGCGTTTTCGTATTCAGCTTTGGCGTGCAGGGCGACTACGGATTCTTCGGTGGAGTGTTCGGTGTAAGAATCGGACATTGAAATTTCACTAATTCAGTAAACGGGGAAGACAAAAAGCGTCGCGCATTTTCAGGGGGGAGGGGGATCAGGTCAAGGCAGCACAATGCCCTTAATCGCGGTGCAAGGCAGTAAGCGCCCGCTGCAAGCGCACCGCTCGTCCGCAAAACAAACCTACGGTATAGAGGTGTCGTGGATAATCGGCGAGCCTGCACGCATTGGTCCAGCGTAATGGCGCTGACGCGATTACTCCAACTGCTTGAGGCACCGTTCAAGAATAACCAGCCCTTCCTCCAGCACCTCGGGCTCAATCGTCAACGGTGCCAGCAGCCGAATGATATGCCGCGACTTGCCACTGGGCATCAGCAGCAACCCGGCATCCCGCGCCAGGCCCAGCAGTCGGGTCAGTTGCTGGGGCGCAGGTGTGCCGTCGGCATTCACCAGTTCGATACCGCGCATGGCGCCGACGCCGGTCAGGCGGCCCAAAAAGGGCGTCAGGTGCTGCGCACGCCAGGTTTCATAGCGGCTCACAATAGCGGCCTCCTGCCGGGCTCCCCAGGCGTGTAACGCCTCATCCGTCATAGCGTCCAGCGTGGCCAGTGCCGCCGCGCAGGCGATGGGGTTACCGGAGTAAGTGCCGCCCAGCCCGCCTTTGGGCAGGTTGTCCATCAACGGCTTGCGCCCGACCACCGCCCCCAATGGCACGCCGCCGGCGATGCTTTTGCCGAGCAGGATCAGGTCCGGTTCGATGCCCAGGCGCGAGAAGGCAAAACGCTGGCCGGTGCGGCCAAAACCGGATTGGATTTCGTCGGCAATCAGCAGGATCGCGTGTTCATCGCAGAAGCGCCGCAGGGCCTGGGCGAACTCGATATCCAGGGCGAGGAATCCGGCCTCGCCTTGCACCGGTTCAAGGATGAAACAGGCTACGTCGCTGACGTCGATTTCCACACTGAACAGGCGGTCCATGGCCTTCAGCGCCTCAGCGCAGCTCACGCCATTGTCGGCGCTGGGGTAGGGCAGGTGATACACCGGGCCGGGCAGGACGCCGACCTTTTGCTTGTAGGGCGCCACTTTGCCGTTGAGGTTGAGGGTGGCCAGCGTACGGCCGTGGAAAGCCCCGTCAAAGGCAATCACCGCCGTACGGCCGGTGGCGCCGCGTACGATTTTCAAGGCATTTTCTGCGGCCTCGGCGCCGCTGTTGGTGAGCATGCCGCTGATGGGGTAGTCCACCGGGATAAACGCGGTCAGGCGGTCCATCAGTTCGATGTAGGGCATGTGCGGCGCGGCGTTGAACGCATAGTGGGTCAACTTCGTTGCTTGTTCACGAATGGCCTGCACCACGCCGGGGTGACAATGGCCGAGGTTGAGCACACCGATGCCGCCGACAAAATCGATATAGCGTTTGCCCGTGGTGTCCCAGACCTCGGCATTCCTGCCGTGGCTGAGGCTGATGGGATGAACGATGGAAATCGACTGGCTGATGGTTTCGCGGCTCATGAATCCTGGACTCGGCAGTGGCGGGCGTCTTTTTATCTAAGCCGTGGGCCTGGCCTTGTCGCAAACGAAATAAAGTCGCCGGGTCATTCCAAATCGGAAGGAGCTGTTGCCAAAAGGTCGTTTGTGGCTGCGCGCCAAACCCGTCAATACTGCCCAGGCAACATCAGAAACCGGCGCAGGCTGTGCGGTGCCGAATAATAAGGAACGACAGGGAGAGCCTCGCATGAACCCATTTAAAACCACCTTGGCCATGATCAGTGCCGCCGCCGTCTTTGGGCTGGCCAGCACCGCGCATGCCGGTTCGACCCTGGACGCGATCCAGAAAAAAGGCTTTATCCAGTGTGGTGTCAGCGACGGGTTGCCCGGTTTTGGCGTGCCCGACAGCCACGGCAAGATGACCGGCATTGACGTGGATGTGTGTCACGCCGTAGCGGCGGCCGTGTTTGGTGATGCGTCCAAAGTGAAGTTCACCCAGTTGACCGCCAAGGAGCGTTTCACCGCGCTGCAGTCCGGCGAAATCGACCTGATCTCACGCAACACCACTTGGACCAGCTCCCGCGATTCGGGCATGGGCCTGGTGTTCACCGGCGTCACCTACTACGACGGCATCGGCTTTTTGGTGAACAACAAACTGGGTGTCACCGCTGCCAAGCAACTGGGCGGCGCAACCGTGTGCATCCAGGCCGGCACCACCACCGAGCTCAACGTTGCCGATTACTTTCGCACCCACGGCCTGAAGTTCACGCCGATCACCTTCGACACCGCCGACGAAAGCGCCAAGGGCCTGGAGGCCGGGCGTTGCGATGTGCTGACCACCGATCAGTCCGGGCTGTACGCACAGCGCATCAAGATGGCCCATCCGGATGAATTCGTCGTGTTGCCGGAAGTGATCTCCAAGGAGCCGCTGGGCCCGCTGGTGCGCAAGGGCGATGACGAGTGGTTCAGCATCGTCAAGTGGACTCTGTTCGCGATGATCAACGCCGAGGAAATGGGCATCACCTCGCAGAATGTCGAAGAGCAGGCCAAGACCACCAGGAACCCGGACGTTGCGCGGTTGCTCGGCGCCGATGGCGAGTACGGTCGGGACCTGAAACTGCGCAAGGATTGGGTGGTGCAGATCGTCAAGCAGGTGGGCAACTACGGTGAAGTGTTCGAGCGCAATATTGGTCAGGGCAGCGTGTTGAAGATCAAGCGCGGCCTCAATGCCCTGTGGAACAACGGCGGCATCCAGTACGCGCCGCCGGTGCGCTGACAGGGCTACGCCGACACGCCATCTTTCCCCGCCGCCTTGGCGCGATACAGCGCCTGATCGGCACGTGCCATCAGGGCGGCGGGGGATTCATCCATGCGCCGCTCGGCCACGCCCAGGCTCAGGGTGACGACGAGGTCATCGCGTATCGGCATGTTGCGCATCGTTCGGCAGATGTTCTCGGCCAGGGTCCTGGCGTTTTCCAGCGAGCTTTTTGGCAGCACCACCATGAATTCATCGCCACCCCAGCGCGCCAGCAGGTCGCCTGGGCGGATGCAGCTCTCCAGGCATTCCACGACCTGCACCAGGGTTTGGTCGCCTACGCCGTGACCGTGTCGGTCATTGATCGGCTTGAAGTCATCGATATCCATCGCGATCAGTGCCAGTGGCAGGCGAAAACGCTGGGCGCGGTCGCAGGCTTCCAGCAGCACTTTTTCCAGGCGGTAACGGTTGGCGACGAGGGTCAAGGCATCCCGTTCGGCCAGTGAGCGGTTTTCGTCCAGTTGTAATTGCAACTGCTGATTGACCCGCGACAGCTCGCGCGTACGCTCGGCCACTAGTGCCTCAAGGGATTGATTGCGTCGCTCCAACTGCTCGACCGAGGACTTGCGCAGATGGATATCGCGATGGGCACCCACCATGCGTGCAACCGAACCGTCTTCATTGCGTGCAATCACGTAACCACGGTCTTCAATCCACAGGTAGCCGCCATCGTTTTTGCGGCAACGGTATTCGGTCTGGTAATGGGGCGTGCGCCGGTGGATGTAATCATCGAACACCGTCATCACGTGGGGGTAATCCTCCGGGTGGATGACGCTCTCCCAAGTGAACACACTGTTTTCCAGGGAGTGGCTAGGGTAGCCCAGCATTTCGTACCAGCCTGGGCTGCGGTAGACGAACCCGGTATTGGCGTTCCAGTCCCAAATGCCGTCGCTGACCAGCTCCAGCACGGTGTGCAACATGTCGGCGTTAAAGTGAGTAAAAGCATGATTGAGCGGGTTGTTGCCGGAAGTATCGTTCATCTGCGCATTCCTTGCCGCGGCAGGCAACCAAGGCCTACCAATATTGACGCCGATACTCCGTGGCTGGGGCTACTTTACAACGGTGATTGAACGCTTTGAATAGGGGGGTTGTGATGCTGTTGGGTGGTGGCATTAGGCTACTGCTTTGGCGCCACCATCCTTGTCCGAGGTTTCCCATCGGCGTTGTGCTGGTAAATCGCCTCAGGCTGCCCCCGCTCGTTGAAAAACACCTGGCCGATCCCTGCTGAATTCCACAACCGTTCACCGGCTTCGGCATGTTCCGGAATATGCGGCACCACCTGCATGGTGCGCCGGCGAGTGAACCAGTTCAGAGGCGAGCGCGGCGAGTACAGCCAGCGGTTGAGACGGTCGAACCATTCCAGCAGTCGCGGTGGGAATTCGTTCTTGATGCCGCTGCTGGTGATCTGCCAGATCCTGGGGCCAGCGTCGCGGTGGCGGATCAGTACTTCGTAGACGAACGAGTAGTGCACGTCGCCCGAGAGGATCACGTAGTTACCCGGCGTGCGCGAGTGACGGAAGATGTTGAGGATCACCTGGGCCGCGCCGCGATGGGCCATCCAGTTTTCGGCGTCCACCAGTAACGGATGGCCGCACCAACTGAAGATTTTCTGCACGGTCTCGATCAGCTTGACGCCAAAAATCGGCGCGGGCGAGACGATGATGGCCGAGGGGTGATCGAGCAGTTCCTGCTGCAGTTCGCTCAAGGCTTCCCAGTCCAGCAGGCCGGACGGTTGCTTGAGGGTGAATTCGCTGCGCCAGCGCCGTGTGCGGGTATCGAGCACCACCAGGGCCGGCGTGGTGGGCAGGACGTAATGCCACTGCTGGAATTTCAGCAGGGTTGCCAGCAAATTGTCCTGCGCGAGGGCATCCAGATGATTGTTCTGCGTCTGGGTTGCCAGTGCCTGGGTTTGGCCCACCAGATCATCAAAGGCATCCGGGTTATTCCCCCAGCCTTGGCACAGCAGGTAAGCGAGCAGGGCGTTACCGATGATGCGCTTGGAAAATGGATGGCCGTAGGCGGTTTCTTCCCATTGCGCGCTGAGGTTCCAGTCGTCGGTGATGTCGTGGTCGTCAAAGATCATCAGTGTGGACAGATGGGCGAAAACCCGCGCAGCACCCGGCAAGCCCTCGCGAAATTTATCCACCGTCACCTGCTCGCGAGCGTAGCGCAAGGATTCATCGGCGCTCAGTTGGGGTGGCTGCGGGTTGATCAGGCGCCAGGGCGTGGGCGACCACACCAGCAGGTACATCGCCATGACCTCGGCGAAGGTCACCAGGTGATTGTCGGCGGTGCTGCTGGTGAAAATCGGCTTTTTCACGCCGCCGAAAAACCGCTCGCGCAGGGTCTCGTTGCTGTCCAGCGCCGGGAGCAGATCGGCGCGGTTGTAGTAGCTGGCGCTATGTGCGTAGAGGCTGGCGCTGTTGTCGACCACGGCGCCTTCCAGAGATTCGTCAAACAGGCCCAGGCGCGCAATCAGCCCGTGGATCGCCCGCAGCATTGGCCCGGCTACATCATCGGCATACACCTGGTCGCCGCTCATTATCAACAAGGCCGGACGGTCGGCGGGTGTTTGTGCATCGGCCAGCAGGCGATCGACGCAGAGCAAGCCTTCGTCGGCGCTGTGGTGAGGTTTGCGGCACGAACCGTGTACCAGTTGATGGATGCGGCTGTGCAGCACGAAATTCGGATATTGGGCTTTGGCGTACAGCAAGTGGGGTGCCCATTGGGCAATGCCAATGCCGTCGACGAGCAGGTCATAGTCGATCACGACATCCTGCGGCAGCGCTTCCTCCAGTCGTACATCAATCAGGTGGACAAACGCCTCGCGTCCCACCGGCACGACTTGGCACTGGTCCTGGCCTAGCGGGATATCCAGGCGTTGCTCGGCACATTGCAGCCTCAGCATCAGTGGCAATGCTCGGCTTCCCACCAGCCACAGCACCAGCCGCTGGGGTTCGAGGCGTCGCAGCAGAGGGCCGGCGAGCACGGCGGGCAAGGTGTCGGGATGTGGCATGCAGTAAAAGGCTCCGGGCAGGGTTGAACCGGCAAGGTTAGCGCAATGGATGTCAGTGTTTTGTTAAGGCGTGGCGGCTTGTGGAGACGAAGGGCTGTGCACAGCCCTTCGTGCGACGATTTAGAGCAGGTTACCCTTGCCCAGGCTGTCCAGGCCACCGCTGCCCGTGCGTCGGCTGTTGCGCGCTGAACCGTCGGACTCCTGAGGCTCCAGTTGCGATCGAGGGTCATCGATGCTGCGCTTCTTGCGTTGAAGGGCGGCGTCATCCTGCGGCGCTGCGGGGTATTGAGTGGGGAATGGAACGGTGTTGATAGGGCTTAGCACGGAAGTTTCCTTCTATTAAGTGCGAGTGACTTCGCTCATTGGAGCGAAGTGGGGTCAAACTTATAGAGGAGGGGGGCGGTGAGCTATAAACGCCCTGCTGCAAGATATGACGGCCGTGACGACCGTAGTCAGAAGTCATCAGCGGCGCCCTTTGCGCAGCCTTCGCTGGCAGGGGATGTCGCGCCTTCCTTGCCTTCCAGCACGAAGGCTGCGCGGTTTTGTGCCACCACATTACGTAACGCGCTGTAGTAATCCGGCAGTTTTTGCAGGCTATCGGTGAGCGGCAACAATGACGCCCGGGTGTCGACCGTTCCGCCCACCAGGCTGATGGTGCCCAATGTCTGCACGGTATCGCTGTCTCCCAGCGGCGAAACCAGGAAGCTCAACACCTTGCCGCCGAACGTTTGGCCAAAGTCGGCGGAGTGGCGCGGGATGCCCAGGCGGTCCGACACATCAATCAGCCCCACCACACCTACCGTGGTATTCACTGCAAAACGGCCAAGGGTGTTGACCGAACGGCGTGGGTTGCCTTGCAGTAGATCGTTGATAAATACCTTCGGCTCGCTAAAGTTGCTCGCGAAGTTATGCACACCCTGCTGGAACAATTCCGGGAGGTAGCGGTAACTGCGAGCAACAGGCGCCAGCGCGTAGTTGTCCACCGCCCGGTTGAATGCAAACACACTGCGGTTGACCCGTTCGGCCGGGTCATGCACCGGGTAGTTCACCTGCGCGCAGCGGGTGGACGGCGCTTTCGTCGGGTTCGCACAGCCCGCCAGGTAGGACACAGTCAGCAACAGTACCGCCTGGCGAGCCAGGTGGTGGGGTTAGGTCAGCGCACGCATGGGCACAGTCTCCGCAAAAGGGACGCCGATTCTGGCGCTGCGGCCCGCCACGCCTGGTGTACTTCGGCCGGCCCCTGGGCCTCAAGCGCGTGATGACCAACCTGATGGACAACGCCATTCACTATGGGCACGCGCCGGAAATCGAACTGCAACAAGGGGCGCATCAAGTGGTGATCCGCGTGCGGGATCGCGGGCCGGGGATTGCCGCCGAGCACCGCGAACAGGTGTTCATGCCGTTTTATCGCCTGGAAAATTCACGCAATAAAAGCACCGGCGGTGTTGGGCTTGGCCTGTCTACTGCCCGCGCTATTGTGCTGGAGCACGGCGGCACTCTCACCCTGGCAGAACGCCCGGGCGGTGGGTTGGAGGTGGTGGTGGTGTTGCCGGTGTGATGACAACACCAGATCACGGTGGGAGTGTCAGGTGTGTGAGTCTCCAATCACCTTCGGCACGGTAAACCGGAACTCACTGCCACGGCCCACCTCACTCTCCGCCACGATCTTGCCGCCATGGGCCTGGACGATGCCTTGGGTGATATACAGCCCCAAGCCACTGCCGGTGGGGTTGTTTTCGGTCTGGGTCCAGTAGCGGTCGAACACATGGGGCAACTGATCTGGCGCAATGCCTTCGCCGGAGTCGCGCACCGAGAACACGATTTCTTCGCCGTTGCTCATGGCGCTGATGCCGATATTGCCTTGGCGTGGCGTGAACTTGATGGCGTTGCCGATCAGGTTCGACAGCACCTGGAACAGCCGCTCCGGGTCACCGTTGATCAACAGACCAGGCTCGGCGTTGAACGACAGGTCGATGCCTTTTTCCATCGCCAGCGGTGCGAGCAACGAGTAGGCCTCTTCGAACATCTGGCTCACATCCAGCGCCACCGGCTTGACCACATAGCGCCCGGCCTCGATTTTCGAGGTGTCGAGCAAGTCTTCCAGCAGCACATTCATGCGCCCGGCGGCTTGCTGCATGGTGTCGATGGCCGAGGAAATCCGCCGCGAAGTGTGTGGGCCGTCGGAGCTGAAGGCCTTTTGCATCATGCCGCACAGCATCGAGATGACCGTCATCGGGTTGCGCAAGTCGTGGGACACCACCGCCACCAGTTCATCGCGCGCGCGCACGGCTTGTTGCTCGCGCAGCACCTGGCGGGCCAGGTCGTTTTCCAGGGCGGAGCGACGCAAATCGTTGGCGGCGAACAGGTCGCCATGGCTCCACTTGGTGGAGATGCCGGCCATTTCGACTTTCCAGATTTCAAACGAGGTACGTGGGCGAAGGCGTAGGCCAGCGTTGGAGTTCTCCATGTCCAGCGGCTTGTTCGGGTCGCCGCTCCAGTTGATGTTCTCTTTCACTTCCGGGCGGAACCACAGCACGCCGTTGTCCACCGGTTTAGGCAGGCTCATGGCCAGGACACCGCTGGCCATTTGCTGGAACTCAGCGGCTGGCGGGTAGACCGAGGCCAGGTTATGGCTGGAAAACACCGGCTCGCCGCTCTCTTGCAGCCACTTGTGCAACGCGCGGATCTGCGCCGGTTCCGGGCAGTTGCCGTAGCGGTGCAGTTGTTTATCTTCGATGATCGCGATGCCGCCGGACAGGGTCAGGTCCATCAGCACTTGGCCTTGCTGGGCGAGGCCATCGAACACGTTGTCCGCTGAGGCTTTCATCGCCTGATTCAGCAGCGCCAGGGCCTCGACTTTTTCCTCGCGCTGGCGGCTCAGGTCCAGGGCTTCCATGGCGCTGATTTGCAATGACAATACCTGACCGATGGTCTGGCAGGTGGTGCGCAACTCGTTGGGTACCAGCAGTGGTTCACGGTTGCCGCAACTGATCAGGCCCCAGAGTTTGTCGCCCTTCATCAACGAGATGCTCATGGACGACAGCACGCCCATGTTCTGCATGTACTGGCAATGAATCGGCGACACACTGCGCAGGGTGGCGAAGCTCAGGTCCAACGGCTCGCCGCTGTCCGGGCGCAGCTTGGGCAGCAGTGGCACCGGCTCATAGGCCGCGTTGGGAATAATGCGCAGCCAGTTGGTGCGATACAGCTCGCGGGCCTGCTCGGGGATGTCGGACGCGGGGAAGAACAGCCCGTTGAACAGTTCCATGGACGGCGCCGACGCTTCGGCAATCACCTGGCCATGGCCTTCCTCTTCGAAGCGGTAAATCAGCACACGGTCGTAGCCGGTCATGGCCTGGATTTCATTCACGCTGATTTCGTACAGCGCTTGCAGGGTTTTCGCCGCCTGCAAACGTTGCAGCATCTTGCCCAGATCACTGGTGCGACCCTTCACTGCCCGTGGCCGGAAGTTTTCCAGCAAGGGTTCGAACTCCAGCACCAGCACGCCCTGATGGCGATGCAGCAGGCCGTCGAACTTGGCACCGTTGAAGGTCACGTGCAGCGGCGGCGCGTCGATAAAGTTGTTGTGCTCAACCATGTGTTGCACGGCAGCAGCAGGCTCGTCGCCCAGTAGCGTATGCAGTGGTTGGCCCAACAGGGCTTCGGGCGCATGGTTGAACAGGCTGGCGACGTTGGTACTGACCTGAATGATCTTCAGGTCGGGGTCGGACAGCGTCAGCAACACACCATGGGGCTGGATCGCCCCCGGAAAGCGGATCGGCTCGTCGGCACAGTTGGCAAGCAGTTCCTCAAAATCATCGGGTTTCATAGCAGTACCTCCTGGCTGTCGAGCCATTGCTCAAAGCAGCTGAATGTCGAACGGGCCGCGTCCACTGCACGCTGTCTGGCTGACGCGTCCTGCGGCCGGCGGCCCAGATAGTCGAGAAAGTCTTTCCAGCGCCGACCGGTCTCGGCGCCATACACATTGAGAAATGCACCGCCGTTGTCGGCATCCAGGTCCAGGCGCTTGGCCATTTCCCGGCGCAACACCTGGCCGCCCAAGGTGGCGCCTTCCAGCACGTACAAAGCGCCGAGGCAGGCGGCGGGAGAGTCGAGTCGCGGGAGGTGGGGGCGGCAGGGCAGCGCGTTGATGGCGTCGTCATTCAGGCCAAGGGCATGAAGATCGTTCAACAGCGTCGGGGTTTTCACACGCAGTACAGGGTCGAATCCTTCGGGGATCAACTCACAGTCATACAGCGCTGCTTCCATTGGTCCATAAAAACCGTAATACGCTTGGAGCAAGCGTCGATACCAGTCGGCATCCAGTTGTTCGCTGAAAAACGGCAGGCGCTTTTCCAGCGCGACATGCAGTAGGGCCGTGCCTGTGCGCAACGCTTCCAGCAATGAGGGCGCAGCAACGTCAGGGACCTGTGAATGCATTCAGTAAGCTCGAACTGTGGGCCTGCCGGCCGTAAATGACGCATAGAAGTGGGCGACGATTCTACACATCTCATGGCCATTGGCTGTATGCACAAGGCGAAGAGTCTGACCAGCGGATCAGAAAAATCGCTCCTTGCTCATTAATGACAGCAGCGCGTGTCCCAAAGTTCGGTTTAAGTGATGTCGCGACGCCATCAATGCAGGCGCGAGCCTTGTTGCGTCAGCGCCGTTTGCACACACTCAAGCAGGTGTTCGGCGCTCCACGGTTTTGGCAGGAACCGCACCGACCCCCCCAGTTGCGCCGCGATCTTCGTGTTGCCGGATGTCAGCACCACCTGCACTTCCGGCCATCTATGAGCCACCACCCGACTCAAGTCGTAGCCGTTGAGCAAACCAGGCATCTGAACATCACTGACGATCAGGTCGACCTGTTCATCATCACGCTCCAGAAAAATCATCCCTTCATCCGCCGAAGGAAACGAGGTGACATGCGCCCCGAATTCCTCCAGTACATCCACCATTAACGAGCGAATGATCTCGTCGTCTTCCAGCACTAAAATCGATGGCTGAGCCATGATCCTTACTCCACCATCAGGGGTTAGTAAGGTGGAGTCGAACGCGGCGGGATAGGTTCGATTGGATATGTCCTAAACGATGGGTGGTCATTCAGAGTGTCTAGTTTGCGTATTTGGCGGGAGGTGCGGCACGATGGCTGCGCTTTGTAACCCACGCAAAAGGCTATCAACCGTGAACGTTCACTTGATCGACCATGACCTCGGCAATCGCATGCTTAAAGTCGACCACGCCGGTGAGCATGGCGCGATTTGCATCTACAGCGGCCAACTGTTTATAGCCCGGCTGTTCAACCCGAGCCTGGTCGCGGAACTCACCGAGTTCCTCGGCGACGAGCGCCGCCACCGTGCCGTGTTCAAAGCCGAGTTGCAGCGCCGAGGATATCCGCGTTGCCGTAGCTACTGGCTGTGCGGGCTCGGCGGACTGGCGTTGGGTTTGCTCACCGGTCTCTGTGGTCGCAAAGCCATCATGACCACCACCGTGGCGGTCGAAAGCGTGGTGCTTAGACATCTGGCCCATCAGCTGCACGCCCTGCGCAACATCGACCCGCTGGCGGTGGCGGCCATTGCTTCGATTGTGGATGAGGAACAGCACCATCACGACCAGTCGGCGGCGCAGATCGATGTGAATGATCCCTGGTTCAAAATGCTGACGCCCGTGGTCACTGCATGGACCGAAGCGGTGATCTGGATGGGCATGCGTTCCTGACAAACAGGCATAATCGTCGCACCAGCCGATGTGGAGTCCCTATGAAGTACCGTGCCGTGATGACCCTCGCCCTGATCTTCAACACCCATGCAGCCCTGGCGGCCGGCGATGCCGAGGCGGGCGGCAAGCTGTTCACCAAGACCTGCGGCGGTTGCCACAGCGTCGGCGAAGGCGCGCGCGGCGGGTTTGGGCCGGAACTCAATGGCATCATCGGCAGGCCTGCCGGCACCACCACCGACTATCAGTATTCCGATGCGATGAAAAATTCCGGCGTGGTCTGGACGCGGGACAAACTCGCCGCCTACATCGAGGCGCCGAAGAAGGTGGTGAGTGGTACGCGGATGATCTTCTGGGGGATCAGTGATCAGGAGAAGATTGAAAATATCCTGGCGTACCTTGAGACCTTCCAGCCCAAATAATCACTTGCGCACATTGTTGCGCCGTAGTCAGGAGCGCGCGCAACCGACGCTCGATCACGTCGGCATCGGCAAGCCTGCTCTCCACAAAAAAACGCTCACCGGAGAGATCGTGGCCAGCCTTCAAGGTTTGGAGAGTGCGGAACATTCCGTTCAATTCCGAGTCCAGTCATCACACCCCCCTCACACCGATAAGGACATCCCGTGAAGCGAATCGCATTGCTCTCCCTCGCCCTTGCCCTGTGCGCCTGCCAATCCAACCAACGCGACTCCTCGCCGACCCTGCTTAAAGACGGCATCCAGTTTCGCCAGAAAACCGTGACCGTCGACGCCGAACACGCCAAAGTCATCATGAAAGCCGTGGGCGGCAACAACCCCGTCAAATTCGCCATCAGCCGCGAAGGCGACCCCGACCAACGCCCGGAAATCCTCGGCACCGTGGTGTACAACGGCGAAGGCCAAGTCTTCAACTGGATCGCCAAAACTATCCAAACAGTAACCAGCGCCGGGTTCCGGCGTTTTCCACAGCTGGAAACCCAGGCCGATCCGGGTAAGAAACTCACCGTATTCGGCAGCGCTGGCAGCATCGGCAATGGGGATTTTTACAGCTGCGTGCCGCCGGTGAGCACGTTCGTTCCGGAGAAGGCCAAGGTGTATCTGGTGGAGTTCCAGTTCTCGCCGAGTCGTTCGGCGTGTATGCAGCAGGTGTTTGATATTACGGACCCAGCGAATCGGGTGTTGATTGGTGGGGCGGGGGGTGAGACGAAGGCGGGTTAAGCGGTTATTCAGCGGTGGGCATAGCCCACCGCTTGCGTGACGACCACCCCGTTGAAGGTGTGGGTGCAGCAGTCGCAATAAGGTTTCATGTTTTCGGGTGTCAGTTGTGGTTCTACCTTTTGCAGCAGACCTGCGTCGTCGACGTATAGGCCGCTGTAGTAGCTGTTTTCATCCGTTCTCACGTAATCCTGTTTCTCGCTTTCATGTAGCGCAACCACCCAGAACACCGGATTCGGCCGATCCAGGCGTGCGTTGGCTTCGCTGAAAACCGCGTCCCATGGCTGACCGACCTTGGACAACAGGAAGCGGAACAGCGGCGTGTAATCAAAACCGTGGCGTTGATGGTTGTGCATTGAACCTCGGGTGGCGAGCGTGTCTTTTTCGGTCTTGGTATTCCGTTCGTACCGGTAAGCGCCACCACTGCCGTGGCGCACGCCACGGGTTCGGGTGTTGACGGAGCGGTAGAGGAGGGGCTTTTTTGCTGTGGCTCTCATGACGCTTCCTTGGGTTGTTTTGGAGTTGGCGGCCAGGCGCCTTGGTAGCGGAAGGAGATTTGGTAGTCGAGATTGGAGGGTTCAATCACGTGCTGAAAGTGCGGCTGAATGATCGGTATCCAGCTAGGCAGCAGATTGAAAACGTCGGCATATATCGCGGTTTCTTCGGCTAGATCTAACGCTTCAAAAACACTGTCTGCATCATCGACGTCGGCTGAATACTCATCCGCTTTCAAGTCATTGCTATGCTTTTCGTACCAGCGCAATCGGATTTTCATAACCATTATTTGAATTCCTGTTCATCTGTAAATTCGGCGTTCTGGTTTCGCAGGTCCTCGGCGTTCAGCTGTATATGGGTCAAATGCGCCGAGGTGTTCCAAGTCACTGTTTCGATAAACTTCCAGCTCGCCTTTCTTGGCATCCCATTCGAATAATTTCCGGCCTTTTGCATCTATCCAGCGCTCGCGTAAGCCACTCCCGCCTTTCCTTGGTGTGACAGGCCTTTGGGGGATCAAGCCAGGAAAGCCCGTTATGTCTTCTGTTCGGGGGGCTGGAAAGTAATCATGATCCGGATTCTTTAGCCCCTTCCGCGGCTCACTCACCACCACATACAGCGGCCGAACCCCGGACCCCACGGGGAACACCAGAATAAAATCCCGATACTGCGGCGGGTAAATCGGGTTCACCAGAATCTGCGCCGCCTTCTCCGTAGGCGGGTAAATCCAGATCACCGGCGCCTGCGGCGCAGCCTGCAACGCCGGAATCCCCAGCGTGTCACTTGGGTCAACGGCGGGCGTCCAGATCAGCTCAACACCCTCACCCAAATCTGCTACGAACTGATCGCTGCGTGTTTGGAGCTGCACCACTTCAATCATCTGCCAGGCGGGGTTGTCGCCGGTGTAAAAACCATAGCCCTTGAGCGTACCGTCTTCCCGTTGCTCGATATGCAAACGCATCTGCGAACGCGCCTGCTGCAGCGAGCGTAATTGCTCCTCGCTATACAGCGCGCTATCGCCCAGCTTCCCGGGCCACACCAACGCTACCAACCCGCCTAACAAAGGCGCGGCCACAGAACCGACTGCGGCAGCGGCCGACTCCACGACCGCCGTACGCAACGCCAACTGCCCCAAGCCAACGGGCAAGGCGCTGCCGCTGATCTTGCGCAGGGCAACAGCGCCCCGGCTGTCAACTTCACGGCCGCCCAACAGGCTGAAATGGCCGTACTCCGTGATCAGCTCAAGTGGTACGTAGGCAGTGGGATCTGAGTAGTGGGTGTGGCCGTCGGGCAGTTGGCAAGGCTTCACGAAAACACAGCCAGGCGCTTTTGCGGGTGCAGATTTTGCGGCAGGGAATGGTTCGAATAAATCAATCAACGGTGAATAGGCCGCACGCTTTGGCTGTGGCGTCAGGATGCGCTGCTTGCGTAGTTGTTCCTTGGTTGGAGGGTAAAAGCGTTCTGACATGAGGGGCTCACTTCCTTGTGCGAGGGAGTGAGGCTACGGGGAGGGATCAGGGGGATGGAATTGGCATTTTTCGATGGAGGTTGTGGGAAAAGTAAGCGTGCTTTCTATAGCCGCGGGACGTTTACTACGTTCCAGGTCCTGGAGAAACCGCTGTGGTTTGATGGTGTGGGGGAGGGCG
Organism: Pseudomonas sp. SR18; assembly: GCF_023701505.1. Classification (NCBI taxonomy): domain Bacteria; kingdom Pseudomonadati; phylum Pseudomonadota; class Gammaproteobacteria; order Pseudomonadales; family Pseudomonadaceae; genus Pseudomonas; species Pseudomonas sp. SR18. Next base: position 1,418 of record NZ_JAMQAU010000024.1, on the reverse strand, counting down.
CTATCGGGGGCAAGTCGAATCGTCGCACCGCCCGTCCCACATTTTGATCGGTGTATATCTGCTGATCAGCTCAGCAGATGCTTGGAGATGATCCGCGAAATCTCAACGATCGACGTCTTCCCCGTAAATTCAAACTTCACTTTTCCCAGCGACGAAAAGTAAATCTCCAGCTCCGAATCCAGGTCAAACGTGCCGGATGTTTCCACCGAGTACGCGACGATGTTTTTGTACGGCAGTGAGGTGAAGTCTTTCTTGCTGCCGGTAATGCCCTGCACGTTTACGGCGATGATACGTTTGGTGGTGAAGACCACGCCGTCGCGCATGGCTTTGTAGGCGTCGATGACTTCTTCGCCGTCCAGCAGCAGGGCCGAGACGCGTTCGGCGTATTCGTTGTTTTGCTTGAGCTTGAAGAAGCCTTTGTTGTTGAAGTCGATCATTTGACGGTCCTTGTGGTGAGTCAATTAGAGCGCGCTATCGTTGGCGTCCATCGGGGGCAAGCCCTCCACATGGCGTCATTGGATGGCTTTTAGGTAGTCCTTGAGTGCGTCAAGCGGTGGGTTCAGTTCCTCCAGCGTGCGGGCTTGCCGCACCTCACCCGCCAATCGCTGCAACTCCCGCCCCAACACCGTATCCGCGCCGCCCAGTGCTGCCAGTGCCTGGTCAACACACGCACGCAACTTGAGCTGGATCGTCGGCAAGTCCCCCTGCCGCACAAGCAACCCAAACACCTCCCGCTCATACCCATCCATCACCAGGTCGTCCCTTAATACCGGACTGCCGCCGTCCTCCTCGTGCACAAGTTTGAGTGCAAAGAGCGCAACAGCTTCCAGCGTCAATTCCATGGTGTCGGTTCCTCTGGGGGCGGGGAGGGCGATGATCACCGTTATCGGCGTGAAAAAAAAGACCTGCCGGGTTGGATGCAGGAGGAACAATATTTATTGGCCAGGTTCCAACTCGCCTTGGCGAGCGTATCCAGTCACCACATGGATCGGGTACAAGGCAAACGCCCTCAAAGACAAGGACGCAACCCATGCAGTCATCCCATGCCCAAGCACCGTTCAGCAATGGCGAGTCGGCGCGGCGCGTAACTTGATGGCGAGCTTCAAATACACCTTCTTACGTGGGGGGCGCTCTATATATAGAAGGATTTGCAGGTCTGCGTGCCATTTGATAGAAAAACCAAATTAACGCTTGACCGCAGATTCTGGAAGCCTATAATTCGCCCCACTTCCGGCGCAGTCGAAACGGAAAAATCCTTTATAAACAATGGGTTACGCAGTTTTCGGCAGCAGGTTGCTTCAGTTCATCGAAGCCAAAAGGAAGTTGAAAAAGAGGTGTTGACAGCAGCGTGTAACGCTGTAGAATTCGCCTCCCGCTGATGAGAGATCTGAAGCGCAAGTGGTTGAAGTTGTTGAAGA